>JALOTG010000145.1 GCA_025458005.1 Thiobacillaceae bacterium
GTTCTACACCGGCAAGACCGAGCCCATGGACGCCGCCCTGCGCGAGACCGCCCTGGCCCGCGCCCGGCTCACCGAGCTGCTCGCCCAGTCGCGCCTGCCGCGCCAGCAGGCCGAGATGGCCTTCATCACCGGCCTGCTGTCGCTGATGGACGTGCTGTTCCAGATGCCGCTGCACGACGCCGTCTCCCAGCTGGGACTGCCGGAGGAGGTCCTCGCCGCCCTGCTGCGCCGCGAGGGCGTCCACGGCGACCTGCTCAACCTGGCCGTCGCCTGCGAGGAAGGCGACCAGGCGGGCATCGCCGCCCTGGCCGAACGATGCGGCCTCACCCCCGCCCTGGTCAGCGCCCGCCACCTGGAGGCCCTGGTCTGGGCGGTGGAACTCACCGAGAACATGCGTTCGGGGGGACCCTAACGCGGGCTGGAACCCGCGCCCCCGGCGGCGTGACGGGGAGCGGAGCGCGCCGCCCCGACTACTGCCGGGCGGCCTGCTCGGCCTCCTGCAGCCGCTGCTGTTCGGCCTGCCTGGCGGCGTCCAGCTGCTCCTGGACCTGCTGCTTGATCTGTTCCGCCTGGCGGGCCTCCTCGGCCTTGGCGGTGGCGGCGGTGCCGGCCACCTCGGCGCCACAGCCGGTCAGCATGATGCCCATGACGATAGCAACGAACGCGCGCATGATCTTCCCTCCTGACCGATGCCGAAAACGCTAACACATCCGGGTATGAATTGAAGCCTTCAGAAGACCGACCGACATGCCGAAATGGCTTTTATCCCCTGCCGCCCGCGAGGCGGGAGATCTCCCCTGATGAAAGACACTGACCTAGACCTGGCCTGTGCCCCCTCCCCGTCCGCCGATGCCGTCGGTCGGCTGGACGCCGCCCTGGCCGTCATCGACGAAGGCGTCTGGGACTGGGACCTGCGCAGCGGCCAGGTTACCCACAATGCCCATTGGGCCCGCCTGGCGGGCCTGGACCCGAAGCGGACGACGCATCCCCGCCAGGCCTATCTCGACCGGGTGCCCGAGGCGGAGCGGGAGGCTGTCGTGCAGACCCTGGAGGATTGCCTGCGAGGGGGCGCACCCTACGAGATCGAGCATCGCCTGCTGCTCCCCGACGGCGGGGTGATCTGGGCGCGCGAGCGGGGCGAGGTGGTGGAGCGCGATGCCGACGGCCATCCGCTGCGCCTGGCCGGCATCCTGAGCGACATCAGCGCGCCGCGGCTGTATGCCAGGGTGATGTTCCGCCGCGATCAGCTCCTGCGCGTGATCGCCTCGGTGAGCCAGATGCTGATCGGCGAGGCGCGGCCGGCCGATCTGATGGCGCGGATCTGCCAGGCGCTGGTGCGCGACGACCTGTTCCGCATGGCCTGGATCGGCCTGCTGGACGAGGACGGTGACCGGGTGCGCCCGGTGGCCGAGGCGGGTTTCGTGGATGGCTACCTGGCCCGCGCCGACATTCGCTGCGACGCCTCGCCGCAGGGCGGCGGGCCGACCTGCGTGGCCATCGGCGAAGGCCGCACGGCGATCAACGACGACACCGAGACCAACCCGGCCTTCGCCCCCTGGCGCGAGGAGGCCCGCCGCCAGGGCTATCGCTCCTCCGCCGCCACGCCCCTGCGCCGCCTTGGCCGCGTCATCGGCGCCCTCAACGTCTACAGCGGGGTGGCCCACGATTTCGGGCCCGACGAGGTGGTCCTGCTGGAGCAGCTGGTGACGGACCTGGGCCAGGCCATGGACCGGCAGGCCGCCGAGGCCGCCCTGCGCGAGGGCGAGGCCCGCTTCCGCCTGCTGCTCGATACCTCGCCCGACGCCATCCTCGGCGTCGACACCGAAGGACTGTGCACCTTCGTCAATCCCGCCGCCCTGCGCATGCTGGGCTACGCGCGCGCCGAGGAACTGGTCGGCCGGGGCCTGCACGCGCTCATCCACCATACCCACCCGGACGGACGGCCCTACCCCAAGGAGCAGTGCCACATCCGCCTGTCCACCCTGCAGGGCAAGCCGACCCACGTCGACAGCGAGGTGCACTGGCGCAAGGACGGCAGCAGTTTCCCGGTCGAGTACTGGTCGCATCCCATGTACCACGACGGCGAACTGGTCGGCGCGGTGGTGACCTTCACCGACATCACCGAACGCAAGCGCACCGAGTCCCTGCTGCGCGAGAGCGAGGCGCGCTACCGGGAGATCTCCGGCGTCGCCACCGACGTGCTCTATTCCTGCACGCGCGCCGGTGACGGGGCCTTCGTCATCGACTGGGCATCGGGCTCGATGGAGCAGGTGTTCGGACACAGCCTGGAGGAACTTATGGCGCGTGGCTGCTGGCGCTGCTTCGTGCATCCCGACGACCTGCCGGTGTTCGACCGCCACGTCACGCAGCTCATGCCGGGCGAGTCGAGCGAGTGCGAGCTGCGCATCCTGCGCAAGGACGGCGCGGTACGCTACCTGCGGGCCTATTCCAAGGTGGTCGCGGACGAAGGCGGATCGGCGCGGCACCGTCTCTATGGCGCCTGCCAGGACATCACCGAGCGCGTGCAGGTCAGAGAGGCACTGCGCGAAAGCGAGGCCCGCTTCCGCGCCATGGCGGAGCAATCCGTGGACTGGATCTGGTCGCTGGACGCCAGCGGCCGGCACTTCTACAGCAACGATCGGGTCCACGCCATCCTCGGCCTCCGGCTGGAGGAGTTCCTGGCGATGGCCCCCGCCGCGCTGGTGCATCCGGACGATCTGCCGCTGTTTCGGCAGACCTTCCGGCACGCGCTGGACGCGAAGCAGGGCTGGCGGAACGTCACGCTGCGCTGGCGCCACCGCGACGGCAGCTACCGCGTGCTGGAGTCGAGCGCCACCCCCCTGTTCGACGACAGGGACGAGCTGGTCGGCTTCCAGGGCGTGGACCGCGACGTCACCGAGCGCAAGGCGGCCGAGGCGCGCATCCAGTTCCTCGCCCACCACGACGCGCTGACCGGACTGCCCAATCGTGTCCTGCTGCGCGACCGCTTCGAGCAGGCGGCCGCCTACGCCGAGCGCGACCGCACCCACGTGGCGATGCTGTTCCTCGACCTGGACAGGTTCAAGGTGATCAACGACACGCTGGGCCACGCGGCCGGCGACCGCCTGCTGCAGGTGGTGGTCGAACGGCTGCGCCGCTGCGTGCGCGACAGCGACACGGTGAGCCGGCAGGGCGGCGACGAATTCATCCTGCTGCTCAACGACCTCCACGACCTGGCCGCGGTGGAGCGCATCGCCGGCGAGATCCTGGCGCGCCTGGCCGAGGTGCTGGAGATCGACGGTCACCTGCTGCACGCCTCCTGCAGCATCGGCATCAGCCTCTACCCGGAGGACGGGCGCGACTTCGACACCCTGCTGCAGAAGGCCGACGCGGCCATGTACAACGCCAAGGACGCCGGCCGCAACACCTACCGCTTCTTCGACGCGGCCATGAACCATCAGGCCCAGGAACACCTGCTCCTGCAGAGCCGGCTGCGCCAGGCCCTGGACGGCCGCGAATTCCGCCTGCACTACCAGCCCCAGTTCGACATCGTCAGCGGAGCGGTCGTCGGCGTCGAGGCCCTGCTGCGCTGGCGCAACGCAGAGCTGGGCGACGTCTCGCCGGCACGCTTCATCCCGGTCGCCGAGGACAGCGGCCTGATCGTGCCGATCGGCGCCTGGGTGCTGGCGGAAGCCTGCCGCCAGGCGCAGGCCTGGCGCGCCGCCGGCCTGCCGGACCTGGGCATCTCGGTCAACCTGTCCGCCCTGCAGTTCCGCCGCACCAACCTGGTAGAGACGGTCGCCGCCGCGCTGGCCGACAGCGGCCTGCCGCCCCGGCTGCTGGAGCTGGAGCTGACCGAATCCATCCTGCTGCAGGATGTCGAGAACACCCTGCACACGGTGCGCCAGCTCAAGGCGCTGGGGCTGCGCCTGTCCATCGACGACTTCGGCACCGGCTACTCGTCGCTGAGCTACCTGAAGCGCTTCGCCGTCGACAAGCTGAAGATCGACCAGTCCTTCATCCGCGACATCGGCACCGATCCCGACGACGCCGCCATCGTGCGCGCCGTCATCCAGCTGGCGCGCAGCCTGCGCCTGGAGACCATCGCCGAGGGAGTGGAGACCGAGGAGCAGCTCGCCTTCATCCGCGGCGAAGGCTGCCGGGAGGTGCAGGGCTATCTGTTCAGCCGACCGCTGCCGGCCGCCGAGCTGGAGGCCTTCCTGCGCGACCGGCTGGCGGCGCGGCCCTCCTGACCCGCGCGACCCCGACCGGTCAGGGAAACAGCCGCCGCGCGTTCTGCACGGCGATCCGCTCGGCCACCTCGGGCGGCAGCTGGGCGAGCCAGCCGCGGATCCGGCCGGCGACCTCGCCGAAGCGCCGCCAGCGCTCGGCGCTGTAGGTGTCCACGCCGACCAGGAAGCGGTCGGGGAACTCCATCAGCAGCAGCATCCATTCCGGGTCGAGCCGGCCGGCGGGCGCGATATGCTCGTCGCGCACCGACAGGTCCACGAGCAGGTTCGGATAGCGGCGCAGGTAGTCGGCGATCAGGGGCGGATAGGGATAGGCGCCGGCATGGGCCCAGATCACCCTGGCCTGGGGGACGTGCTCGAACAGCGCGTCGATGACCGCCGGATCGGCGTGCACCTGCAGCGGCAGGCCGCGCCGCGCGGCCAGTTCGACGACGCTCCGGAACACCGGGCTGTGGCGCTGCGCGGCGAACAGGTGCAGTTCCCCCACCCCCCGCCAGGGTCCCGTCTCCAGCTGCCGTTCCACCCAGTCCGGCAAGGTCGCGTCGCGGTGCCAGTCCGCCTTGTCCGCCGCCGTGCGGTACACGCCCAGGAAGGGCACGACGCGGGCCGGCGCGCGTCGATGCAACTGCATGGCGTGGTCGGCCGGGGAGCCGTTGACCACGGCGCGCACGATCCCGTTGCCCTCCAGGATGGCCAGGATCTGCTCGGGGGAATGGCTGCGCGCGTCCTCGGCGCCATAGTGGAGGTGGGCGTCGAACAGCGGCCGCTCCATACCGGCCGCCGGGCAGGACGACAGGCCGCCCAGCAGGGCGAAAGGCAGGAGGAGGCGTCGCGTCAGGCCGCCCATCGCGTTCTAGGGGGCGGGCGCGGTGTCCGTCGGGCAGGCCGGGGCGTTGCCGCTGAAGCGGCCCATGCGCTCCATGACGTCGCAGGGGCTGGTGTCGGGCGGTGGGGGCAGGGCGACGCCGCGAGCCTGGGCACGCGCCCGGATCTCCTGGCGGTGGGCCTCGAGGTAGGCGCGGCATTCCTCGCCGCTCTTCATGCCCTGGATGCGCTTGACGTACTGGCCGCGCTCCGCCGGGGTCATCAGGCCGGCGCCCCAGACGTTGTCCCCCGACGCGTACCAGGGGAAGGCCCGCGCGCCGGTCGCGGCGAGCAGGCCAGCCAGGCAGATGAGGGTGGATAGGCGTGCGCGCATCTTGAAGCTCCGGGAAGGCCAGCCGTGGAGGGGTGGGCATGCGCCCACCGCCGCCGCATGAGCGGCATCTGGACCATCATGCCACGCGCGGCCGCCGCGGCACAGCCACGCGCACTCTCCGTCGCGAGCGCGACGGGCGGATCAGCGCCGTCGGCCGCCGCCGTGCATGCGCGCCTGCGCCTCGTTGACGCGCAGGGGTTGGCCGTGCAGATCCTTGCCGTTCAGTCCGGCGATGGCATTCAGGGAATGCTGGCGGCCGGGCATCTCGACGAAGCCGAAGCCCTTCGATACGCCGCTGAACAGGTCGCGCTTGACCTGGGCAGAGCGCACCTCGCCGTAGGTCTTGAACAGCTCGGTCAGCTCGGTTTCGGTGGTTTGCGGGGCGAGATTGCCGACGTAGATTTCCATGTGTGCCTCCTGGCAGTAGGGGTCACCCGGCCGGTTTGCCGGGACCCGCCGCTTGTCCTGCGTCCGGCGCGGCGCCGGTTCCAGCGAACGGCCGGGACGGCGCCCCGGCCATGGCTCAGTGCTTGCGGTGGAAGGGCTGCGTCGCCGGCCGGGGGGCGGCGTTCTCGTCCTTGTGCCGGAAGTTGATGCGTCCCTTGCTCAGGTCGTAGGGCGACATCTCCAGGGTGACGCGGTCCCCGGCCAGGATGCGGATGCGGTGCTTGCGCATCTTGCCGGAGGTATAGGCGGTGACTTCGTGGCCGTTCTGCAGTTTGACGCGGAACAGGGTCTGGGGCAGGACCTCGCTGACGACGCCTTCCAGTTCGACGAGTTCTTCCTTGGCCATATCGTTTTCCTTGTGTATCGAGACTACCCGCCGGCTGTCCGACGGGCTTCATGGTATGCCGCCGCGCCGTGGCGCGAACGGTAGACGGCGCGGTGCGACCGCGCGGGGGTGCTCAGAGCGCCTTCAGGTTGGTGGCGGAGACGCGGCCGTCGCGGCCCGTTTCCACCTCGAAGGAGACCCTCTGACCGTCGCTCAGGCCGGGCAGGCCGGCGCGTTCGACGGCCGAGATGTGCACGAAGACGTCCTTGGCCCCGTCATCCGGCTGGATGAAACCGAAACCCTTGCTTGCGTTGAAAAACTTGACGGTGCCGTTTGCCATGGCGTTCCTCACGGGATGGGTTTGCCGCGCGCGATATTGGGCGCGGCATCAAATTACCAAGCGGGGAAGGCCAACGTAGGCATCCGGAGGGGATACCGAGGGACAGCCCAACAATCGATTCGACCCCGGCAGTATGAGGGGCATCGGCCGTCCTGGCAAGGCTGGCCCAGGGTGGCCATGCGCCGGCCGGTGGCGGAATGGGCGGATAATGTCCGCCTTCAGCGCGCATGCCGGAATGGCGAGGAACACGCGATGCCCTTCATCAAGCTCTATCCCCTGCGCGAGACCGAGGCCGTCCGCGACGAGGACCTCGGCCGCGGCCATCCCGCCCGCTGTCCCGCCGAGCGCCGCTTCGGCGCCCGGGAGTACTACCTCAACGTCGACCGGATCGCCGCCTTCGAGGCGTGCCCGCTTTATCTCGTCTGCGCCGCCGAGACCGACGCCCTGGTCAACGGCGTGCGCCTGCGCCTGGCCGACGGCGCCACCCTGGTGGTGGCCGACGACCCCGAGGAAGGCGAGCCCGGCTTCCTCGCCGCCCTGGCCCAGGCCAACCGGGAAGGGTTCGCCGAGATGGGCTACTCCGCCTATCTGAGCGAGATCGAGCGCAGGGGGCTGATCTGATGAAGTTCCAGTTGCTGCCCCTGGGCGCCCGCTTCGAATACGAAGGCAAGGTATACGTGAAGGTCGGCCCGCTGACGGCGGCGGCCGAGGACGGCGGCGGGCAGCGCATGATCCCCCGCCACGCGGCGCTCAAGGCGGTGGACGGCGACGCGCCGCCCCCGCCGGCGCCGGCTGCCCCGGTCCTCGACCGCGAGGCGCTCCTGGCCGCCGTCGAGGCCCATCACGCGCGCTGCGCCCGGCTGCTGGAGCAGGCCGCCGCCGGCCTGAACGAGCCCGCTCGCGAGGCCCTGCGCGAGGCCCTGGCGGCGGCGCGGCGCGACCTGTTGAGCGCCCTGGCCGGCTGATCCGCCGACCCCGATGCCCGCGCTTGCGGCGCCGGCCGGACGGCCTATGCTGCAACTATCTCCCCGCGCAGGCGGGGGTTTCAGGCAAGCGAAGGGAGGCGGCACGATGCGCGCAATCCTCTGGATCGG
>JALOTG010000146.1 GCA_025458005.1 Thiobacillaceae bacterium
CGGACGGCCCTGCTGCACGGCCTGCGCCACGGCTGGGCGGAACCCGCGCTGCGCGCCCTGCTGGCCGCCGGCGCCGACGTCAAGGCCGGCGACGACGAGGGCTGGACGCCCCTGCTCGAGGAGGCGGCGAGCCAGGCCCGACCGGCCATCCTGGGGCTGCTGCTGGAGGCCGGCGCCGACGTCGACGCCCGCTGCGCCTGCCCGGGCTACCGGGGCGGCGGCTGGAACGCCCTGATGATGGCGGCCAAGGACTCGGACGGCATGCCCATGGCGGAACTCCTGCTGGCGCGCGGCGCCCGCCCGAACCTCGCCAACGCGGACGGCAACACCCCCCTGATGATCGCCGCGGATCATCCCGACAACATCGAGCTGGCGCGCGTCCTGCTGGACCGCGGCGCCGAGGTCGACGCGCGCAATGCGGCCGGGGAGACGGCGCTGATGCTCGCCAGCGGCCAGGACCTGCCCCTCGTGCGCCTGCTGCTGCAGCGGGGGGCCGACGTCAGGCTGCGCGACCGCCAGGGATCGGACGCCCTCATCCGCGCCGCCGCCACGGGCCAGACCGCCATCATCGAGGCCCTGCTCGACGCCGGCGCCGACCTGCACGCCCGCAACGCCCGGGGCCAGACCGCCCTCATGCGGGCGGTGCGCTGGGGTTGGACGGATGCGGTGCTGACCTTGCTGAGGCGGGGCGCGCGGGTGAACGACGAGGATGCCTACGGCAAGACGCCGCTGAACTTCGCGGAAGAGGACCTGAAGGACCCCCAGAGGACGGAAATGATCCGCATACTGAAGAAGGCGGGCGCGCAATGACCACCACCCGACGCTGGACCTCAACCGCCGGCGCGCTGGCGGCCCTGACCCTGGCCGCCGGGGCCTTCGCCCTGGACTGCCCCGCGCCGCCGGTACAGGCGAACAAGGACTGGGAAACCCAGGTGCGCGCCGAGGTAGGCAAGATCGGCCCGGTCAGCGGGGCGCAGCTGGAGACCCGGGTGCGCTCCGTGACCCGCGACCTGATGATCCGCCTGCCCGGCGCGGACCGGGTCTACCTGGAGCAGATGATGTTCGCCGCCTACTGCTCGGCCCTGCGCGCCGACCGGACCCTGGCCGAATCGGCCAAGGCGCGGCTGATCCTGGAGTACCGGCGCGAGCTGCGCGCCAGCCTGGCCAGCGCCCCGGCGGCGCCCCCCGCGCCGCCCGCGCCGCCCACGCCTCCGACGCCGCCGCGCCGCTGAGGGACACCGATCGCGGCCGGTCAGACCCGCGCGGGCGGCGGCTGGCGCACCGGCCGGAACAGCCGGCCTTCCGCCTGCAGGAAGCGGACGAAGAACTCGAACATCACCAGCCGGGTGGTCTGCACGAACACCACCAGGCCCTCCAGCACCAGGCTGAAGAGGTTGCCCAGCACGATGACCAGCAGCCAGGCGGCCGGCTGCTCGACCATGCCGGCCAGGGTCAGGATGGCGTGGGACAGGGCGGCGTGGGCCAGGGCGAAGGCCCCCACGCGCAGGAAGGAGAGCGTGTTCATGGTCAGTTCGAAGACGCTCAGCAGCAGCGCCCCCAGCCCCTCCAGCAGGGCCATGCCGCGTCGCCCGGGGGCGGCCAGGAAGCTGCCGACGAAATACTCGACCACCGCCAGGGCGGCGACCCACAGCGCCGCCGGCAGGGCCAGTGCCAGCAGCAGGGCGGCGTAGAGCAGCAGCACGGCGCCGTCCACCAGCAGCCAGTCGCGCAGCTCGCCGCGCCAGTGGGCCTCGAAGCCGGCGAACAGCATGCCCAGCAGCAGCAGGACCACCCCGAACAGCAGCGGCACGGCCAGGACGGCCATCGGATCCTCCAGGGGCTTGAGCCAGAGGGCCGGCACCACGTCGTGGAAGCCGAACAGGTCGCCGAACACGAAGCCGAAGACCATGGCGGCCAGGCCGCAGGGCAGCAGGAAGCGGATCTGCGGCCAACGCCGGGAGAAGGCCAGGGCGAACAGGACCAGCGCCAGGCCGTGGCCCACGTCCGGGAACATGTAGCCGAACAGCAGCGGCATCACCACCGCCAGGATGCCGCTGGGATCCACCTCGGTGCGTCCCGGCGTGCCCCACAGCAGCAGCAGGGGCCGGAACGGGCGTGACCACCAGACGTCCAGGGGCGCCACCGGAATGGCGGCCCTGGCGGGCGGCTCCGGGAAGCGGACGATGGCGCGGATGCCGGCCTCCTCCAGGGCCCTGCGCAGGGCGTGGGGGTCCGGGACGGTGGTCCAGCCGGTCACGTGGCACAGCTCGCGCTCGGTCAGCGAACCGGCGGCGTACTCCAGGTACCAGGCCAGGGTGTCCAGGTTGGCGCGGTCCTCGGCGATCCGCGCATCGCCGCGCAGCCGATCCAGCTCGGCCGCCTGGTGCTCGATGTCTGCGGCGATGGCGTCCAGGTGGGCGCGCACCTGGCGATGCTGCTCGCGGTGGTCGCCGGCCAGCCAGGACGGGATGCCCACCTGCTCGCAGCCCTCGTCCAGCACCATCCTGCGGATCAGGCGGCGCTGGTCCGGCAGCCCCACCAGGAAGGGGAAGTCGTGGCGGGGGCCGTGCACCACCACCTTGACCACGGACCGCAACTCGTCGTCCCCACCGCAGCAGCCCAGCGGGCAGGCGAACAGGCACTTGCAGAGCAGGCCCGTGTGGCGGAACAGCCCGTCCAGGTCCAACCCCTCGCGCTCCATCGCCGCCAGGGCCTCGTCCAGCAGCAGCAGATAGTCGCGGTCGGCGCGCAGCTCGTCCAGGTGGGCGTTGAGGAAGTCGACCCGGGCGCTCCACACCCGCAGACGGTGCAGGGCCTGGTTGGCGATGTGGATCGGGCTGCCGATCAGGGCGGTGGCGCGGGCCTGGCCGCCCGGCAGGTCCTCGGCGTGGGCGGCGGCCAGATCCCGATAGCGCTGCACGAAATAGCGCAGCTTGCCCACGTCCATCGCCTCCGGCAGGCGCGGGTCGAGTTCCAGCTGCACCGCCCCGGTCCTGGCCAGGATCTCGGTGACGCGCACCGTGTCATCGTGGGGGACGTAGATCTCGAACCATCTGGCCTGCGCGGGTCGCAGTTGCATGTCAGTTGCTCCACCACGCATCGCGAGTCCGGTGACGCATGAAACGGTAGGAGGTCCGCCTGCGGGCCGAACCGCTCGCGCCGCAAGCGGCGCTCCTACCCACGGTGGTGGACTGTTCCATTTCAACCTGAGGGATCGTGGTGTCCTGCTCTCAGCATAGGCCGGCCGCGCCCGGCCGGCGGAGAAACCGCTAGCGCCGGCCGCCGCCCGAGATGCGCCGCAGCAGCCAGTCCAGGCCGCGCGTGGAGAGCAGGCGGCGGGCATGGCCGATGAGGTGGGTGGGCACCGTCACGTAGTAGCGCGCCCGGGGCCGCGGGCTCTCCAGGGCGTGGATCAGCGTGTCCACCACCGCCGCGGCCGGCAGGGTGAAGGGGGCGGCCGGGCCGGGCTTCTCCAGGCGCGCCAGCTGCGCCTCGTAGGCCGCGCGGTGGACGCTGCCGGCGACGTCGATGTGGCGCCGGAAATGCTCCAGGGCGTTCTCCCGGAAGCGACTGGCGATGGGGCCCGGCTCGATCAGGCTCACCGCGATGCCGCTGCCGGCCAGCTCCAGGCGCAGGGTGTCGGCGAGCCCCTCCAGGGCGAACTTGGCCGCGACATACGCCCCGCGATAGGGCAGCGCGGCGAGGCCCAGCACCGAGCTGTTCATGACGATGCGCCCTTGCCCCCGGCGGCGCATGACCGGGATGACCAGATTGGTCAGCTCCGCCCAGCCGAACAGGTTGGTCTCGAACTGCTCGCGCAGGGCCTGCCGGCTGAGGTCCTCCACCGCCCCGGTCTGGCCGAAGCCGCCGTTGTTAAACAGGGCGTCGAGGCGGCCGCCGGTGCGCGCCAGCACTTCCTCCAGCGCCCCACGGATGGAACCGGAGTCGTCCAGGTCCAACGCCAGGCTCTCCAGGCCCTCGCCGCGCAGCCGCTCCGCGTCCGCCGGACGGCGGCAGGTGGCGAACACCCGCCAGCCGCGACCATGGAGGGCGCGGGCCGCCGCCAGGCCGATGCCGGAGGAGCAGCCGGTGATGAGAACGGTTCGGGCGGGATCTTGGCGCATGGCGTCTTCTCGCGGTGAGATGCCGCAGTGTAGCCCGGCCGTCCGCCGCCGGGAGGGCGGTGATAGAGTTGCCGCACACCCGACCTGGAGCCGCGATGACCGCCCCCACCCTCGCCAGCTACGACGCCATCCCCTACGGCAGCATCCCGATCGCCGAGACGCATGTCGAATCGCTCGCCGCCCTCGGCCGGCTGTTCGGCGTCGCCACCGCCGACCCGTGCCGCTGCCGGGTCCTGGAACTGGGCTGCGCGGAGGGCGGCAACCTGATCCCGATGGCCTTCTACCTGCCGGGCAGCGAGTTCGTCGGCCTCGACCTCTCGGTGGGCCAGATCGAAGAGGGCCGCCGGCTGATCGAGCGGGTGGGGCTCGCCAACATCCGGCTGCTGCACCGCGACCTGATGGACGGCGCCGACGATCTGGGCCGTTTCGATTACATCATCGCCCACGGCCTCTACTCCTGGGTGCCGGAGCCGGTGCGCGAGCGCCTGCTGGCGATCTGCGCCGGCAACCTGGCGCCGGGCGGCATCGCCTACGTGAGCTGGAACGCCCTGCCCGGCTGGCACAGCCGCGCCGTCATGCGCGACATGCTGTGCCACCACGTGCGCGCCGAGGCCGCGCCGCGCGCCCGGCTGGAGGCGGCCTACCGTTTCCTGGACAGCTTCGCCGACGCCTTCGCCGCCGAGGCGGGCGACCTGGCGCCCCTGCTCGCCGCCGAGGTCGCCTATCTGCGCCAGGCGCCGCCCTCCTACCTGTACCACGAGTATCTCGTGGAGACGAACACGCCCGTGCTGTTCAGCGACTTCATGGCCCACGCGGCGCGCCACGCCCTGCGCTACGTCGCCGACGCCAGCCTGCACACCCTGCTGCCGGGCGCCCTGGGACCGGCCGGGCGGAACGCCGTGGCGGACATCGCCGACCCGCTGGCGCGCATCCAGTACATGGATTTCATCCGCGCCCGCCGTTTCCACCGCAGCCTGCTGACCCACGCCGGGGAGCAGGTGTCGTCCGAACCGGACGGCGACGCCTTGCGCGAACTCGCCTTCCACGCCGACCTGGCCAGCGACGATGAGATCGACCTTGCCTCGGCCGCGCCGCAGGCCTACGCCACGGCCACCGGCGCCCGCTACGCGGTCAGGCACCCGCTCGCCAAGGCGGCAATGATGCGGCTCGCCCTCGCCTATCCGGACAGCGTCGGCTACCGGACGCTCTACCGGGATGCCGTCGGGCTGGTGGCGGCGCACGGCGACGAGGCAATGGCGGGCGACGAGGCGGCCTTCGCGGCGGAACTGCTCGATCTGCTGGCCTGGGACGCCGTGCGCGCGGCGGCCACCGAGCGGGCCTATGGCTTCGAGCCCGCGGCGCGGCCGCGCGCGCACGCCCTGGCGCGTGCCCAGCTCGACGCCGGCGCCGACTGCCTGGCCTCGGTGCGTCACACCGCCGTGCAGCCCGACACGGTGGGCCTGCGCCTGCTCGGCCTGCTCGACGGCAATCGCGACCTCGACGCGCTGGCGCGGGCCATGGCCGACGCCTTCCCCGCCGGCGAGGATCCCGCCATGGTGCGCCAGAGCTGTGAGCAACTGCTCTGGACCTTCGCCCGCAACGGTCTGCTCGCCGAAGCCTGACCCGGTCGCCGGCATCCGGCTCGCGCGCGACCGGCCGCCGCGATCATCTATGCTGGAAATCGACCGGCCGCATCACGCGAGGACCATGAACAAGCGCTCGTCAGACTTCGACCGCCGCGCCATCGGCCCGCACGCGGACTACTGCGACGGCCATGGCCAGCCGGGCGCGGTGGGGCTGGGCTACGTCTGCGTCCTCAAGGTGGCCACGGCCACCGTGGAGAAGACCGACGACGCCCTGCTCGACGGCATCGTCGCGCTGGACCGGGCGGAGGCCGCGGGGGCCTACCTGGGGCAGATCAACCTGGCGACCGTCTCCTCCTTCTGCGGCCTCGCCGGCCATGTCTGGGGCCACGACCTGGCCACCGCCGACGTCATCGCCGAGGGCCGGCAGGCGCCGCTGTTCAGCGTCAGCCAGCAGGACGGCTCCGCGCTGCCCGTGTTCGACGGCCAGCCCCTGCTGGACGCCGGCCAGGCCCTGTTCGGCAGCGCCGAGGCGCGCCGCTTCCCGCTCGCCCCCGGCGCGCACGTGCCGTGCGCCAACAAGAGCGTGACCGCCTTCCGGCCCCGGCGGAGCGCGCCCGACGCGGCGCGCGGCGAGGCCCACGGGGTGTGGTGCTCCCTGGCCCTGGCCATCGCCCGCGAACGGGAGGTCGCGGCCGACCTGTTCATGGAGGACGCCGGCGCATGGACGCGCAATGACGACGCCGATGAACTCGCGCGCTGGCTGGCGGGACATCGGCGCGCGGTGGCCGACAGCGTGGTCGCCTGCGGGCTGGGGCAGCGCGTCCTCTACGACCGGATCTACATCAGCTACGCCTGCACCCTGATCCCGCCCGGCCATCTGGGCACCGCCCTGGCCGTGGCGCCCTATCTGGTCCTGGCGCGCAAGGCGCTGCCGGGAGGGGACTTCGACCGGCTCGCCGGGCTCACCCTGTCGGAGTGGGAGCGGGCGGTGGGGCTGGCCTGATCCGCTCAATGGCCGGTCAAAGGACGCATGCGGGACGCAGCTGCTATGGTGAAGGAAGAAAACGCTACCCACATCAAGGTGACCGCCATGACCCACACCAGAGTGAGCATCTGTCTCTCCATTGTCGACCGCTATAGTCAACCTTATGGCACGCGCCTCCGCCGAGGTTGGCGTGCCGCGGCAGGGAAGGCGCCATGACCGGCTTGGCGGATCACGGCCGCCACATGTTGACCAACCACGACAGGAGGAGGTGCGAAATGACGAATCGAATGACGCTTGAAGTCCTGAAATGGCTGCTCGGCCCGGCGATGGCCGTCCTGGCCCTGCCCGCTCAAGCCGGCGGCCAGCTGTCCGTCGAGGAGGTCCGGGCCCTGCTGACCGACAGGACCGTCCATGCCAGGCACGAGAAGGACCGCTACAACTTCAGAAATTATTACGCGCCGGACGGCTCGGCGAAGCAGCTCACCGACCAGGGCGAGAAGAAGAGCGGCACCTGGCGCCTGGACAGCGACGGGACGCTATGCGTGCAATGGGAGGGCGCGGCCGAGGCCACCTGCGGCCCGCTCATCGCGCTGGGCGACGGCCGCTACAAGCGGATGCGGACGAATCCGAAGAACATCATGGGCGGCCTGACCCACATCGTGACCTTCGAGCGCTTCGAGAACGGCAATCCCGGTGGCCTATGAGGGCCTGACCGTCCACCGGCCCGGCCGATCGAGGACTTGACCCCCTCCCCCGCGGGGGAGGGGATGCGCCCTACAGCGACTGCCTGCCCGCCTCGCCGGACTCGGCGATGGCGGCGTGGGCCGCCGCCAGGCGGGCGATGGGCACGCGCGGGCCGGAGCAGGACACGTAGGTGAGCCCCACCTGGTGGCAGAAGCGGATCGAGGCGGGA
>JALOTG010000147.1 GCA_025458005.1 Thiobacillaceae bacterium
GAGGCCATGGAACAGAGCCGCTTCACACGCGGCATCCGCACCGCCATGAACAACTTCTTCGCCAAGGTGGACGCCAACCTCAATGAGGCCATGGCCCAGATCGAGGAGATCAACCGCATGATGGAGGCCATGTACGGCAAGCTCAACGCCGAGCACGGCATCCAGCTGATCGCCATTCCGCCCTTCTCGATGCTCAAGTACCGCAAGGAGATGGAGCGCCTGGAGGCGACCTACAACCAGCACTTCAATACCTTCATCAACCTGCTCACCACCGAGCAGCACACGCTCACCTCGCGCTTCTTCGAGACGATGGCCAGCCGGGCGGTGCAGGTGATGGAATCGGCCAACCGGGACGTGGAGAACTGGCTCAAGGCGATCATGTCGCCCATGGAGACCCAGGTGCGCGAGCACCAGATGCAGCTGCGCCGGCGGCTGGAGAGCGTCAAGCGCATCCACAAGGCGGCGGACACCCTGGAGGACCGCATCGGCGAACTGGACCAGGCCCTGCGCGACATCCAGCGCCAGCTGCGCGAACTGTCCGGCCTGGGCCAGCGCATCGAGGCGTGCATGGGCGAGGAGCTGGCCGGCGAGGCCCGGCGCGCCGCCTAGCCGGACCATCTCGCGGCAATGGAAAAAGCGCGGCATGCCGCGCTTTTTCGTGTCCGGATCCCGTTCAGCCTTCGCCGGTCAGGCGCTTATATTTCTCCATCAGCTGTTCCGGCGTTTCCACGTAGTCCGGGTTCAGGGGGATGCAGTCCACCGGGCAGACCTCGCGGCACTGGGGCGTGTCGAAGTGGCCGACGCACTCGGTGCACTTGTTGGGGTCGATGACGTATATGTCCTCCCCCTGGGAGATGGCGCCGTTCGGGCACTCCGGCTCGCACACGTCGCAGTTGATGCATTCGTCGGTAATCATCAGGGCCATGGTCTGTCCTCGTTCGCGCGGTTTAATGCAATTTGGTGGCGAGCCGCTCGGCTATCAAGGGGGGCACGAACGGGCGCACGTCGCCGCCGAGCCGGGCGATCTCGCGCACCATGCTGGCGGAGATGAACATGAACTGCTCGGCCGGGGTCATGAACACCGTCTCCAGGTCGGGATAGAGGCCGCGGTTCATGCCGGCCAACTGGAACTCGTACTCGAAGTCCGACACCGCCCTCAGGCCGCGCAGGACCAGGTTGGTGTCCTGGCGCCGGACGAAGTCCACCAACAGGCCGTCGAACCCCTCCACCCGCACCCCCGGCAGGTCGCCCAGGGTGCCGCGCGCCATGTCGATGCGTTCCGCCAGGCTGAAGAAGGGCTGCTTGGCGGCGCTGTCCGCCACCGCCAGGACCACCTCGTCGAAGATGCGCGCCGCGCGGCGGACCAGGTCCTCGTGGCCGCGGGTGATCGGGTCGAAGGTGCCCGGATAGACGATCCTGCGTTTCAAGCCAGCTCCAGTAGACAGAAGTGGGACAGGCCGGCACGGCCCTCGCGCAGCACGCGCCAGCCGGCGAGGTCCGGGCGCGCGGCGAATTCGGCGTAGATTCTACCGTCCGCGTCGAGGCGTGTCGCGGCTCCCGCCAGGGCAGCGGGCAACAGGCCGGCGGCGAAGGGCGGATCGAGAAAGATCACGTCGAAGCACCCGCACTCCCCCGCCAGCCAGGCCAGGCCCTCGGCGCGCACGACCCTCGCCTGGGCGGCGCCGAGCAGGGCGGCGTTCGCTTCCAGGGCGGCGGCGGCACGGGCGTCCCGTTCCACCAGCACCACCTCCGCCGCCCCCCGCGAGGCGGCCTCGAAGCCCAGCGCGCCGCTGCCGGCGAACAGGTCCAGGCAGCGCAGCCCGTCAAGCCGCTGGCCAAGCCAGTTGAACAGGGTCTCCCGCGCGCGGTCCGGCGTCGGGCGCAGGCCGGGCAGGTCGGGGAAGCGCAGGACGCGGCCGCGGCAGCGGCCGCCGATGATGCGCACCCGGTTGGCGGGGGCGTCGCTAACGCCCCGCCGGGTCAAGCTGTCCGCCCACGATGACGGTGCTCATGGCCTCCGGGCGGATGCGCGCGCGGAAGGCGCTCGCCACCGCCTCGGCGGTCACCGCCTCCACCCTGGTGGTGTAGGTGTCCAGCCAGTCCAGGGGCAGCCCGTAGAAGCCGATCATCGCCAGGTGGTCGAGGATCTTCCGGTTGCTGTCCAGCCGCAGCGGGAAGCTGCCCACCAGGTTGTTGCGCGCCTGGGCCAGTTCCGCCTCGCCGGGGCCCTCGCGCAGGAAGGCGCGCAGGGTCTCGCGCGTCACCTCGAGCGCCTCGCCGGTGGCCTCGCGCCGTGTCTGCAGCCCCATCAGGAACGGCCCCCGCTCGCGCAGCGGCGCGAAATGGCTGTAGGCGCTGTAGGACAGGCCGCGTTTCTGGCGGATCTCCTTGACCAGGCGGGAATCGAAGCTGCCGCCGCCGAGGACGTAGTTGCCCACCAGCAGGGGGAAGTAGTCCGGATCGTCGCGGGTCAGGCCCGGCTGGCCGATGAACAGATGGCTCTGCGTGGCGTGGTGCGGAATCACCTGCTCGCCTCCCGCCGTGGGCATCGGCACCGGCGGCAGGGGCGGCGGCGCCTCGCCCGCCGGCAGGTCGGCGGACAAGTCGGCCGCCAGGCGTTCGGCCGTCTCCCGGTCGACGTCGCCCATGATGGCCAGGGTCATGTCGCGCGCCCGGTAGTGGCGCTGGTAGAAGTCGAGCAGGTCGACCCGGATCAGGGCGCCCACCGTCTCGATCTCGCCGGACTCCGGCAGGGCGTAGGGATGATCGCCGTAGATGGCGGCCTGGAAGGCCTTCTCGCCCAGGTATTCGGGCCGGGTGGCCGCCTCCTTCAGGCCGGCCACGGCGCGGGCCTTCTCCCGCGCCAGCACGTCGTCCGGGAAGCGCGGCGCGGAGAGCACCGCCTTGAGGACGGCCAGGGCCTGCCGCCGCTCCCGCTCGCCGCTCAGGGTGCGCAGGCTGAAGCCAGCCCGGTCCTGGTCCAGGAAGCCGGACAGGCTTGCGCCGACGTCGGCCAGGCGCTCGGCGATCTCCTGCTCCGTCCACTCGCCCGCCCCCAGGGTCATGACGTGGCGGGTCAGGCCGGCCAGACCGGAGCGTTCCCGTCCGTCGCGCGCACTGCCGGCGGCGAAACCGACGCTGACGTCCAGCATGGGCAGGTCGTGGTTCTGGACGAACAGCACCCGCGCCCCGCTGGGGGTCGTCCAGTGCTGGATGTCCAGCCCGGCCCAGGCGGGCAGGACCAGCCAGAGGAGGATCGCGATGCACAGCTTCCTAACGGACATGGTTGCCTCCCATCGCCGGCGCCGGCGCCGGCGCCTTGGGCTTGCCCTCGGGCAGGGGCAAGGGGTCGAGGACGGCCAGGGTGAGCCGGTCATCGTTGAAGTACGTGCGCGCCACCTCCCGCACCTGCTCCGCGGTCACCTCCCGCAACCCGGCATAGCGCTGGTCGATGGCCCGATGACCGAGGCCGGCGGTCTCCCATTCGCCGATCTGCATCGCCTGGTAGAACAGGGAATCGAGCCGGAATACCTGACTGGACAGGACCTGGGCCTTGACCCGCGCCAGTTCAAGGCCGTCGACGCCATCCCGGCCGATTCGCTCGATCTCGGCCTTGAGGGCGGCCACCACCGCCTCGACCGGCTGCCCCTCGGCGGGGGTGGCGCTCATCAGGAACAGGCCAGGACCGCGCGACACCGGGTCGTAGCCGGCCCCCACGTCCACCGCCAGGCGCCGCTCCTTGACCAGAGACCGGGGCAGCCGCGCCGAGGCATGCCCGTCCAGCACGCCGGCCAGCACCTCCAGGGCATAGGGCTGCCAGTCGCGGGCCGGGTCGGCGAGGCGGGGCGCCTGCCAGGCCAGCAGCACGGCCGGCAGTTCCGCCGGGGCCTTCACCGTGACCTGCCGCGCGCCGACCCCTCGCGGCTCGCCAGGCGCCTTGCGCGGCGTCAGGTCACGCGCGGGCAGGGCGCCGAAGTGGCGTTCGGCCAGCTCGAACACCCGCTCCGGCGCGACGTCGCCCACCACCACCAGGGTGGCGTTGTTCGGGGCATACCAGCGCGCGTACCAGCGGCGCGCGTCCTCCACGGTCATCTGCCTCAGGTCGTCCATCCAGCCGATCACCGGGTGGCGGTAGGGATGCGTCTGGTACGCCGCGGCCATCAGGTTCTCGTAGAGCAGGGCCTGGGGATTGTCCTCGGTGCGCAGGCGCCGCTCCTCCATCACCACCTGGATCTCCTTGGCGAACTCGTCGCCATCCAGCACCAGGTTGGCCATGCGATCCGCCTCCAGCTGGAAGGCCAGCTCCAGACGGTCCTTCTGCAGGGTCTGGAAGTAGGCGGTGTGGTCGCGCGAGGTGAAGGCGTTCTCCCGCCCGCCGGCGGCGGCGATGCGACGCGAGAATTCCCCCGCCGGCACATCCGCGGTGCCCTTGAACATCATGTGCTCGAGGACATGCGCGACGCCGGTCTCGCCGTAGCTCTCGTCCATGCTGCCGGCCCGGTACCAGACCTGGCTGACCACCACCGGGGCGCGGTGGTCGGTCTTCACGATCACCTTCATGCCGTTGGCCAGGGCCCGCTCGGTGGTGGCGGCCGTCGCCCCGCCCGCCGCCAGGCCGATCAGGAGGGCCAGGCCCGCCATCCATGTCCGCATCGTCATCCTTTCCGCAAGTCTTGCGCGCAAGGGGCGCATGATAAGATTTCCACCTGTGCCACGCACTCTCTGACCCCTTTTACCGTGTTCGGTTTCTTCAAGTCCGGCAAGCCGCCCGCACCGCCCCCCGAGGCCCCGTCCGCCCAGCCTGCGCAGGTGGCGACCGATCCCGCCCCCGCCAGACCGAGCTGGGCGCAGCGCCTCAAGGCCGGCCTGGCGAAGACGCGCGGCGTCCTCAATACCCCGGTGGGCGACCTGCTGCGCGGCCACCCCAAGATTGACGAGGCCCTCTACGAGGAACTGGAGACCATCCTGCTCACCTCGGACATGGGCGTGGCGGCTACCCAGCACCTGCTCGACGCGCTGCGCGCGCGGGTCAAGCGCGACAGGCTGACCGATTCGGCCCAGCTCAAGGAGGCCCTGAAGGATCTGCTCGCGGAGCTCCTCGCCCCCCTGGAGCGGCGCCTGGACGTGGGCACGGCCAGGCCCTTCATCATCATGCTGGCGGGGGTGAACGGCGCCGGCAAGACCACCACCATCGGCAAGCTGGCCAAGCGCTACCAGTCGGAAGGGCGCAGCGTCCTGCTGGCGGCGGGCGACACCTTCCGCGCCGCGGCCCACGAGCAGCTCTCGGTGTGGGGCGAGCGCAACCGGGTGGAGGTCATCGGCGGCCAGGGCGGCGATCCCGCCGCCGTCATCTTCGACGCCATCCAGTCGGCCCGCGCGCGCGGCATCGACGTGGTGCTGGCCGACACGGCCGGACGCCTGCCCACCCAGCTGCACCTCATGGAGGAGATCCGGAAGGTGCGCCGGGTGATCCAGAAGGCCGACCCCTCCGCGCCCCACGAGGTCCTCCTGGTGTTGGACGCCAACACCGGCCAGAACGCCCTGAACCAGGTGCAGTCCTTCGGCGAGGCCATCGGGGTCACCGGCCTGGTGCTGACCAAGCTGGACGGCACCGCCAAGGGCGGGGTGATCGCCGCCCTGGCCCAGCGCGGCCTGAGCACCGGCCAGCCCATCCCGGTGCGCTACATCGGCGTCGGCGAGGGGCTGGACGACCTGCAGCCGTTCGCGGCGCGCGAGTTCGTCGACGCCCTGTTCGCCTGAAATGAATCGGCCCCGCACCGCCGGCAGGCGCGCCCCTCGCGGCGCGAATGGCTCGGCCCGCGCGCGGGCCTGCTGCCCGCCTTCCCGTTGCATGCGCCGCGGGTCGCGCGATGCGCGGTGCAGCGTCGAGACGGCCGGATGATCGAGTTCGAGCAGGTCACCAAGCGCTACCCGGGCGGCCACGAGGCCCTGTCCGAGGTCAGCCTGGCCATCGCCCAGGGCGAGCTGGTCTTCCTCACCGGCCACTCCGGCGCCGGCAAGAGTACCCTGCTCAAGCTCGTCGCCGCCATCGAACGGCCCACCAGCGGCCACGTCATCGTCAACGGCCAGAATGTCAGCCGCCTGAAGCGGGCGGCGATGCCCTACTTCCGCCGCAACATCGGGCTGATCTTCCAGGACCACAAGCTGCTCTATGACCGCTCCGTGTTCGACAACGTGCTGCTGCCACTGCACATCCAGGGCCTGACCGGCCAGGACGCCGCCAAGCGGGCGCGCGCCGCCCTGGACAAGGTCGGCCTGCTGGGCCGCGAGCGGGCCCGGCCCATCACCCTGTCGGGCGGCGAGCAGCAGCGCCTGTGCATCGCCCGTGCCATCGTCAGCCGACCGGCCCTGGTGCTGGCCGACGAGCCCACCGCCAACCTGGACGAGGCCTATGCCAACGACATCATGGACATGTTCCGCGCCTTCAACCAGGTCGGCGTGACCCTGGTCATCTCCACCCATGACCTGGACCTGGTGCGGCGCTACGGCGGCCGCGCCCTGACCCTGGACCACGGGAGGCTGGCGGCGTGAAGGCCTGGCTGTCCCACAACCTGCACAGCCTCGGCATCGCCCTCGAGCGCATGCGCTCGGCGCCGCTGGCGACCCTGTTCACCGTGCTGGTGATCGGCATCGCCCTGAGCCTGCCGGCGGGGCTCTATCTCGCCCTGGGCAATTTCAAGCAGGTGGCCGGCAACCTGCACAGCCAGACCGAGATCAGCGTCTTCCTCAAGGCGGACGTGGACGCCGGCCGGGGGCGCGCCCTGGCGGGGCGGCTGCAAGCGCGGCCGGACATCGAAACCGCCCACTTCGTGGACCGCGCGGCGGGGCTGGAGCAGCTGCGCGCGGCGGGGCTGGGCGACATCACCACCGCCCTGCCCGCCAACCCCCTGCCCCATGTCCTGCTGCTCGAGCCGGGCGAGGCTTCGCCGGAGGGCCTGCGCACCCTGTCCGAACACCTGGCCGGCCTGCCCGAGGTGGAGCTCGTCAAGCTCGATGCCGACTGGGCGCGACGACTGGCGGCCCTGATGCGCCTGGGCGAGGACCTGGTGGCTCTGCTCGCCGCCCTGCTGGGCCTTGCCCTGGCCGCCATCACCGGCAACACCATCCGCCTGCAGATCTACGCCCAGCGCGACGAGATCGAGGTGGCCCGCCTGATCGGCGCCACCGACCGCTTCATCCGCCGCCCCTTCCTCTATTTCGGCGCCCTTCAGGGGCTGGCCGGCGGCATCGCCGCCTGGGGCCTGATCGCCCTGTCCCTGGCCGCGCTGCAGGGCAGCGTCAGCCTGCTCGCCACCAGCTACGGCACCACCTACGCCATCGCCGCGCTGGCCTGGCACGAGGCGGCCGCCCTGCTCGGCGCCTCCACCCTGCTCGGTCTGGCCGGCGCCTATTTCGCCGTCGGCCACACCCTGCGCGGCCTCGACAAGGCCTGAGCGCACCCTGGCCGGGCCAGTGATCCGACTGGAACTTTCTCCTGTTAGCACTCTCAATTGTTGAGTGCTACACTTGGGCAAAATTTCCTGGAGGGAGAGAATGAACGCAAGCAGCCTG
>JALOTG010000148.1 GCA_025458005.1 Thiobacillaceae bacterium
CGGCACCGCCCAGGTGGCCTCGGCCGACCAGCCGTTCTGGTGGGTGGGGCCGTCGGGGCGCGAGCGGGTGCTGACGTGGAACACGCACCAGGGCTACGCCCTCTCGCACACGTGGAGCGCCCACGTGACGACGGCACGGATCGGCGAGTACCTGGATCACCTCGGGGACGTGCGCTACCCGTACGACGTGACCTACATCCGCTGGTCGGGCCTCGGCGACAACGCCGAACCCGAGCCGACCATCTCGGACTTCGTGAAGGACTGGACGGCGCACTACGCGTGGCCCCGACTCGTCATCAGCGATCAGCGCACGCCCTTCGCGGAGCTCGAGCGGCGCTACGCGGACAGGATTCCCGCCCGCTCGGGCGACTGGACGCCCTACTGGGAAGACGGCGCCGGATCGTCCGCGCGCGAGACCGTGATGAACCGTCAGAGCGCCGACCGGCTGACGCAGGCACAGGCGCTGTGGGCGATGTTCGCGCCCGAGCGATGGCCCGCGGCGCTGGCCGACGAGGCGTGGAAGAAGGTGCTGCTCTACACCGAGCACACCTGGGGCGCGTGGAACAGCGTCTCGCAGCCCGAGCTGCCGTTTGTCGCCAACCAGTGGGCGATCAAGCGCGGCTATGCCGAGGAGGCGTCGGCCCTCTCCACGAAGCTCTTCGAGACGGTGCGGCCCGACTCCAATCCAGCCGGCTCCTTCGACATCGTCAACACGCTCTCCTGGGCGCGGACCGACGTGGTGCGCGTGCCTGCCGCGCTGAGCGCCGGCGGCGCCCGGGTGCTGGGGCCGGACGGACGGCCCGTACCGTCACAGCGCCTTGCCAGCGGCGAGCTGGCCGTGCTCGTGCGGGACCTGCCGCCATTCTCGTCGCGCCGGCTTCGCGTCGTCGCAGGGGCGGCAGCGGCGCCGCAAGAATCCGCGGTGAAGGTAGAGGGGCTGCGACTGGAGAACTGGTTCACGGTCTGAGGCCCGCGCGGATATGGAAAATTTTTCGACGTGCGCTGCGGCTTGTTTCACGCGACACCAACCAAAACGCGGCCCCAGTGCCGCGTTTTCCTCGCAGGCGAGAGGTTACCTGCGGCGTCGCGCCTGCCCGTCGACTGCATGCGACCGGCTCCGGCATGCCTACCGGGATCGCGCCCGGCGCGCTACGTCACCCGCCCCCAATCAAAGCAGGGCCCCGGATCGGTCTTGCGGCCCGGCGCGATATCGGAGTGGCCCACCACGTCCGCGATGGGATGGACGGCGCGCAGTGCCGCGAGCAGGTCGTTGAGCGCCGCGTACTGGGGGTCCGTGAAGGGCGTCTCGTCGCTGCCTTCCAGCTCGATGCCGACGGAGAAATCGTTGCAGCGCTCCCGCCCCCGCCAGCTCGATACCCCGGCATGCCAGGCGCGCCTCGAACAGGACACGAACTGGATCAGCTCGCCGTCGCGGCGGATCAGGAAGTGGGCCGAGACGCGCAGGCCCCTGATGGTCTCGTAGTAGGGATGGGCCGCCGGGTCGAGCCGGTTGGTGAACAGCTCGATCACGCCCGGCCCGCCGAACTGGCCGGGCGGCAGGCTGATGTTGTGAATCACCACCAAGGTGACCGTCTCCCCTTCGGGTCGCTGGTCGCAATTGGGCGAAGGGAAGCGCCTGGCCCCCATCAGCCACCCCTCGGCATCCAACTCCCAGGCCTCACTCCTCACCCATCACTCCTCGTGAAATCACGGCTCCTCCTCGGCCGGCGCGGCCAGGGCGGCGTCGATGGCGCCTCGCAGGACGGTGGGCGTCACCTCGCAGTCCAGCCGGGCATGGTAGTGACCGTCGCGGAACAGGAACAGGGCGGGCAGGTGAAACACCTCGTAGGCGCGCGCCAGGGCCTGGGCATGCTGGACGTCCACCTTGAACAGGCGCGCATCGCCGGGCGCGGCCTCGGGCAGCAGACGTTCCACCCTGCGGCAGGTGCCGCAGGTGGGGCTGGTGAACAGCACCAGGCTGACACCCGGCTGGGTCGCCAGCCGACGGTGCAGGGTGAATTCGTCCAATGGCTCCATGCCGGCATTTTCGCCCAACTCCTCGTCCGCATGGGCACCGGAATGGGGGGCCGGCCTGCTCCTGGCTGAAGCATGCCGATGCGGGGCCGTCGCCGACCGCGGGGTCGGATGCGGGCACATTCTTCGCGTCAGGACTCAAGCTGCGCCGCCGGCTGCCGTAAAGGGCATAGCCATCCAGGAGACGGCCGGCGCAAGCCGGTCCGGAGGAGATATGAAAAACCGCGTCCAACCCACGACGGTGGAGCGGGTGATGCGCGAGGACGACTTCATCGTATCGAAGACCGACCTCAAGGGCCGCATCACCTACGGCAACCGCGTCTTCATCGAGTATTCCGGCTACTCGGAGGCCGAACTGCTGGGCGCCCAGCACAACATCATCCGCCATCCCGATATGCCGCGCGGCGTGTTCAGGCTGCTCTGGGACACCATCGAGGCCAGGCAGGAGTGCTTCGCCTACGTGAAGAACCTGGCCAAGGACGGCAGCTTCTATTGGGTGCTGGCCAACGTGACCCCTTCCCACGACGCGGCGGGCAACGTCATCGGCTACCTCTCCGTGCGGCGCAAGCCGAGGACCGAGGCGGTCCGGCTGCTGAGCGGCGTCTACCAGTCCATGCTGGAGGTAGAGCGCCGGGCCGGCCCCAAGGATGCCCCCCACGCCTCCCTGAGGTATCTGCAGGACCTGCTGGCAACCAAGGGCACCCGCTATGAAGAATTCGTGCTGTCCCTCTGACCGCCCTCACGGCCGCGAGGCCGCATCGGCGCCCGCCTATCCGCTCATGGGTGAGTCATGAAGAACCTGTCCCTACGCTCCCGATACGCGCTGTTCGCGGCCGCCTTCAACCTCCTGCTGCTGCTGGGCGTGTTCATCCACATCGGCATGCACGGCTTCGCATGGCCTGCCCTGCTGGCCCTGGCCTTCGGCCTGGCGCTGGCCGCCTGGATGCAGGTCAAGACCCGTCTGTGGCTGGCCCCTCTCGACCAGCTCGCGCGGCTGACCGAGGCGACCAGCCAGGGCAAGTTCGACGGCCGCATCACCGGCATCGACGACGCCAGCGAGATCGGCCGCCTGAGCTGGCAGGTGAACGACATGCTGGACCAGCTGGAGACCTACTTCCGCGAGGTGGGCACCGCCTTTCGCCATCACAGCGACGGCAAGTTCTACCGCAAGACCCTGTCCGGCGGACTGCACGGCGACTTCCGCGCCGGCCTGGAGAACATCAATGTCTCCCTCGACGCCCTGGCCGCCCATACCCAGGACCAGATGCGCAACCTGCTCATCTCCATGGTGCACGGCCTCAATACCCGCAACCTGCTCACCAACCTCGCCTCCACCCAACAGGATCTCAAGCAGACCACCGACCTGATGCAGGGGGTGGCGGAGGACGCCACCCGCACCCATGCGGACGCGCAAGCCAGCCAGACCTCGGTCAACCAGGTGGTGCGGCATCTGGCCGACATCAGCCGCCGGGTGGACCACGCCAGCCAGACCATCGCCCAGCTCAACGCCCGCGGCGACGAGATCCAGCGCGCGGTCAGCCTGATCAACACCATCGCCGACCAGACCAACCTGCTGGCGCTCAACGCGGCCATCGAGGCGGCCCGCGCCGGCGAGGCCGGGCGGGGCTTCGCGGTGGTGGCGGACGAGGTCAGGAAGCTCGCCGAGAACACCAAGAGTGCCTCCGTATCGATCGGCCGCGTCATGGACGAGTTGCTCGGGGAGGCCGCGGCCATGCTGGAGGACTCGGCGGCCATGCGCGACATGGCGCGTGTCTCCAGCGAGTCGGTATCGGAGATGGCCGGCCGCTTCAACCAGTTCGCCAGCGCGGCCAGCAACACCCTGACCCGCATCCAGCATGCCCTGGACAAGAGTTTCGCCTCCCTGGTCAAGGTCGACCACGTGGTCTACAAGCAGCGCGCCTACATGGCCCTGACCACCAACGGCCAGGAGGAGGAATACGTCAGGGCGGTGTCGGTGGATTGCCACAGCTGCCGGCTGGGCAAGTGGTACGAGTCGGAAGGGAAGACCAGCTATAGCCACCTGGGCTGTTACAAGGCCCTGCACGATCCCCACCACCAGGTGCACGCCTCCGCCCACAGGATGCTCGCCCTGCTGCCCAAGGGCTGGGAGAAGGACAGCGCGGTCCAGCAGGAGATCTACGCCGCGCTGGAACAGATGGAGGCGGGCAGCGTGAAGGTGATGGAGGTCCTCGACCGGATGGTCGAGTCCAAGCATGGCGGCGGCAGCTGACCGGCCTGAATCAGGCTGATTCGAGCCCGAGGCGCTCCAGCCGGTAGCGCAGCGACCGGAAGGTGACCCCGAGCAGCCGGGCGGCGGCGGTCTTGTTGCCGCCGGTGCGCCGCAGCGCCTCCTGGATGGCGTCGCGCTCCACCCGGTCCAGGTAGTCCTGCAAGGGCATCTCGGCGCGGCCGGGCACTTCTTCCGCCGGCCCGCCGGGCTCGGGGGCCAGATTGAGGTCCGCGGCATTGATGCGGTCGCCGTCGCACAGGGCATAGGCCCGCTCCAGGATGTTTTCCAGCTCCCTGACGTTGCCCGGAAAGGCATAGCGCTTCAGCGCCCGGACGGCCTCGTCGGTCAGCCGCGGCAGCGGCTGGCCGGTGCTCGAGGCGAGGCGCTGCGCGACGTATTCGGCCAGCGCCGGGATGTCGTCCTGCCGGTCGCGCAGGGGCGGCATCTTCATCTCGATGACGTTCAGCCGGTAGTAGAGGTCGTGCCGGAAGCGTCCCGCCTCCACGGCGCGGCCCAGGTCCTGGTGCGAGGCGCTGATCAGGCGCACGTCCACCGGCTCCTCCTCCACGCCGCCCACCCGCCGCACGCGCCGCTCCTGGATGGCGCGCAGCAGCTTCACCTGCATGGGCATGGGCAGCTCCGCCACCTCGTCGAGGAACAGGGTGCCGCCGGAGGCCGCCTCGAAGAAGCCCTCGCGGTCGGCGTCGGCGCCGGTGAAGGCGCCCTTCCGGTAGCCGAAGAACTCGCTCTCCATCAGGTTCTCCGGGATGGCGCCGCAGTTCACCGCCACGAACGGCCGCCCGGCGCGCGGCCCGAGGGCGTGCACGAGGCGGGCCGCCACCTCCTTGCCAGTGCCGGACTCGCCGGAGATGAACACCGGCGCCTGGCTCCTCGCCAGCTTCTCGATGGTGGCGCGGATCTGCCGCATGGGGCCGGACTCGCCGATCAGGCGGGGCTGGTCGGCGCCCGCCTGGGGGCGTTCCGGCACCTTCAGCGCGGTCTTCACCAGGGTGCGCAGGACCTCCAGCTTGACCGGCTTCATCAGGTAGTCGAAGGCGCCCGCCTTGAGCGCGGTGATGGCGTTCTCGGTGCTGCCGAAGGCGGTGATCACGGCCACCGGCGTGGATGGGCTCTTCTCGGCCACGTGGCGCACCACGTCCAGCCCCTCGCCGTCGGGCAGGCGCATGTCGGTCAAGCACAGGTCGAAGCGGCGCTGGTCCAGCAGGGCGCGCGCCGTGGCCACGTCCCCGGCGGTGGCGGTCTCCAGCCCCATGCGCAGCAGGGCCAGTTCCAGCACCTCGCGGATGTCCGGCTCGTCGTCGACGATCAGTATGCAGGGGGGGGTCATGCGGCCTCGCTCGCTTCCATGGCGCTTACCCGGAACATAGCACCTCCGGTCTGATCCACGTAGCGCAGGCTGCCGCCGTTGGCGTCGGCCAGTTCCCGGGCGATGTACAGGCCCAGGCCGGTGCCGCGCGTGTCGGTGGTGTGGAAGGGCTCGAACAGGCGCTGCTGCATCTCACGGGAGATGGGCTCGCCGTTGTTGAACACCTCGATGTGCGCCCGGCCGTCGTCGGCGATGGCGCGCAGCTGAATGCTGCCGGGATGGCGCGTGCAGTGGCGCCAGGCGTTGCGGATCAGGTTCCACAGGATCTGGCCCAGGTGCAGGCGATCGAAGCGGATGCGCAGCTGCTCCGGGGCGGTCAGGGTGATCACGCCGGCGGGGATGCGTTCGGCCTGCTCGAACTGGGTGACGAAATCGCGCAGGAAATCGGCCACCGCGATGGCCTCCGGCTGCATGCGATCGCGGCGGTTGAGCGACAGGACGTCCTCCACCAGGCCATTCAGGCGCCTGGTGTTGTCGTCGATGATGCGGGTCAGGCGCGCCATCGTCGGCGTCGAGGGCTCCTCGCCGAGCAGGGCGGCGGCCTGGTGGATGGCCGCCAGGGGATTGCGGATCTCGTGCGCCAGGTTGGCGGTCAGCCGGCCCAGGGAGGCCAGCTTCAGGTTCTGGGCCTCCCGTTCCAGTTCCGTCATGTCCTGGAGCAGGATCACCGCGCCCGCCGCGCGGGTGGGCTCGAGTTCGGAAAAGCGCGCCCGCACCCGATGTCCGTCGCGGCCGGCGGCGAAGGGCGTGTCCGGGACCGTCCCGCGCGCGCGCCAGTCCCGCCAGAGGCCGTCCAGGGCAGGCGCGCAATGGGCCAGGCTGGCGTTGAGGAACACGCGGCAGCTCAGCAGCGCCTCCGCCCGCTGGTTGTGCTGGATGACGCGCCCCTGGCCGTCCACCACCAGCACGCCGTCCTGCAGCTCCTGAATGACCCGGGCGTTGACCTTGGCCAGGCTCTCCGCCTGGGCGGCCTTCTCGCCGGCCAGCTGCGCCGAGGAGAGGGTGCTCTTGCCCAGCACGCGCGAGAAGCCGGACACCGTGAAGAAGCCGCCGGCCAGCAGCCCCGCGCGCATGAAGCCGGCCGGCGTGCCGTCCCACCACAGCATCTGCAGGGTCTGTTCCACCAGCACCGCCAGGGTGCCCAGGGCGGCCATGAACAGCTGCATGCGCAGCTGGGGGTGCAGGCCGGCGGCGGCCATGGGGACGATCAGCAGCAGGCCGATGCCGCTCGCGTTGCCCCCGGACAGGGCCATGACGCCGGTCAGAAAGCCGACGTCGGTGGCCACGTGCAGGACCAGATGCCGGCTGAAGGCCGGGCGCCGGATCCTCAGCAGGCGCCCGAACAGCCATGCCACGGCCGCGTAGAGTATGCCCGCGACGAGGAACAGGCGCGGGTTGGCCTGGCCGAGCAGGTGTGACTCGCCATAGAGGGGCACCAGCAGGAACAGCAAGGCGAGAAAACCGCGAAACCGGTTGAGGTGGTGCAGCGACCGCCAGAAGCTGTCGGGATACTCCGCCTGGGCCGGAGATGCCGCCATCACGCCCCGTTCTGGCGGCGGTGCTCCTCGCAGCAGAAGAAGCGTCCGCGGCTCATGATGGCCTCGGAGCGGGGCAGGTTCACGCCGCACGCCTGGCAACGCACCATGTCCTCCACCTTGTCGGCCTCCTGCTTCTTCTTGAGCGGCTCGCCGCGCCGCCCGGCCTTCCTGAACAGGAAGACGATGAGGACGGTGACGGCGATGACCAGCAGGATCTTAGCCACGATCCAGGCCGTTCTT
>JALOTG010000149.1 GCA_025458005.1 Thiobacillaceae bacterium
GGCGCAGGACAAGAACTTTCATCAACCACTGAAATAGCAAGCGTAGGGCGGAATAGCGCAGCGCATTCCGCCGAATGAATGTTTCAACCAGGACAATCAGGTTTCATCAACTCACTGAAGGAAAGGGAGCACTTATGAATACCAAGCACACGATCGCCGGCCTGACGCTGGCCCTGACCCTCACCAGCGGTCTTGCCGCCGCTGGCACCACCAGCAACACCACCGTCAAGCAGATCCTGCTCTACGAAGCGGGCGACCTGGTCTACGTCTACCCGACCCTTGGCGTGACCGCCCCGCCCGGATGCGCCGGGGCCAACGCCTACTACAGCTTCAGCATGAGCCGTCCGCGCGCCAAGGAATACCTGGCCGGGCTGATGGCCGCCCAGGTGGCGGGGCTGACGGTCACCTTCACCGGCACCGGCGCCTGCACCGACCACGCCACCTCGGAGACCCTGGCCTACTACAGCGTGACGAAGTGAGGGCCGGCGGCGCCGACCCGGTGCGGCGGACCGACGCCAAAGGCCAGCAGCTCGTGCAGACCTGGGCCCCCGGCCACCGGCTGAAGAGCCGCACCGCCTACTGGGGTCAGGGCACGGGGGCAGGTCTTGCGACAGAACACTGGTGATCGCCGGGCACGTTGGGGTGCATTGCTCGGCGGTGATCAGAACGGTGAAGGTGCATGAGAATGCGGAAGGGTGATGCGGATGTTGTTGTGCATGGCCTGACCTCAGTTCGTGGCGGAGGATGAGGTCGTGCTGGCCGTCCGGGCGCGTCTGCCTTGACGCAACCGGTGGACAGGCCGGATGCGGCCTGTCCGGTTCACGCCACGATCGCTTCTATTCGCAAGGCACACGGTCAGGAATGTCGGTATTTTTTACACTGTTTGGCTGGATTGTTTCGCGGCTGTTTGCAAGCACATGATTTATCAATGAATTATTTTCTCGCATGAATATTGCTTGTGTCCGGGAGATGGTGTTTTTTTCAATCATTCGTAGGAGCAAGCCATGCGTACACGATTTCTGGGCACCCTTGCCGCGGCCGCCTGCCTCAACGCCAGCGTGGCCGGCGCGGTCGATCTGTCCGTCATCCCCGCCACCACCAGCGCCCTGATCGGCGATACCGTGCCGGTGGAACTGGTCGTTTCGGGTTTGGGCGACCTGGCCGCGCCGTCCCTGGGCGCCTACGACATCGATCTGAGCTTCGATGGCGGCGTGCTGAGCCTGCTGGGCGTGGCATTTGGTGCCCATCTCGACGTGCTGGGTCTGGGATCATTCCAGGAATTCACCGCCGGCGCCGGCAAGGTCAACGTGTTCGAGCTGTCGCTGGACGACGTGGCGGATCTCGACACCCTGCAGCCGGGCAGCTTCACCCTGGCGACACTGACCTTCCAGGTGACCGCGCCCGGCTATTCGGCGCTCACCCTCGCGGTTAATTCTCTCGCCGACGCGGCCGGAGGTGAGTTGTCGGTCAATCTCGTCGACAGCGCGGTGACCGCCGTACCCGAGCCGAGCAGCGGGCTGCTGATGCTGCTGGGGCTGTTGTCGGTCGGTCTGGCCGCGCGGCGATTTCGAGCGGTTTGAGCCGGGCTGATCCGGACATTTTCATCAATTGCCATGAGGAGGCGAACATGATGATCGCTAACCGAATGTCGGAATTTCTGCTTCATGCCCTGCGCGGCGCATCGGCCGTTGCCATGCTGGCGTTTGCCCAGCCGGCGCTGGCCCTCGACTGCGACGTGAACGGCGACGGCAGCATCAACACCCTGGACATCAATCTGGTGACGCAGGCACGCAACACCCCGGCCTCGGTCAACGACCCGCGCGACCCCAACCATGACGGCAGCATCACCGCCGCCGACGCGCGCGTCTGCGTCACCCGCTGCTCGCTGCCGCGCTGCGCGATCGGGCCGGTGGCGGCGTCGATGCAACTGAGCCTGCCGCAGGCCGTCGTGGGCGCGGGGGGCACGCTGGTCGTCACCCCGAGCGTGCTCGATTCGGCCGGCAAGACGATTACCCCGACGCCGGCGGTGTCCTATCAGGTCGTGCCCGACGCGACGACCAGTGGCGCAATGCCGATCGTGAATGGCGGCAACATCGAACTGCCCGCCGACACGCGCGGCAGCTTCACCATCACCGGCACCGTCAACGGGACCGCCGTCACCGCCCAGGCCCGGTTCACGGTGCTGCAGAACACCACCTCCTCGTCCACCGCAGACTTGCTGGTCGTCCAATCGGCTGCCCAGTCATCCGTGGTGAACAACCTGGCCACCCTCACCCAGGCGGTGCAGAACAACGACATGGTGGCGGTCGCGAGCGCCCATGCCGCGCTGGTGGCGGCATCGTCCACGGTCGATGTCAATGCCTTGTCGCTGACTTCGGTCTATGCGCCGGATACGGGCTTCGTGCCGACCGCCGGCCAGCTGGCCAGCCGCGGCTATCCCCAGACCGCCGCGGATATCCAGTTCGGTACCCTGACCGGCCAGATCCGCGGCAAGATCCAGCAGATCACCCAGCTGCTGAACCAGCCCACCGGCAACGACGCGAATGACACTGCCACGCTGGGCCAGTACGCGGCCGATCTGCAGACCCTGCTGACCCAGCTGCAGCAGACCACCAACCGCCCCACGCCCTATGGCCTGTCCAACAAGTCCTCGGACGTCAACAACCTGATGACGGGCGACCTGCCCAAGGTCCTGAAGGCGCTGGCCGGTCGCGTGGACGCCGAGTTGAGGCAGGCGGGCCTGATTGCCCGGGCAGGCAACGCCGGGACCCTGTACGGCCAGCTCGATGCCAATGCGGCGCCCGTGCCGCTGGCCTCCGGAAGCACCTCCCCGGCGGCCATGTACGCCACGGCCAAGCCGGTGTTCCTGCTGACCGGCCTGCTCGGTTACGGGGGGAATATCGGCAGCCTGATCCAGAAGATCTATGGGGACTATCTGGACCAGGTGCAGAAGATGTACATCCTGCTCGCCGCCCAGGGACTGCTGAACAACATCCTCGGCCAGACGGTGGGGGAAATCGGCCTGGTCACCGGCGCTTCATTCAGCTTCCACATCTATCACGCGTCGAATTCCGTCATAGACGTGGCGGGCATGAGCGGCGCGGATGCCCAGAACGCCGACGTGTTCCTGATCGGCGGCGCCGCGGTCAACGCCGTCAGCGATCTGATCAGCCAGCTGGGGTCCGTGAGCCAGATCCAGAGCATCCAGGACCTGAACGATTTCTACCAGGGCATGCTCGATGCGATCCAAGGTGCCGGACAGGCCTATGAGGACGCCCACCAGCAGCCCGACTATTACTATTTCAACGACTTCTGCATCGGACTGTTCGGCGACTCTTGCATGGAGTTCGTCTACGGCAGCGGCTTCGACTATGTGGGCTCGGGCGGTCCGATCAACATCGAGCCGGTCATTGTCCTGATCCGGGTGAATTCGCCGCTGGGAGCGAAGTTCGGCTCCGGCATATTCAACTTCGTCGGGAAGTAATCCCTACCCATGCAGCAAACCGGGGCCATGGGCCCCGGCTTTTTCATTTCTGCAGCATGGCCTTGACGGCTGTGGCGGGCGTGGCGAAGCCCAGTCCATGCCCGCCCGGGATCGTGGCATTCGCCACGCCGATCACCCGTCCGTCGAGATTCAGGACCGGGCCGCCCGAATTGCCCGGGTTCACTGCGGCGTTCAGTTGCAGCCGGGTGCGCAGGAATTCCGGTGCCGTCACCGCCCCCGGCAGCGCGCTGACGATGCCCACGGTGGCGGTGGGACGGGCGCCGAAAGGACGTCCGATGACCACGATCCATTCGCCTTCGGCCAGAGGCGCCGCGTCGTCGGCCAGGTGCAGACCGGGCATCGGGGCGTCGGCCGGGATTTCCAGGAGGGCGAGATCGGACGCCTGGTCTACCGCCAGGGTGATGGCGGGCCAGGTGCGATCGTTCCAGACGATGCCGGGTTGGCCCTGAGCCGACTCGACCGTATGCGCCGCGGTCACGACCAGCCGCGTATCCGCCAGGCGAAAGCCGGCGCCCTGCAGCCCCCGGACATCGCGTATGGCCACGACCGCCGGCGCGGCATGACGGATGACCTGGACGAAATCGGGCCTCGGGCCGATCGACCCGGTGGTGCACGCGGCCAGACTCAGGCCAAGCGCGAGCGCTGAAGCGGCTGCACGTCTCTCGTTCCTCATCTTCCGCTGGAGTTCCAACGCCCGTCCTGTTCAGCCTGCGTTGCTGACTATGGATTTTGAAGCGATGCCCGACTCGATGTCAGCCGTGAGCCGGTTCGGTTCCCCGCGGAGCACCCATGGACCGACGGCCCATGACGCAATGTCGGCCTTGGCAGCCGTGGGCGTATCGCTCGCCCCTACCACCACGCCAGCAGCCGCCCGCCCTCCACCTTGGTCTCGAAACCCTTGAGGGGGTGCTTGCCCTTCTCGATGCAGGCGCCGGTGCGGATGTCGAACTTCCAGTGGTGTTTCGGACAGGTCAGGGTCATGCCCTCCAGGGCGAGGTGGGGGATGTTGGTGACCTGGTGCGGGCAGTGGGAATCGTAGACCCTGTAGTGCTCGCCTTCCCGGTAGACGAACACGGTGCGGGTGGCGCATTCCACCCGCTGCACCTGTCCCTCGGCGATGTCCGCCACCGCCATCACGTCGCGCCACTGCGGCTGGGCGTTGATCAGCTCCGGCGAGAACTCGGGGATGCCCATCTCCAGCAGGATCTCGGTGGCCCAGACGATCTTGGCCAGGCCCAGGGCGGGGAAGGCCATGAGCAGGGCGTCGATGATCTCCATCGGCGTGCAGCCCTCGCGCAGGGCACGCATCAGGTACTGCTTGAAGCCTGGCTCGGTCTGGGAATGGACCTTGGTGATCACCGAGATCAGGTCGCGGGTCTTGGGGTCGAGGTGCTTGCCGGTGTCCTTGAGGAACTTGAAGTAGTGGCCCAGCGCGTCGCCGCGCACCTGGACGAGGTAGTTGAGTGCGTCGCTCATGATGTCCTTCCGGTGGTGACTAAAGGCATGTCCTTTTTTATAGGACAAGAATCTCCGCAATGACCGGAAAAAACGCGCGGGCTATCCCGCCCGCAGGGCTTGGCCCGCCCCGATCAGTCCAGCCAGCGCACCAGGTAGTAGAGGCGAAAGCCTTCGGAGGAGCGCGACGGGCCGTGCGCCACGGCGGCGTGGTAGCCGTCCTGGGGACGGGCGGCGGCGCGCGCCTCGGCCTCGGAGAGGTAGGTGGTGACGCAGTTTTCCGGAAAACGGCTGCGGCGTTTGCCGGCCGGGGTGTAGATCACCGCCCAGCTGGTCTGGACCAGCTGGCCCTCCGGGTCCGAGACCAGGGTGGAGATCGCTTCGGCCATCAGTGCTTCTTGTCGCTGGGCGGCATGAACTGCATGGACTGGGTGGCCTGCGTCTCGTCCGTGTAGTGGGGCCGCTCGTTGCGGCTGAGCCCGAGGGCCTCGGCGAGTTCCGCCTCGCGGGCGGAGATCAGGCCCAGGCACATGCGGACGTTCTCCACCGTGTCCGGGGAAAGGGGGCTGGGCACGCCGTCGCGCGGGGCGCAGTCGCGCACCACCGAGGTGAGGGTCTTGCGCATGGCGCGCATGATCTGCTGTTCCTTGCTGAGTTCGGCCTTGTCGTCCATGGCGGGCTCCTGAGAGTCGGTCGGTTCTTCGGCGCCAGGCGCCGGTCGCATCGGCATCGAGCGGCCGTCCGGTGCCTCGCGTGGTTCGTGCCCGCATTGTCGGCGCTGGCGGGCCGAGGGGTCAACCGTGCCGACGGCCGGGATACTGTCATGCTCCTTCAACGTCGCCCTCCTCGCCGGCCCAGTAGTCGCGGCGGCACAGTCCGCGGGCCTCGCAGCGGACGCACACGCTCTCCGCGCCGTGGGCGGGCAGGGCGGCTCCGTCAAGGGCACCGGCCAGGGTGGCGCGCAGGCGCTCGGCTTCCCGCGCCGCGAGCGACGCCAGTTCGCCCGACGGACCGAGCAGGACCGGCCAAGTCTCGTCCAGGGCCAGGTAGGCCGCCTCCGCGGCGCCGGTGAGCAGGCCGTAGAAGGGCAGCTGCACGTCCTCGCCGGGTTGCGCCATGCGCCGGCTGAGGTCCTGCCGGGAGCGGGTCTTGTAGTCCAGCACCGCTTCGCCCAGGGGACCTTCGTCCACCCGGTCCAGGCGGCCACGCAGGGTGATGTGCCGCGTGTCGTCGAGGGGCAGGTCACGTTCCCGGGCTACCTCGCCTGCCCGCCAGGCGTAGCCGCTCGCCTCTCGTTCACGGGCCCAGGCGACATACGCAGACAGCCGGCGCCGCCAGCGCATCTGCCAGCCCAGGGCGAGGTAGCCGCCAGCCAGGCGGGGGGCGAAACGACGCGCGCTGATCGTATCGAGCTCGCCCACCAGGACGTCTTCCCCCACCTCCAGGAGCCGTGGGTACCGGTCGTGGAACTCATGCAGGATGGCGTGCACCAGATCGCCGTAATCGCGTTTCTCCATCTCCTCGGGGATGTCCTCCGCATCGGCCAGGCCCAGGATGTGGCGGATGTGGAATCGGTAAGGGCAGTCCACCAGGCTTTGCCAGCCACTGGCGGAGATCCGCTCCGGCAGCCGTGCCGGCCGGGGCCGGGGCCGGGCGGTGCCGCCAGTCCCCTCCGCGCGGGCCGCCGTCGTGGCATCCGTGGTCGCGGTCCCGAGGGAGGCGCCATAGGCGAGACGATGGAAACCTTCCAGCACCTCCAGCCAGGGGCTCAGGGGATTGGACTCGCCGTCCAGCCGAGCCTGCCAGGTGAGCAGCACGCGTGGCACGTGGCAGAGCAGATCGGTCAGCGCGCCGCGCAGTTCGGCCCGCCGCTCGGCCATGCCCGGCAGGCCGAGTTCGGCGCGCACGCGGTCGTTGAACAGGCCGCCCATGTCCGCCGGCGGCAGGTGCGCGGCATCGGCCCCCAGCAGCACGGCGGCGTCGAAGTCGCGCAGTCGGGCGCCTTGCGGGGAGACGAGGCGCACCGGGCTGTCGATGTCGTCGTCGCGGAAGCTGCCGCGCTCCAGTTGGCGGAACAGCCAGTCCCGCCAGGTCGGGAAGTCGTATGCCTGCGTATGGCCGGCGACCTCCCGAGCGAGGCCCTGCAACAGGCTCAGCAACTGGCGTCCGGCGGTGTCAGCGGCGAGGGCGGGCGGGACGCCCAGATCCTCCAGGGCGGCCAGCAGGTCCGCCTGCCAGGCGGACAATCCGCGCCGACCGCCGCCGAGGCGTTGCCTGGCCCGCGCCAGCCGCTGCAACAGTCCGGTGGCGCGCGGCGCGGCGCGGCGGGAAAGATCGAGCGTCGCGGTGCAGCCGGCGGCGACGCCCGCGCGGCGCAGCGCCCGCTCCAACTCGGCGACCGCGTCCAGTCGGGCGGGCGCCTCCAGATCGGCGAACACGAAGGGGGATTTGAACAGATCGAGCAGGTCCAGGTGATAGCAGTCGTT
>JALOTG010000150.1 GCA_025458005.1 Thiobacillaceae bacterium
CTACGGGGGGGGAGGTTTTGGGGCCTGAAGGTGTGCCGGTTGGGGATGGGGTGCTCGGAATGGTTGTGATGGCAGGTGAAACCTGCTTCGTAGGAGCGCCTTCAGGCGCGAACTCCGCCGTTGGCCAAACCTCATTCGCGCCTGAAGGCGCTCCTACGGGGGATAGGTTTCGGGGCAGTGCTTTGCGCAAGGGCAGGTGGTCCGGGGATCACCAGGCCTATTTGATCACCACGGTCACCCATGGCCGCGAACCATTGCTTGCACAGCCACCCTGCGCTCGCGCTGTTGTGCAAGGCCTGCGCGGTTCTGCCTTGGAGCGTTTGTCTCATACCCATGCCTTTGTGGTCATGCCCGATCACGTGCATTGGCTGATGACCCTTTGTGAAGGAAGCAATCTTTCGCGCACGGTCGGCAAGCTCAAGGGAATCACGGCGCGCCGGATCAATGCGCTCCTGGGACGACAGGGTGCCCCCGTTTGGCAGCATGGCTTTCATGACCACGCTCTGCGGGGTTCGGAAGATATGCGCGACATCGCCCGCTATGTGGTGGCGAATCCATTACGCGCGGGTCTGGTGGATCGCCTCGGTGACTACCCATGGTGGGATGCTGAGTGGTTATGACCCAGTCCGTAGGAGCGCCTTCAGGCGCGAAATCCGCTATGGCCATTCCTGGGTTCGCGCCTGAAGGCGCTCCTACGTTTGTCGGGGGGGGTATCGCGCCTGAAGGCGCTCCTACGGGGACGGGGGCGCTTGTCTCGGTGGTTGTCCCTGCCTACAACGCCGACTGGTGCGTGGTGCGGGCGGTGGACAGCGTGCTGAAGCAGAGCTTTCAGGATTTTGAACTGATCGTGGTGAACGACGGCAGCACCGATCGGACGGCCGAGGTGCTGGCGGGCTATGGGGAGCGTCTGCGCGTCGTCGATCAGCCCAATGGTGGCCTGTCCAGCGCGCGCAACGCGGGCATCGCCGCGGCTGGCGGACGTTACGTCGCCTTTCTAGACGCCGATGACTGGTGGTTGCCGGAGAAACTCGCCCGCCAGGTGGCGTGCATGGAGGCCCGCCCGGAACTCGTGTTCTGCTCCACCACCACCCTGGTACGGACCCCGGCAGGCGAGCCCTTGCCGGACTGGCGCTGCGGCGCGGGGGCGGGAACCCACCTGGAGCGTATCTTCGGTGCCAACGCGCACGTGGCCGGCAGCGGCTCCGCCGTGCTTGCCCGACGGGACGCATTCGCCCGGGTGGGGGGGTTCGACGAAGGCTTGCGCAGCCTGGAAGACATCGACATGTGGATGCGGCTGGCCACGCTGGGGGACTACGCCTGCATCGACGAGCCGCTGACCGCGATCGAGAAGCGGGGCGACAGCATGAGCGGCAATCTTGAAGTGATGCGGGCTGCCGCGATCACGGTGATGAAGAAAAACCGCCACCTGCTGCCCTCCGACCGGCAAGGCGGGTTCTGGCGCGCGGCGTACGCGGGGATGCTGGCCGACTACGCGAAATGGGCGTACCGGCGCGGCCAGCGGGTCCGCGCCATGCTCGATCTGGCGCGGGGGCTCCTGCTGGCGCCGGTCGCGCGCGGGCGGCTGCTCGCCGGCCTGCTCCTGGCGATGGCAATGGGACGGAAACTGTGATGCCCATGGAGGATCCGGGCTTCCTGGCCCTGGCTGTCCGCGCCAGCAACATGGCCGGCCTGGTGGCGGGCATGTTCTCCCTGTTGCTGCTGATCAAGTCGATGCTGGATTACAGCCAGACCGGGCCGCAATTGCGCCAGGAGGTATTGGCGAATTATCGCGGCTATCTGGTGTTCAGCCTGGGCCGGTTGACCCTGGCCAGCTTTCTGCTGGCGCTGTTTCTGGCCTTGCCGGGCGTGGTGGTCTATCTCGTTGGCTTGGTCCTGCTCGGCGGCGCTTACCAGGATCCGGCGGCCCTCTTGGCCGCCGCGGCGTCCCTGGGAGTGCTGACACTGGCCCGGTTCTGCAAGGTGCTGCACGATTCGCCCGGGGTGATCGTCGCCTCTTCCCATTACTCCATGGCGCACTTCTACCCGCTGTGGGCGAAGTTATCCCCGTCCCGCTTGCGCATGGCCGGTCTGCTCCTGGCCGGCGCCTACGGGGTCTGGCTGAGCCTGGGCGCGCTGGCCTTGTATCGTGAAGGGGCCGGGTACGCCGCGCTGGTCCTGATGCTGCTCCACGGCTTGGTCCTGTGCGCGTTGAAATGCCCGCTGTCGGATCGGGAGCCGCGACCCGTCGCTGCGCGCCGCCGGACCGGCAGTCCAAATATCCTGATGCTGGGTTCCGATACCCTGCGCGCGGACCGGCTGGGCGCGGCCGGCTATCGACGGGCGCTGACGCCGAATCTGGACCGCCTGGTGGCGCGCGGCGCTCTGTTCGGCCAATGCTACGTGCCGTGCGCGCGCACCGCGCCCAGCCTGCTTTCCCTCATGACCGGAACCTGGCCGCACCGGCATGGCATCCGGGACAATTTCGTCGCCGACAGTGAAACCGGCCTCAACGTGCCGGCCCTGCCCCGGCTGCTCGCCGACGCGGGCTACCACACCGTCGCGCTGGGGGACTGGGCGGCCGCCGACCTGGGCAAGTTCGACCTGGGTTTTCAGGAACTGGAAGTGCCCGACGACCAGTGGAACCTGAAATTCTTCCTGCGCCAGGGCCCCAAGGACCTGCGCCTGTTCCTGTCCCTCTTCGTCGATAACGCGCCGGGGCGGTTCTTCCTGGAAGAAATCCACTTCCTCGCGGGGGTGCCCAAGACCCGCCGGATCGGTCGGCGCGCCCGTCAGTTGTTGAGCCGGCTGGCTTCGGAGGAGCGGCCCTTTCTGTTGAACGTGTTCATGGCCAGCACCCATCCCCCCTTCGCCAGCGAGCACCCTTATTACACCCTGTTCGCCGATCCCGCCTACATTGGCCCGTCGAAGTTCGCCATGGCACGGCTCACCGATCCCTTCGAGATCATCCGGCGCCAGGGCGAGCCGCGCGCCGAGTTCGATCTCGATCAGATCCTGGACCTCTACGACGGCTGCGTGAAAAGCTTCGACGACGAGGCCGGCCGCATCCTGGATTACCTGGATCGCTGTGGCCTCACGTCCAATACGCTGGTGGTGGTGTACAGCGACCACGGCATGGAGTTTTTCGAGCACGAAACCTGGGGCCAGGGCAATTCCGCCATTGGCGAACAGTCGGCGCGGGTTCCCCTGATTCTCGCGGGCCCGCAGCTTTCCTCCGCGCAGTCCCTGGACGCGGTCACGCGCACGGTGGATGTCGCCCCGACCCTGCTTGATTTGCTGGGATTGCCGATCCCGCCGGAAATGGAAGGCGTTTCCCTGGCGCCGGCGTTGCGCGGCGAACTCCCCCCCCCCGAATTGCCGGCGTTCCACGAAACCGGCATCTGGCTCACTGAGGTGCCGGGCATGCCCCAGGGCCACTTGCGTTACCCCAACCTGCTGGACCTGCTGGAGATTCCGGACACCGCCAGCAGTACCCTGGCGATCAAACCCGAGTTCCAGAAGCGGATCATCGCCGCCAAGGACCGCATGATCCGCGAGGGCGCCTGGAAGCTGGTGTATCAGCCCCTGGAGACGGGTTGTCTGCTGAAACTCTTCGACCTGGAACGGGACCCGCACTGTGCCCGGGACGTGGCCGGAGAACACCCGGACGTCACGGCGCGGCTTTGGGAACGCTTGGAGGAGTGGATGCGGGCCGATCCGTACTCTGGGGATCCGGGCAGAAACGGCACCAGGGGTTCGTAGGTGTCCCGGTGGTCGGGGAGGCGGAGGGGGGTGCGTCCTTCGCGTCCGCAGCTTTTCCATCACTCCCCTTGCTGGTCGGGGGGGGGGTGGTGGGAGCTTGCTTGGCCGGATCCGACGGGGGCGGGGCGGGATCTGTGACGGGGGGCGTCTTGCCGGCCGGCTGCATAGGCGGCTGGACTGGTTCGGCGGGCTTGGGGTCTTCCACCTTGATGCCCAGTTCCCGCGCGAGCCGGCGCAGCCCCTTGTGGTTGGGATCGATGGCCACGCCGGCCTTCACGGTTTCCACCGCCTTGGCTTTACGGTTGGTTTCCACGTACAGGCTGGCAAGGGTATGCATGGCCCCGACATGTTGCGGATCGAGTTGCAGGGCCTTGGAGAGACTGGCCTCGGCCTGTGGCATCTGCTTTCCGAGCAACTGGGCGCGGCCACGCAGGGCATAAGCCTCCGGCATGAAGTAATGACTTTCGGGATTGTGTCCGATGACATATCCGGTTTCGCCTACGACGGTCTGGACCAGATAGCGCCGCTGTTGTGGGTTGGACATTGAGTAGAGCTTGTTCAGGGCTTCTACCGCGTTGCAATAATGTGAAAGACCGGAGAAATACTGTGGTCTGCTGGGCAGGCTGCTTATTTGTTTACTGCGATAGGCCTTGAGGAAGTCGATGCAGTAGGCATTCATCTCCATGTATTCCGCCAGCTTGCTTGCCTGCGCAAGACCGGACATGAATGTGTACTGCAGGAGCATGATTGCAAATCCAACTCGTAGAAAACGATCCAGGGACCGATTCCCAAGGTTGGCGGGTGGGATGGGGAGATTTCTCGGAGTCATGTTGCTCAACCTATCGTGCAATGAGTGACCAGGTTTTTTGGGCGATGGAAGGCCAGTTGAATTCGCTGTGCGCCCTCGCATGCCCCGCTTGCCCGAGGCGCGTGGCCAACTGGCCGTCGCCGAGCACATCCGCCAGTTTTTCGACCACCGATTCCAACTGTTTGCCGTCCACCCGGTAACCCGTCACGCCATCGCTCACTGCCGAGCCCGTGCCGCCGTCCTGTCCGGCGATGACCGGCCGGCCGCAGGCGGCGGCTTCCAGGAAGACCATGCCGAAGCCTTCGTTGTCGCCATTGATCTCGCGGTTGGGCATGACGAATACGTCGCAGGCGTTGTACCAGCGCGGCAGGTCGTCGGGGCTGACATGGCCGAGCAGCTTGACGTGGTCCTCTACGCCGAGCTCCCGCGCGAGGCCGGACAGGTAGTCGTGATCTTCGCCGATGCCGATCAGGGCATAACGGACATCCAAGCCCTGTTGCGAGAGCAGGGGCAGGCTGCGGATGACCATATCGAAGCCCTTGCGGCGCGATAGTCTGCCCACGGAGAGGATCAGCTTGCGTCCGGGCACGACGCCGACGGATTGCCGCAGGTCCTCGCAGGGCAGCCCGGGCCGGAATACGTCGGTATCGACGCCGGGATGGATCAGAGTGATGCGCTCGGGTGGAACCCCCATCTGGATGAGCGTGGCGCGGGTATGGTCGCTGTTGGCGATCACCGCGTCGGCGTGGGTGAGCGTGAAACGCATGGCCCGGTATTTCCCCCCGCTTCCCCAGGTGGTCAGCTCCTCGCCGTGGGCGTACACGACGACCGGGCGGAGGGTGAGCCGGCCCACCAGCCACGCTACCAGCCCCTCGGGCAAGGCGCGGATGGCGTGAATGCCTTGCGGACGTCGGGTGAGGGCGAGAACGAGCGACTTGCGCAGCAGCCTGAGGTACATCGCCAGGGATTCCGGTTTCAGCCAGGGGATGCGCCGCAGGTCGAGGCGGTGAACGGTGTTGGGGTGTGTGGCGTCGAACTCGGCGGCCCCCGGCACATCGGCGGTGACGATGTGGATGTCCTTGCCGCCGAGCCGCCGGTACACCTCGGAGGCCCATACGGCGGTGCCGCCCTTGGTGGGCAGGAACAGTTCCGTGATGACGAGCAGTCTGGCGTTCATCGGGCTAGCGACCGGGGCGGAGGGGGGATTCTTTCATAAACCTGGCCCGGATTTCGCGAACACCCCGATAACCTCTGTAGGAGCGGCTTCAGCCGCGAATTCAGCGCGTGCGATCACAAACGCTGTCTGCGCGGCTGAAGCCGCTCCTACGGGAGGGGTTGCGTGAATCATGCCAGCCTGTTGCTCAGGCCCGACAGGATGAGGCCGAGGCCGGTGAGGCGCGCCAGTTTCCAGAAACGCGGCAGGCGCCGCACTCGCGCGACCCACGCGGCGAAGCGCCGGGCAAGATGCGTTTCCAGCCAGTCGCCGTGGCGGCGGTATTGCTCCGCGAGTTCGGCGCTGGAGGTGAAGCGCAGGTCTGTGTGTCGGGACAAGGCTTCGGCGAACAGCCGGTCGAGTTCCCGCAGGGCGGCGGCGTGTTCCCCGGTGAAGTTGAAGCGGTGGGTTTCCAGCAGGCAGGGTCTGCCCTGGGCGGTCTTGCCCCGCAGTGCGTCCAGCGCGCGCTCGGCGGTGTGGCCGTAGGCCGGCTCGAAGTAATCGTCGCGGACCAGGTAAAGGACGCCGGCGGCGCCCGTCTGGCCATTGCGGAGGGCGACGCCCATGGCCCCGGTGGTGGGTTTGCCCGCCGCATCCCGGCCGATGTAGCGGCGGCCCGGCGTGACCACGCAGGCCACGCCGCCGCGCGCCCAGGCGGCTTCCACCGTTTCGGTCCAGACGAAGGTGGGGGGCACCACCACCGCCGGCGAGTCGCCGAAGATTTGGGTGTAAAGCGCGATTTCCTCGGCGACGGCGGCGCGGATTTCCGGCTCCGGCAGAGTGCGGGAGGGCAGCACACTGGCATCGACCCAGCGGGATTGCAGGGGGCTGGGCAGGGATTCGGTTTCCTGGCCGGGGCCGGCGAGGATCCAATCCAGCACTTGCGGGTCCGCCTGGCCGGCGCGCATGAGAGCCTCGGGCCAGTAGTGGGCCATGCCGTGGAGCTGGGGGGCAAAGATGCCGGCCGCGATGCCTTCCCGGATGGCGGCGAGGATGTCGGCGTAGGCGGGGGCGGTGAGGGGGAGGGCTTGATAGGGGAGGGCAGGCCCAGCCGCCCGAATCGCCGGGCTATCCGGCAGGGACAGGGTCAGCCCGAGCGTCATGACCGGCGGTCGGCCGGTAGCGTCCCGATACTTCAGCAGGCATTCGGCCAAGCGGTGGAGCGCGGTGGCGTGCCGGGCCGGGCCGGGTCCCCAGTCGTCACTTTCGACGATCAGCACCGGATGGCGCAGCGTCGGTTCGCGCCAGGCTGCGCGCAAGGGGCGCAGAAAAATAAGGATCAAGGCCGCCCACACGAGCGGGGGCGCGAGCAGCAGCCAGGCCATCAGCGTGGTTCCACCGTCACAAGCGTTCGGCTTGCAGCCACTCTTCCAGCGTGGTCATGACCCAGATCATCTTGCCGAAGTAAGTGGCATGGCCGGTCATGTGCTCGCCACGCACATGGTCGATGTAGGCGGGTTGCAGGATGTCGCGCTTCTTCAGGTCGGCGAGCCGGTCCTCGACCCGCTCGCGCAGCGGTGCGTATTCCCTGGCCCAGACCCCGAACGGCAAGCCGAATCCGTGTTTGCTCTTGTTGATGATCTCGTCCGGCAGGAAGCCCACCAGGGCTTTCTTGAAGAACCAGCGCAGGTAGCGGCCCTTGACCTTCCAGTCCGGCGGCACC
>JALOTG010000019.1 GCA_025458005.1 Thiobacillaceae bacterium
ATGGAAAGGCATCTGCTGGTGACCCGCTTGCGCTCTTTCAAGAACGAGGAAATCGTCATGCCCAACACCGAGATCCTCAACAGCAGCATCGTCAACTACAGCGCCCTGGCCAAGAGCCGCGGCCTCATCCTGCACACCACCGTGGGCATTGGCTACGAGACCCCCTGGCGCCAGGTGGAGGCCATGCTGCTCATGGCCGCGGCGCGCACCCCGGGCCTGCAGACCACGCCGGCACCCTTCGTGATGCAGAAGTCGCTGGGGGACTTCTGCGTCAGCTACGAGCTCAACGCCTACTGCGACCAGCCCGAGGCCATGTTGAAGCTGTACACGGCCCTGCACCAGAACATCCTGGACGTGTTCAACGAATACGGCGTGCAGATCATGACCCCCGCCTACGAGGGCGATACCGAGCAGCCCAAGCTGGTGCCCAGGGAACGATGGTACGAGGCGCCGGCGAAGCCGCCTGTCGCCGGCTGAGCCGCAGGCCGGTCGCGAGTTGTGCCGGCACCTCCGGCGCGGTCATTGTTCGGTGCGACTGCAGATGGCGTTCGCCAGGCCGGATGGGGCCTATCGTGCCGGAACCGTGACCACCGGGGCCTGGGCCTCGCCGGTCTCCGTGAGGGCGAACATGAACATCAGGAAGCTGAACAGGTTATTGGCGTGGACGTCGTTGTCGTCGATCGTGCGGGAGTTGATCACCGAGGCCACTTCCGGGAACACCGGCGCGTAGCCGGAGCGGACCTTCAGGAGGTTCAGCATCATCTGCCGCTTTCAGGTGTCGGGGATGGCGGCGGCGCAGCCGAAGCAGTCCCGGGAGACCGATGGCGGCCCCACGCTGGCGCAACCCGCCAGGAACAGCCCCCCATGCAGGCCGGAAGGAGCACGGTCCGCAGAAACGGGCGGACGGAGCGGCGGGACGGGACTGCATTGCGGAATTCGGGTATTGGGCCTTGACGTGAAGGACTACAATTCCGACACAATGCGTCAGTGCGCGGAGCGCGCAGATGCATCAACCCCCCATGATCGGAACCTCCGCCCTTGCCACGGCCCCATTTCTCCGATGCCAGGCGGCGGTCCCGATGGTGGGCCGTTCATGTTCGAGGCGGACGGTGGATCGGCGGCGCGGCCCTGGTCTCCTCCCGGGACGAGAAGCAACGCATGCGTTTGAACCGCGCAGGCGCATGCAAGGCGCCCTCGCGGATTGATGGCGATGGCTGCTCCCGGATACGTGCCCCGCGAGCGGCCTTGTCTTTTGATGAGATGAAAAGGAGATGCCCATGTTCGAGCAATTGCGTGACCGTGTGAAGTCCTCGGAAAAATTCCTGTTCGCTGCCGGCATGGCAACTTGGTGCGGGTTTGTGGCGGCGGGCGAGCTCAAGGGCGACATGCTGTTTCCCTGGGAAGCCCACGGCAAGCTCCACGCGACGGGGCCCAACACCCTCATGCTGCTGGGCGAGATCGAGGGCACCCTGTATGTCGAGTCTGGCCAGGGCAAGTTCGATGGGGCGGCCATGGTCTGCCCCATGATCCATGAGATCAACGTGGAGGAGAAGAGCGTGCGCGGCGAAGGACGCTGCACCATCTTCCCCAAGGCGAGCGAGGACGTGGTCTTCGCCTCCTACACCTGCGTCGGCCAGATCGGTACTTGCGAAGGCACCCTGGAGCTCACGGCGGGCACGGGCAAGTACCAGGCAATCCGGGGCGTGAGCAGCATCAGTTCCCGCACGGCCGTGGCCGACCTGGCCATCCGCTTGGGTTCTGGCGGCAGCATCTCCAACGCCGAGGGCTTGATGAAGCTCTCGGAATTCGTCTGCAATCCCTGAACCCGGCGAATTACCCGCAGGGGTTGCCCTGACCGGGCCTTCCGGTGATCATAGCCGAGCGTGGTTTCGCGTGAGCGGACCCGGTCTTGAATTCCCTTCAGCAACAAAACCACAAGGAGTGCAGCATGCGTCAAGCCAAAACCCCCGCTCGAATTCTGTCGATTTGCCTTCTGGCCGGAATGGCATCCCTCGCCGCTTCCTCCTGGGCCCAATCCAGCACGTCCGGCTTCATCCAGAACATGCCCGCCGACATGCAGCCGGACCCCGCCGGGCCGGGCAGCTCGCGCTGGCTGGCGCCGACGGCCAACCTGGGCAACTATGACAAGGTGCTGCTGGAGTCCCTGACGATCTACGTCTCGCCGACCTCGGAAGAGAAGGGGCTGGACGCCGACGCCCTCAAGTCGTTGTCCGAGTCCTTCCGCGCGATCGTCACGGACCGCCTGGAACCCGCCTACGCGGTGGTGGAAAAGCCCGGACCGGGGGTGCTGGTGCTGCGGCCGGCCCTGACCAACGTCGACCTGAAGAAAAAGAGCCGCGGCCTGCTCAGCTTCACGCCGGTCGGCCTGGTCGCCTATGCGGCCAGGGATGCGCACACCAAGCAATTCTCCCTGGAACGGGCGGTGCTGGAAGTCGAGGCGCTCGACGGCGCGTCCGGCGAGCGGGTGGCGGTGCTGATCGACCGCACCCCCCAGAAGACGGGCGGCGCCGAAGCCGACAAGATCGACTGGAGCAATCTCGATGGCGCCCTGTCCTTCTATGCCCAGCGCCTGCGCGAACGCATGAACGCGGCGCGCGGCAAGTAGGCTTGATCCGCGCTCCCCGGCCGACCCGCCCAGGGGCGCATCGGCCGGGGCCGGTCTGGCGACCTGCCGCCTTACTCAACCCAGGTAGCTTCCGATCTCCACCGTGTCGATCTGCTCGGGCAGCAGGTACTGCTCGGCGTAGCGCAGGTAGACGCCGGAGGTGAGGAACAGGTCGAACAGCACCGGATCGATGTGCCGGTCGCGCTTGAAGCGGTACAGGATCTCCACCGCCTCCGACAGGGTCTTGGCCTTCTTGTAGGGCCGATCGGCGGCGGTGAGGGCCTCGAAGATGTCGGCGATGGCCATGATGCGCGCCGGCACGGACAGCTGCTCGCCGCTCAGCCGGCGCGGGTAGCCAGTGCCGACCAGGGTTTCGTGATGGGTGCCGGCATATTCCGGCACCCGTTTCAGATTGCTCGGGAACGGCATGTTCTCCAGCATGACGATGGTCTGGATGATGTGCTCGTTGATCTTGAAGCGGTCCTCCTCGGTCAGCGTCCCCCGTTGCACCGACAGATTGTGCAACTCGCCCTGGTTGTAGAGGTGTTCCGGAACGGTCAGCCTGAAGCCGTAGCGGGGATCCAGGGCGCGGCTGCGCCCGCGCGGCTGGACATGCCAGGGCTGGTCGGCCAGCAGGCGTTCCGTGGCCGGCAGGGGCGGCGGCGGCTCGGCATGGCGCCGCGATTCCTCGTGGCCGAGGCCCAGGCGATCGTCGAAGTGACGCAGCCAGGTCCGCTCGGCAATCCGCCCGAGACGCTCGATCCGCTCCGGGGCCATGGCCTCGCCGCCCAGGTTGCATTCGGCGACGAAGGCGAAGTCGTCGATGAGGCTCGCCTTGCGGGCCGCGAAATCGTGCTCCGCCCCGGCCGGGTCCGCCCCGGCGGCAATCGCCTCCAGGCAATCGATGCGCGCGTCCCGCAACAGGACCTCGAAGCGGGTGCGGATCTCGTGGATGCGGTTGTAGAGGGTCTCCAGCTTGGTGGCCTTGTCCACCACGTGCTCGGGGGTGGTGACCTTGCCGCAGTCGTGCAGCCAGGCGCCGATCCTGAACTCCCGCCATTCATCCTCGGTTTCGAAGCGGAAGCCGGCCAGCGGGCCCTCGTTCGCCGCGCAGGCTGCCTCGGCCAGCATCACGGCCAGTTCCGGCACCCGCTCGCAGTGGCCGCCGGTGTAAGGGCTTTTCGCGTCGATGGCGCCGGCGAGCATGCGGATCATGGCGTCCACCAGTCGCTCCTGCGCCTCGACGAGCTGGTGGTTGTCCAGGGCGACCGCGGCCTGTGCCGCCAGGGCGGTGAGGAAGCGCAGCAGTTCGGGTCGGAAGGGGACGGGCGCGCCGGTCTCGGGGTCGAGGGCGTTGAGGTATTGCAGGACGCCGATCACCTCGCCGTCGCGGGGGGCCAGGGGCACCACCAGCATGGACCTGACCCGGTAGCCGCTGGCCGCCATGTAGCCGCGCGTGCCGGAAAGGTCGTAACGGTTCTCCGTGTCCACGTCGTCGATGGCGATGATGCGGTTGTGCGTCGCGGCATAAACGGCGACGAAATGGTCGTTGCTGCGACCCGTTTCCGGGTCGCGCATCGGCAAGTCGGTGCAGGGCATCGGGATGTCATTGGTGAGCATGGCCATGCGCAGCGTGCCTGCCTCGGTGGCCAGGTAGAAGGTGCCGGCGTCGCAGTGGAGCAGTTCCCTCCCGCCGTGCAGGATCTTGCGCAGCAGCTGCATGCGGTCGCGTTCCGCCGACAGGGCCAGGCCCGTCTCCACCAGGTATTCCAGCCGGGCCTGGGTATCGTTCAGTTGCCGGGTGCGTTCCCGCAGCGAGACGCGCATGAACTGCTGGGCCTGGCCCAGGGTGTCGATCTCCTGGAATGCGGAGCGCACCGGCGAGGTGTCGGAAAAGTCCAGTTTCTGGATGCGCCGGGCGTGGTTGGCCAGCATGCCCAGGGCCATCGATGAGCGACGGGCGAGCAGGTAGGTCAGGGGCAGTGCGACCAGCATCACCAGGCCGGCGCTGAGCAGCATCTCGTCGCGTGCCTGCTGGATGTAGCCGGTGAATTCGCTCATCGGCGCGTAGGCCAGGACGCGGAAGGCGGCATCCGTGCCCAGGGCGAAGGTGTGCTGGGCGAGCACGTATTTCACGCCCGCCAGCTCGGCGATGCCCAGTGCCTTCTCCCCCGGCGGGAAGGTCCAGGCGGCGAAGAACTCCAGCACCGGATTGCCCGTCTCGGCCAGGTTCGTGAACAGGGCGAGGTTGCCGTCGGGAGCCGCCTCGCTCCCGGCGCCGAGACCGATCAGGCGATTGCGATCATCCACCAGGGCGGTCACGCTCCTCGGCGTGGTGGAAAGCCCCTTCAGGAAGGCATCCAGATCGCGCACGCTGACGTCGGCGGCCACCACGCCGCCCCCGCCCGACAGGGGGGCGGCGGCCGAGATGCCCGGTTCCCTGGCCGACTGGAACAGATAGGGGGGCGTAATGGTGTAGGCACCGGCGGCCATGGCGGCCCGGTACCAGGGACGCTGGCGCGGGTCGTAATCGGCGGGCTGGCTGTGCTCCGCCAGGGTGGCGCCCCGCGCGTCGAGAAAACGCCAGCGCTCCACCCTGCCCCCGCCCGCCGCGACCGCCGTCACCGTGCGCACGCCGTAGCGCGCGCCGGCGGGGACCGCCAGTGCGGCGAGGATCGGACCGGGCCCGCGCAGGGCGACGACCTGGAAGAAGTCGCCGTTCTCCAGGCCCAGATAGTAGGCATGCACGCCGGCATCCTGTTCCAGGGCGGCGATGAAACGCCGCTCCAGGGCGCGCGTCCCCGGGTCGTCGTCGATCAGTTCCGGCACGCGACCGGATGCGGCCTCGACGCGCACGAACTTACCCGGGGCGTCGCTCAGGTTCCTGAAGCGGGCGGCCCCCAACTCGGAAACCTGGTCGAAGATGATGCGGGCACTCTCCTCCGCCATGTCCTCGAACGTGTCCTGAGTGGAAAGCAGGAAGGTGACGGTCAACAGGGTGACCAGCACCAGCAGGAACAGGCTGATCACCCACTGGAAGCGAAACTTGCGCGTCAGCTGGGGTCTGGGCGGGGCAAAGGGCATGGACGTCTCGGCATCCGTGAAGTGAGGGCTTGAGGATCATTGTCATGCATAACCGCGAGGCGACAAACCCGACAGTGCCTCCTCGCCGGCAAGGCGCCATCCGGCGCGCATAGCCAGTCCCCGGCGGTATCGGTATCCTGCGCGCCATGGGCGTTCATCCGTCGCTGCTCGTCGCGGTTTCCGGCGGCCGGCGCGGCGGGAACAGAGCGCCTTCATCGGCCAGGATACGCATGCCTAATTGCCAGGAGACCAGACATGTTCAAACGATCGCTTCCCCTGCTCGCCCTGACGCTGTTCATGTCGTCCGCCGCGCTGGCCGACGGAACGGTCAACATCACCCACGGCCTGCCTTCGGTGGAGGTCCTGCACCTGGGCAAGCCGGTGCGCGTCGAGCGCAACCCGGACACCGAGAGCATGCTCGACCCGGACTTTTCCCTCACCTCGCGGCCCTGCCCGCCCTACTGCGTGCAGCCCATGCAGCTCGCCCCCGGCGTGGAGACCATCGGCGAGCTGGAACTGATTGACTATCTCCAGCGTGTCGGCCGCGACCCGGGCGTGCTGGTGATCGACTCGCGCGACGGTGACTGGCCGGTCCGCAGCGGGGTGATTCCGGGATCGGTGCTGATCCCCTGGCAGGCGCTGCATCCCGCCCACGCCGACGCGGAACGAATCGCCGAGCTGCTGGTGCTGCGTTTCGGCGCGGCGCGCACCGGCCTGCTGTGGAACTTCGAGAACGCCCGGACCCTGGTGTTCTACTGCAACGGGCCGTGGTGCGGACAATCCCCGACCAACATCAAGCAACTCTTGGCCCTGGGCTACCCCGCCCACAAGCTGAAGTGGTACCGGGGCGGCATGCAGGCCTGGAAGATGCTCGGCCTGACCACCGTGCCGCCGCCGCCCGCGACGAAGGGGCCCTAGCGGGAGCCGCGGGCGGAGGCTGTGCGCAAATACCATGCCGAAGGGTATATCAGTACCCTCTAATATTTAATCCCGGCTCCGATAATGAGGGACATGCGATGGGCGGCAACGGATCCCGCGATGGCCCGCCCGCCGTCCGTCAACCCGAAAACGCAGGGAGCCCACCATGCAACGCCTGTTTCGCCCGCTGATCGGCGGTCTCCTCGCCCTGCTCCTGACCATGGCCGCCCCGGCCCTGGCGGCCGTCGCCCCCGTCAAGGCGCCGGAGTTCAGGCTTACCGCCATGGACGGCAAGACCCTGCGCCTGTCCCAGTTCAAGGGCAAATGGGTGGTGGTGAAGTTCTGGGCACCCTGGTGTCCGCTGTGCTTTTCCGACGTCCCCGAGCTGAATGCCCTGAATGCCCGCAAGGACGTGGTGGTGATCGGCGTGGCGATGGACTACGGTCCGGACGTGAACTCCGTCCAGGCCGCCATCCAGCGGGTCGAGATGCGCTATCACGCCCAGGTGCTGGGCGGTCGGCGCGTGGATTCGGACAGCCCGCACCACCAGATCGGCGCGGTGAACTTCTATCCCACCACCTATCTGTTCGCGCCGGACGGCGCCCAGGCGGCGGTCATGGTCGGCCCCCTGCGGGTGACCGAGCTGGAGGCGCTGATCGCCACGCACCGGACCGGCCGCGCCAGGGGCAGCCTGCCCCTCTAGCGGCACGGGCAGCCGGTCCATGCGCCCGGCTGAAGCGGTGATGGTCCGCTATCTCCTGGCCTGGATCCCGATGCTGTTCATCGCCGTCGCCAACGGCGCCCTGCGCGAGGGCGGCTACGGCCCCCTGATGTCCGAGCCGCGCGCCCACCAGTTGTCCACCCTGATCGGGATGCTGCTGTTCGCGGTCTATATCCGGGTCGTGGTTCGCCGTTGGCGGCCGGCGTCGGAGCGCCAGGCCATCGGCGTGGGCCTGGCCTGGCTGGCCCTCACCGTCGCCTTCGAGTTCCTGTTCGGGCACTACGTGGCCGGCCACGACTGGAGCCGGCTGCTGGCGGACTACGACCTGCTCGCCGGGCGCCTGTGGGTGGTGCTGCTGGCCTGGATCGCCCTGGCGCCCTATCTCTTCTACCGGCTGTCCGACCCGGCGCGGGGACTCAGAACGCCGCCGCCTCCACCTCCAGGTAGGCCCGGTTGATGTTGTTGCCCATGACCTGGTCGAAATGGCGCAACGTCTTCCACTCGGTCAGGTCGAGCTTCTTGCGGATCTCGCTGTCGGTCAGTCCCGCCGCGTAGCCCGCCTGGATGCCGGCGTACAGGCTGGCCATGCGCCCGTGCAGGGCGGCGGCGTCCGCGCGGGTCATCAGCGGACCGTGGCCGGGGATGATGGTCTGGGCGGGCAACTCCTTCACCTGGGCCAGGACATCCACCCACAGCTTGACGTTGGCGTCGCGGAAATTGGGCGTGATCTCGTTGACCAGGATGTCGCCGCCCAACAGGACCCGGACGTCGGGCAGCCAGATCATCAGGTCGCCCATGGTGTGGGCCCCCTCCGGCACCCAGAGGACCATCCTGACGCCCTCGATGACGATCTCGGTGCGGCTGTCGCGGGGGTAGACCTCGCTGGCCGGCACCGCCCGGGTGTTGGGGAACTTGCGCCCGACCAGGCCCTCGACCGTGGCCAGCCACTCCGCCTCGTGTTCCCTCAGGAGCTGGCGGCACATCTCCGAGCTGATCACCTTGGCGCCCGGGAAGGCGCTGTTGCCGAAGGTGTGGTCGCCGTGGTGGTGGGTGTTGATGACGTGGGTGACGGGCTTGTCCGTCAGCCTGGCCACGGTCCGCGCCAGATGAGCGCCGATCTCGTCGGTGAAGCCCGTGTCCACCACGATGGCGCCCTTCTCGCCGATGATCAGGGTGCTGTTGACCATGTAGCCCTGGTTGCCCGGGTTGGGCAGCTCCATGGGCCCGAGCAGGGCATGGACGCGGTCGTTGACCTTGACCACCTGGACGGCGGGGATCTCGGCGGCCCGGGCGGCCACGGCCAGGGTCAGTCCGAACAGCAGGCACAGCCAATGCGGCTTCATGAAATGCTCCTCTCGGGTGTCAGTCTCGATGCCGGCCGACGCGCGTCGACCGGGGCGGTTTACCAGCCATCAAGCCAGCAGCTCCTCCACCTCCCGCGCCAGGGCCGCCACCTCCAGGCTGGCGATGGCGGCACGGTGGCCAAGGGCGCTGATGGTGCCGCCCAGGGCCGCCGCCTGGCGATAGGCGGTGCGGCTCTTGAGCTGCGCCGCCAGCAGGGGGATGCCGAACTGGGGCAGCATGGCCAGCACTTCCTGGGCCAGCAAGGTGTTCAACTGCGCCTGGTTGACGACGATGCGCGCCACCAGGTCCGGGTTCCTGCCGCGGGCATGCTCGATGGCGTCGCGGATGCGCAGCGAGGCCCACAGGTCCGGCGGCGAGGGGATCACCGGCACCAGGGCCAGATGGGCCAGGCGCAGGGCGCTCTCGGTGACCGGCGCGCTGGCGTGGGGCGGGCTGTCGATGACGATGTAGTCGTAGTCCTCCAGCCGCTTGCGCAGCTGCTTGTGCAGCTTGCCCTCGGCGTCGGACAGGTCCTCGACGCGGGCCGGGAAGCCGCCGCCGGCGGTGGCCCAGCGCAGGGCGGTGCCCTGCGGATCGGCGTCCGCCACCAGTACCCCGGCGCCCCCCTCGGCCAGGGCCCCGGCCAGCAGCATGGCGAGGGTGGACTTGCCGGCGCCGCCCTTCTGGTTGACGACGGCGATGACGCGCGCGCTCATGGTCCTTCGGAATCGAGGATGGAATGCCCCGAGGGTATCAGACGACGATCTCGGCGTGCCAGCCAAGCGGCGACAGCCCCCGCGCCATGGCCCCGTCGCGCAGGTGGTGCAGGAAATCCGCCGGCCCGGCGGCGTAGATGTCCGCCCGGATCAGGCTGGGGTGGCGCGCCAGGATGGTCTCCGCCACGTGCCGTACGCCGCTCTCGACCTTCAGCGGCGTGTAGGTGAAGTTGTCCAGGGCGTCGGCCCAGGCGCGGCAAAGGTTGTCCTGGTACTGGCCGAGGTCCTCGGCCACCCAGTACAGGTGCATGCTCTCCGCCACCTCCAGGGACATGGCGTGCTGCGCCAGGCTCTTGATCGGGGCGAAGCCGTCCTCCCAGGCGACGAAGATCACCGGCCGGCGCGAATCCATCTTGATGACGAAGTTGCCCGATGGCCCGTTGATGGTCACCGCGTCTTCCTTGCGCAGGTCCTCGAACACCTTGCGCGCGAAGGGGCGGTTGTCGCGGCGCACGTGCAGCTCGATGTGGCGGTCCTCGCAGGGGCAGCTGGCAACGTAGTAGTCGCCGGTGACGCCATCGGCGCTCAGGTTGACCTGCTGCCCGGCCAGGAAGCGCAGGCGCTGGCTGCGCGGGGTGATCAGGTGCAGGGCGGCGACGCGCTCGTTGATCAGCTCCACCGCCTTGACCTTGGTGGGTATGGTCTGGAAAGCGATGTCCATGGCGCCGGCCACGCTCGCCTCGATGACCACGTCGCTGACCGCCGTGTAGGAGCACATCAGGAAGGCGCCGTTGCCCTTGTCCGCCTCCTTGAGCAAATAGTCGTGCGGGTGGACCTTCTTCACCTCGCCGGAGACGAGGCGGGCGCGGCAATCGCCGCAGTTGCCGTTGCTGCAGCCGTAGTTCAGCGGGATGCCGGCGCGCAGGGCGGCCTCCAGGATGGTGTCGTTGCCTTCGACGAAGAACTCGTGCCCCGAGGGCTGCACCGTCACCTGGGCCGACATGATGCGCATGGCGCTCTCCTCCGCCAGCAGCGCCCGGCCTCGTTCCGCCTCCTTGGGCGCGGCCTCGACCTGCTGCCTGATCCATTGCTTGAGCGTGACGACCGCCTGGGCCGTCGCCGGACCGCCGCTGTCGGCGACGTCGTCCAGCTTGGCGCCGATCCACTTGAACAGCTCGTCGTAGTGCATGAGCAGCGACTTGGCGGCGGCGAATTCGCTGGTCAGGTCGAACAACCGATCCGCCAGCACCTCCTTGTCGGGCAGCGCCCGCTCGAAGACCCGCTTGGCGAAGGCCTTACGCTTGATCTCCTCGACGCGCCGGAATTCGCCGTCGTCCTGCCAGCGCACATCGGGGAAGACGCGCAGCAACTCCTCCAGCTCCACGTCGCCGTCGAAGGTCGCGAGCTGCCCATCCTTGATCATGCGCTGCAGCGCCACCCGGGAGACACCCACCAGGCGCGCGACGCGGGACAGGGACAGATAGTGCGACATGCGACGGATAATAGTCGCCGATGCGACGCCTTCCAAACAGGAACGGCTAATATTCCCGCCCATGCTCAATCTCTCCACGCGCCCCTATTCCCCCCAGGTCGTCGACCGCTTGCGCGAGGCCGGCCTGCCGCCCCTGCTGGCGCGGCTCTATGCCGCGCGGGGCGTGGCCCGCCGCGAGGAGCTGGCCACCCGGCTGGCCGACCTGCTGCCCCACGCCAGCCTGCTCAACGCCCAGGCCGCCGCGGAACGCCTGGCCGACGCCCTCCAGCGCGGCGAGCGCCTGCTGGTGGTGGCGGACTACGACGCCGACGGAGCCACCGCCTGCGCCGTGGCGGTGGCGGGCCTGCGGGCGCTGGCTGGCAACGGCGGGGCACAGGTGGACTACCTGGTGCCGAACCGCTTCGACTACGGCTACGGCCTCTCGCCGGAGATCGCCCGTCTGGCCGCCGCGCGCTCGCCCGACCTGATCATCACCGTGGACAACGGCATCGCCGCCCACGCCGGCATCGAGGAGGCGCGGCGGCTGGGCATGGCGGTGCTGGTCACCGACCACCACCTGCCCGCCGACACCCTGCCCGAGGTCCTGATCGTCAACCCCAACCAGCCCGGCTGCCCCTTCCCCAGCAAGCACCTGGCCGGCGTGGGAGTGATGTTCTACGTGCTGGTGGCCCTGCGCGCGGAACTGCGCCGGCGCGGCGCCTTCGCCGGCCGGACCGAGCCCAACCTGGCCGATCTGCTCGACCTGGTCGCCCTCGGCACGGTGGCCGACGTGGTGCGCCTGGACGCCAACAACCGCCTGCTGGTCGAGCAGGGCCTCAAGCGCATGCGCGCCGGCCAGGCGCGTCCGGGCCTCCAGGCCCTGTTCCGCGCCGCCGGCCGCGACCCGGCGCGGGCCAGCGCGCAGGACCTCGGCTTCGTGCTCGGGCCGCGGCTCAACGCCGCCGGAAGGCTCGCCGACATGAGCCTGGGCATCGCCTGCCTGCTCGCCGAGGATGCCGCCACCGCCCTCGCCCACGCGCGCGAACTGGACCGCCTCAACCGCGAACGCAAGGCGATCGAGGCGGACATGCAGGCCCAGGCCAACGCCATCCTGGAGCGCGTCGACGTGGCGGAAGGCTGCAGCCTGGTCCTGCACGACCCGGCCTGGCACCAGGGCGTGGTGGGCCTCCTGGCCGCGCGCCTCAAGGAGCGCCACCACCGCCCGACGATCGTCTTCGCCGACGGCGGCGACGGGCTGCTCAAGGGCTCCGGCCGGGCCATCCCCGGCCTGCACCTGCGCGACGCCCTGGACCGGGTCGACAAGCGCCATCCCGGCCTGATCCTGAAGTTCGGCGGCCACGCCGCGGCGGCCGGCCTGACCCTGCGCCGCGACGATTTCCCCGCCTTCGCCGCCGCCTTCGAGGCAGTGGCGCGCGAGCTGCTCACCCCCGCCGACCTGGAGCGGGTAATCGAGACCGACGGCGCGCTGGTCGCCGAGGAATGTCGCCTGGACAACGCCCTCGCCCTGCGCGAGGCGGTCTGGGGCCAGGGCTTCCCGCCGCCCCTGTTCCAGGGCGAGTTCAGCGTCGACGGCCAGCGCCTGGTGGGCGATCGGCACCTGAAGCTGCGTCTCTCCGGCGGCGGGCTGACCGGCGAGGCCATGCTGTTCAACCACGGCGAGCCGCTGCCGGCGCGCATCCAGGCCGCCTACCGCCTGGAGGTGAACGAGTGGAACAACAGCCGCGCCCTGCAGTTCACCCTGGAGCACTGGGCCGGCCTGGCCTGACGCGCCGCCGGGCTGGCATCCCGGCCCGCGCCGGCTAGTCTTACAGCAGGATCCCCCAGGTCGCCCCAGGTGGGCAGGACGCCATGCACCCCTTCGACATCCCGGAACTCGCGCCCCTCACGGCCTTTCTCACCAGCCTGGCCATCGGCCTGCTGATCGGCCTGGAGCGGGAACGCGCGCCCACCGCCCGGGCGGGGTTGCGCACCTTCTCCCTGGTGGCCATCGCCGGCACCCTCGGCGCCATGCTCTCCGAACACACCGGCGCGCCCTGGATGCTCGGAGCGGGGCTGCTGGTGATGGGCGGCATGATGGTGGCGACCTATCTGAAGATCACCGAGCAGGAAGACCCCGGCACCACCACCATCGCCGCGGTGGTGGTCTGCTACGGCCTGGGGGCGCTGGTCTGGTATGGCTACAGCCAGCTGGCGGTCACCCTGGCCATCGTCACCACCATCCTGCTCTACTTCAAGGCCGAGCTGAAGGGCGTCACGCTGAGCCTGAGCCGCCGCGACCTGGTGTCCATCCTGCAGTTCGCGGTGCTGTCCCTGGTCATCCTGCCCATCCTGCCGAACGAGAACCTCGGCCCCTACGCGTCGTTCAACCCCCACCAGATCTGGCTGATGGTGGTGCTGATCTCCGGGCTGTCCCTGGCCGGCTACGCCGCCCTGCGCATCGCCGGCGAACGCCAGGGCGCCCTGCTCACCGGGCTGTTCGGCGGCGTGGTGTCGAGCACCGCCACCACCCTGAGCTTCGCCCGCCACGGCCGCCGGCGGCCGGAGCTGGGCCTGGTGGCCGCCCTGGTGATCCTGACCGCCAACTGGGTGGTGCTGCTGCGGCTGGCGATCCTGGTGGCGGTGGTGGCGCCGCAGCTCGTCGCCGACGCCGCCTGGATCCTGGGCGCGGCGGCGCTGGCCGGGCTGCCGCTGCCCATCCTCTACTGGCGCCGGCTGGACAAGCCGGAAATGCCGGAGCTGGCGATCGGCAACCCGACCGAGATCCGCACCGCTCTGACATTCGGCGCCCTCTACGCCGGCGTGCTGTTCGCCGCGGCCATGTTCTCGAACCTGGTGGGCAGCCAGGGCCTCTACGGCGTGGCGGTGGTCTCCGGCCTCACCGACGTGGACGCCATCACCCTGTCCAGCCTGCGCCTGTTCCACCTGGGCAGCCTGCGGCAGCACGAGGCCGTCACCGCCATCCTCATCGCCCTGCTCGCCAACATCGCCTTCAAGGCGGCGCTGACGGTGTTCATCGGCGGCCGCCAACTCGCCCCGCGCACCCTGCCCGGCTTCGCCGCGGTGGCGGTCGGCGCGCTGGCCGGCTGGGCGATGCTCTGAGCGCCCCCAGGGCCGGGCCGCGCCCAGCCCGCCCCCCGAGGGGGAGCAAGAAACACTTGGGACGGCCCGGCGTGTTTCTTGAGAGACTGGCAGGATGGGATCCGCGCCGCGGCGTGGCGCTCAAGGGGCGGGCACCTGGACGGGGAAGCGGATGCGGAAGCGCGTCCCCGCGTCCGGCGCGCTGTCCACCTCGATGCGCCCCCTCAGCGTGCCGGTGACCAGGTTGTAGACGATGCTCAGGCCCAGGCCGCTGCCGCCTTGGCCGAGGCGCGTGGTGAAGAAGGGCTCGAAGACCCGGCCCAGGTGTTCCGGCGCGATGCCCCCGCCGTCATCCCGGCATTCCAGCGCCACCTCGTCGCCATCGCGCCGGGCGGCGATCTCGACGCGCCCCGCCTGCCCCTCCGCGTAGGCGTGGCTCAGGGCGTTGAGGACCAGGTTGCTGACGATCTGGTAGATGGCGCCGGGATGCGTGTACAGCGTAAGCCCCGCCTCCACCGCGTTGCTCACCTCGACCGGCGAGTTGCGCAGGCGTGGCCTGAGGCTGGCGAGGGTCTCGTCGACATAGTCGCGCAGGTCGATCTCCCGCCACTCGTCGCTGGACTGGTCCACGGCGATCTGCTTGAAGCCGCGGATCAGTTCCGCGGCGCGCTCGTTGTTGCGCGCCACCAGGGCCGCCCCCTCGCTCACCTCGGCCAGGAAGCGGTTGAAGGCGGACCGGGAGAGGGCATCGGCGTTGAAGCTCGCCCGCGCCTCGCCGACCAGGTGCTCCAGCTGGGTGGCCGCGGTGAGCGAGACCCCCAGCGGGGTGTTGATCTCGTGGGAGATGCCCGCCACCAGGCTGCCCAGGGCCGCCATCTTCTCGGCCTGGACCAGCTGCTTCTGTGCCTCCCTCAGGGTGGCGACCGTCCCCTCCAGGTGCCGGTTGGCCTCGCTCAGGTCCCGGGTACGCTCCGTCACGCGCTCCTCCAGGGTGGCGTTCAGCTCGCGCAATTGTCGGTCGGTGCGGTCCGTGCGCCGCGTCACCCAGACCGAGATGAGCAGACCGACGGCGATCAGCACGCCGGCCAGGACCAGGATGGAAGTGATGGCGCCGCGATAGGTGGCGTCCGCCCTCTCCATCTCGGCCCGGGCGGACTGGCGCAGGGCGTCCAGGACCGCGTCGTACTGGGCCAGGAGGCGGTTCTGGGCGGGAATGCCCCGGCTGCCGAGCAGCTGGTTGGCGGCGTCGAAGCGTTCCTCCTGCATCAGCCGCACCGCCTCCAGCTGCACGCGGGTAGAGGCATAGGCCCGTTCGAGGGCCGCCTCGAACAGTTGCCGTTCCCGCGCGGTCAGACGCATGGCCAGCATGCGATCGCGCGACTGCAGGAACCGCACCGCCAGGTCGGACAGGTGGCGCGTGTGCTCCTCCACCGCGAAGGGGTCGCGGCTGAGCACCAGCTGATAGAGGATGAGGGAACGCTCGCGGGCGATGTTGCGCATGCCCGCGACCAGGTCGCTCTTGACGTTCTGCACCTTGACGATGCCGGCCACGCGCTCGCGCATGGCCGACATGTTCACCAGCGCGAGGACGGTGATGATGGCCAGCAGCAGGAGCATCGCGCCGAAGCCCATGGCGATCAGGTTGCGGGGCCTGCTGAGCATTCCTCCCTCTCGGTTTGCCGGACTGGCAAGGTGGTGGTGCATCATGGCGATCGCGGCGACGGCTCGGGATTGGCCAGTCGCCATTCATCACGAGTAACGTCAACCGGCCGGCAAAATTGAGCCCCGCGCGGGCGCGCCGGCCGGATGCCTCGCGGAATGGCGCTCAGCCCTTGATGCACACCTTGGGCCGCAGGAAGGCCACCCGCCGGGCAAGCCCGGCGCGCTCCGTCGCCTCGGCCACCAGGTCGACGTCCTTATAGGCCCCCGGCGCCTCCTCCGCCGCCCCGCGCAGGGACTTGGTGCGGATCAGGATGCCGCGCTCGCGCAGCTCGTCGATCAGCTCGCGGCCGCGCCAGTGCTTCAGGGCCTGTTTGCGGCTCATGGCCCGCCCCGCCCCGTGGCTGGCCGAGGACCAGGCCCGCTGCTCGCTCTCCGCGGTGCCCGCCAGGACGTAGGAACCGGTGCCCATGCTGCCGCCGATGATCACCGGCTGGCCCACCGCCCGGTATTCCGGCGGGAGGGCCGGATGCCCCGGCCCCAGCGCCCGGGTGGCGCCCTTGCGGTGCACGTAGAGGTGGCGCGCGCGGCCTTCCCAGACGTGCCTCTCCAGCTTGCAGGTGTTGTGCGAGACGTCGTAAAGGGTGGTCAGCCGCGCCCCGGGGAGGACGCTGGCGAACGACTCCCGCGCCAGGTGGGCGAGGATCTGCCGGTTGGCCAGGGCGACGTTGATGGCGGCGTTCATGGCGCCCAGGTATTCCTGCCCCTCCGGCGACCTGATCGGCGCGCAGGCCAGTTCCCGGTCCGGCAGGGTGATGCCCAGGCGCGTCGCGGCTTTTGCCAGGGAGACGAGATAGTCGGTGCCGATCTGGTGACCCAGCCCGCGCGAGCCGCAGTGGATGGACACCACCATCTGTCCCTCGTGGAGATTGAAGGCCTGGGCCGCCTTGCGATCGTGGATCTTTTCCACCACCTGCAGCTCCAGGTAGTGGTTGCCCGAGCCCAGGGTGCCCATCTCGCCACGCTGACGCTTCTTGGCCAGCTCGGAGACATTGCCCGGCACCGCGCCCTTCATGCGACCGTGCTCCTCGATGAAGGCCAGGTCGGCCTCGTCGCCGTAGCCGCGCCGTACCGCCCACTCCGCGCCTTCGAGCAGGATCTGGTCCAGCTCGTGCACGGCGAGCTTCAGGTTGCCCTCCTCCCCCACCCCGGCCGGGATATCGCGGAACAGGGCGTCGGCCAACCTGGGGAAGAAGGGCGCCGCGTCGTCCAGGGTCAAGTTGGTGGTGAGGCAGCGGATGCCGCAGGAGATATCGAAGCCCACCCCGCCGGCGGAGATGATGCCGCCCTCGTCCGGGTCGAAGGCCGCCACCCCGCCGATCGGGAAGCCGTAGCCCCAGTGCGCGTCCGGCATGGTCATCGCCGGCCCGACCAGGCCCGGCAGTCGGGCCACGTTGGTGATCTGGGTGAGCACCATCTCGTCCATCGTCTCCAGCAGCGGCGCGCTGCCGTAGAGCTTCACCTCCGAGCGGGCCTCTCCGGTCCCCCTTGGGACGGTGTAGCACCAGTCGTCCAGTTGCCTGAGCTGCTTCATGTCCATGCCGGGTCTCCCTGCGGATGCGATATCCACCACCATGATCCTACAAACCTCGGTTGACCGCGTCTTGGCTACGGAATTGACCATGGCTGCACGCTTTGAGAGGATCAAGACGCTCACCCTCGGGGTGATTCCGCTTTGATCTGCTGGGAGCGGACCTTGTCCGCGATTGACGCCGCCCATCGTGGACAAGGTCGACTCCTACAAGAGCGCCAACTGCGGTTTTGGGTCCCCAATCAGATCAAGCGAGCGGGCAGGTGGGGCGTAAAACACCCCGTCCGGCTTGATGACGGTCAAGGCGCTCGCCGGCGCACCGGCTAGCATCGGTGGCGTCATGTCAGTCCTTCCCGCCCCCCTCGCCACCCTCGCCGTCGCCCCGCATCGCGTCCTCTTCCTGCCCGGGGCCGCGCAAGGGGTGCTGGTGATGTTCTGGTGGCTGCTGGAGCTGGCGGCGCGCGGCGGCGGCCTGCCCCTGCCCCCGGCCGACGCGCTGCCCGGCACGGCGGCCCATGTTTGGCTGATGGTCTACGGCCTGTTCCCGTTCTTCGTGTTCGGCTTCCTGTTCACCGCCGTGCCCAGCTGGCTGGACGCGCCCCGGCCGACCCGCCCCGCCTACCTGGCCGTGGCCCTGCCCATGGCCCTGGGCGCGCTGCTGTTCTATCCAGGCCTCTACCTGCCCGGCCTGGCGATGCTGGCCGTGGCCCTGCACCTGGCCGGCTGGGCGGCGGCGCTGCGGGTGCTGTGGCGCATGCTAGTGCACCGGGCACCCACGGCCATGCCGGCGCGCCAGCCGGTCGGGCTCGGCGTCGCCATCCAGGCCGCCCCGGCGGAGTCCACCGACCGGCGCCACGCACGCGCCGCCCTGCTGGCCTGCGCCCTGGGCGCCGCGGGCGAGCTGGCCTTCCTCGCCTGGCTGCTCGCCGACGCGCCGCTGGCCTTCGTGCTGGCCGAGTCCCTGGGCGTGTGGGGCTTCCTGGCGCCGGTGTTCCTGGCCGTCTGCCACCGCATGCTGCCCTGGTTCACCAGCCGGGTGGTGAAGGACTATGCCATGGTGCGTCCCACCGCCGCCCTGGTCGGCATGCTCGCCGCCTGCCTGGCCCATGCCGCCCTGGAGGTGGCCGACCTGCGCCGGTGGCTCTGGCTGGCGGACCTGCCCCTGGCCGGGCTGCTGCTCTGGCTGGCTTACCGCTGGCGCGCCGCCGCGGCCTGGCGGGTGCGCCTGCTGGCCATGCTGCATGCCGCCTTCCCCTGGGCCGGCCTGGCCTGCGCCCTGTATGCCGCGGACAGCCTGGCGCGGCTGCTCGGGGCGGGTTGGGACTTGGGCCACGCCCCGCTGCACGCCCTGGGCATCGGCTTCTTCGCCAGCATGCTGCTGGCCATGGCGTCGCGGGTGAGCCTGGGCCATTCGGGGGGCAAGCTGGAGGCGGACGGCCTGACCTGGGCCCTGTTCTGGCTGGTCCAGGCCACCGCCGTGGCGCGCGTGGTCCCCGACCTGATCGCCGTCCCGCATGCCGCCGCCTGGATGTCCCTGGCCTCCCTCGCCTGGCTGGCCGCCTTCGCGCCCTGGGCGTGGCGCTACGCGCCGCTCTTCTGGCGGCCGCGGGTGGATGGCAAGCCCGGCTAGCCGGCCGCGCGCGACCACCCTTCAGGCTGGCCGTCACGGGCAGGATGGGCATATCATTCCCGCTTGAGGAAGCCGGCCACCCCCAACGTCTCGCTCCCGCCCGATGGCTTGGCCAGGCGACGCCGACGCTCCCCGTGGATACCGCGCTTCCCCCCACCGACAACCCGAGCCGACCTGCCCGTATGACCACCACCCAATGCGTCGATGACTTCCGCCTCCACTTCGGCAAGCAGGAGCTGGTGCCGATCATGACCGGCGGCATGGGCGTCGACATCTCCACCGTCGACCTGGCGCTGGAGGTGGCGCGGCTGGGCGGCGTCGGCCACATCTCCGACGCCATGCTGCCGACCGTGGCAGACCGGCGCTACGACACCAAGTTCGTCAAGGACAAGCTCAAGCAGTACAAGTACAACGTCGCCAGCTCGGACAAGTCGGCGATCAAGTTCAACCTCGGCCAGCTCGAGGAGGCCACCCGCCTGCACGTGCGCAAGGCCATGGACGCGAAGCACGGCGGCGGGCTGATCTTCATCAACTGCATGGAAAAGCTGACCATGAACGCGCCCAAGGAGACCCTCAGGGTGCGTCTGACCGCCGCCCTGGACGCCGGCATCGACGGCATCACCCTGGCGGCCGGCCTGCACCTGGGCAGCTTCGCCCTGATCGAGGCGCATCCCCGCTTCCGCGACGCCAAGCTGGGCATTATCGTCTCCAGCCTGCGCGCCCTGCAGCTGTTCCTGCGCAAGAACGGCCGCACTAACCGGCTGCCCGACTATGTCGTCGTCGAGGGTCCCCTGGCCGGCGGTCACCTCGGCTTCGGCATGGACTGGGCCGAGTACGACCTGGCCACCATCGTCGCCGAGATCCAGGCCTGGCTGAAGGCGGAGCAACTGGACATCCCCCTGATCCCGGCCGGCGGCATCTTCACCGGCTCGGACGCCACCGCCTACCTGCAAAACGGCGCCGCCGCCGTGCAGGTGGCCACCCGCTTCACCGTCACCCACGAATGCGGCCTGCCGGACAAGATCAAGCAGGAGTACTTCAGGGCCGAGGAGCAGGACATCGAGGTCAACGGCATCTCGCCCACCGGCTACCCGATGCGCATGCTCAAGGGCAGCCCCGGCATCGGCGACGGCATCCGCCCCAACTGCGAGGCCTACGGCTACCTGCTCGACAGCAATGGCAAGTGCGCCTATATCGACGCCTACAACCGCGAGGTGGCCGCGCATCCCGAAGCCAAGAAGATCCGCGTCTGGGACAAGACCTGCCTGTGCACGCACATGCGCAACTTCGAGATCTGGACCTGCGGCCACTACACCTACAAGCTCAAGGACACCTCGGTGCGCGAGCCCGACGGCAGCTACCGGCTGCTGACCGCCGAACACGTGTTCCGCGACTACCAGTTCAGCAGGGACGGCCGCGTCGCGCTGCCGGAGTGAGGCTGTAGAGCGGCGGTTTTCCGGTGTCTGGCCCTTCCCTCCCGGCCGCATCGAGCCCGTAGCGCTTCAGCTTCTTCCACGGCATCCCCAGCCGTGGCGCGACCGCCTGGCCGAGCTTCTCGAAGCGGTCGATGAGTGCCACCACGCCATGGTGCTGGGCCTGCGGGCGCTCCGCCAGCTCGCCGACGTGCAGCAGCAATTGGTTTTGCGGGGGGGCCCTGATCATGGCAGATCCGCTCGCTGACGCGCAGGAAGCGGCGCAGGCGATGGCGGAAGCGGGACAGCCGACCGGAGTCGGCCTTGCCCAGGCGGCGGGCAAGCACTGGGGGCTCGTCGCCACGGCCTTCTTCCTCACCGAGCTGGTCACCCTGCTGGCCATGGGCTGGCTCATCAAGCAGGTGGCCGAAAGCGACGGCCTGCGCATCGACCACCACGACGCCTATCTGCTCGCCGGGATCGCGCCCATTCCCCTGTGGCTCTCGTCCCTCGGGCTGTTCGTGCCCAGCCTGGGCTTCAACGCGGTCCTGTCGCTGGCGGCCCTGGGCCTGTCCTGCGGCATCATCTACCACGGCATCGAGGGCCTGTGCCACACCCGCGAGGACGTGACCGCCGCCGGCATCGTGCAGACGGTGATCGGCGCCGGCCTCATCGCCTGGGCCCTGCTGCTGATGCTGGTGGTGTTGCTGTAGGCGCCGCGTCGCCGCCGACCGCCCGCTCCTCGGCGCCCAGGGCGCGCAAGGCGTCCACGGCGCCGACCAGGGTACCCTCGCGCCGCTCCAGTGAATAGACCATGTAAGCCGGCAGGGTGAAGGCCGGGCTGCCCTCGACCGGCCACAACTGCCCCTGTTCGACGAGTTCGCGGGTGATGCGCCAGGGAAAGTAGCCGCTGCCGCCGCAGTGCAGCATCTGCTGCATGACCAGCCAGCCGATGTTGGCGGTGACCGCCGGCGCGGCCAGATCGGGAAAGGCGGTGCCGAACTGGGCATGGAATTCCGCCCCCCAGTCCATGTGGATGTAGCCCGGGTCCGGCCACGGGCGGGTCGGCTCCGAGGCCACCAGCACCAGGCGTTCCTCGAACAGGCGCTCGATGCCCAGGCCGGGCCGGCTCTCGGGCGTGTAGAGCACGCCAACGTCCACGGTGCCCTGCACGAGGCCCTGCATGATGTCCTCCTCGAAGCCCACCTCCAGGCGCAGGGAGATGTCGGGATGGCTGGCGCGCATGCGCGCCACCCACTGCGGCAGGAAGCCGTCCCACAGGGCGACGCGGCCGCGCAGCGTGAGGCTGCCGCGAAAACCCGCTGGCAGGCCGACCTCGTGGCGGGCCTGCTCCAGGGTGCGCACCAGGGTGTTGGCGTGGCGTAGGAAGCGCCGCCCGGCCGAAGTGAGCTGCGCCCCAGCGCGGCCGCGCTGGAACAGCACCGCGCCCAGATACGCCTCCAGGGTCTGGATGCGGCTGCTGACCGTGGACTGGGTGACGTGCAGGCGTTGGGCGGCGCCGACGAAATTGCCGGCGGCGGCCACGGCGAGAAAGGTCCGGGCGAATTCGATATCCATGATGTTCGAGGCCTATCTATCGGTTAATTGAATATTAGAATTCAATTAATATCGTTTGTCACTTGAATGCCAAGCGCAATAGTCTGCAGGCCTGAACTTGTCGCGGACTACCTGACCAGGAGGGATGACATGACCATGACGCACAGCAACTCGCCCGAGAAGCCCAAGCTGCAAACCCCCAAGAGCCATTACCTGAAGGAAGCCAAGGACGGCACCAACCCCTACGCCATCTACACCCGCAAGCTCCAGGTGGATGGTCAGGACGTCCTGACCGACCCGGAGGGCTACATCCTCAACATGGACGACTGGAGCGAGGGCTTCGCCCGCGCCCAGGCCGACCGCGAGGGCCTGGACCTGACCGACGAGCACTGGCAGGTGATCCGCT
>JALOTG010000151.1 GCA_025458005.1 Thiobacillaceae bacterium
TGAAACAGGCATTGAAAGATGCCTTGCGTGCCGGGGACCACAGCCTGTTGGGGGTGGTGCTCAACGCCTTACTGGCGTGGCCGGATTGCGCGTTCCGCGAGGAGCACGTCGTCCACCCGCATCGTCGCGACCGCGTGTTGGCTCATGTGCCGGCGCTGTTCGACGGTTCGGAGCCAATGCCGAAGGAGCGCATGCTCATTGAGCGCGTGAAGGCCGAGAAAGCCAGGGGACGTCGTGTCCTGATTTACACGGTCTACACGGGCACCCGTGACACCACGGCGAGGCTGAAGGCGCTTCTGGCGTTGGAGGGCATCAAAGTGGCGACACTGAGCGCCAGCGTGGCCGCCGAGAAGCGGGAAGACTGGGTCGCCGACCAAGTCGACCGCGGCATCGACGTGCTGATAACCAACCCCGAGTTGGTGAAAACCGGTCTCGACCTGCTGGAGTTTCCGACCATCGTGTTCCTACAGTCCGGGTACAACGTCTACACCCTGCAACAGGCCGCCCGCCGTTCCTGGCGGATCGGCCAGAAGCAAGCAGTGGACGTGGTTTTCCTGGGCTACCAGGGCACGGCGCAGTTGGCCTGCCTTGAGCTGATGGCGAAGAAGATCGCCGTGGCTCAATCGACTTCGGGCGACATGCCCGAGTCGGGGCTGGACGTGTTGAACCAGTCGGGTGATTCCATCGAAGTGGCACTGGCCAGGCAGTTGGTGGCCTGATCTTCCTCGGCGCGCCTCAAGGCGTGCCGGGGTTCATTACAGAATTGGAGGTGATGATGTTGACGAATCCGGATCAAGAACGGCTCGATAAAGCCGCTCAGGCGGCCCAGTTATTGCAGCAGGATCTGCTGGATCTGAGTCGGGCCGACAACCCGCTCCTGGCGGACATTGGCTATGGACTCCTGGAGGAAATCGTGGCCTTGCACACCCGGCTGGATCGTCTGTGCGTGGTAACGCGTGAATCGCCAGAGGGATGAGGAGGTGTACCGCCATGCCTCTATTGTTTGATCAGCTAAACTGTTGTGTAGAGTCTATTCAATGATATCCCCACCCCCGAGCAACTCGGGGTCTTCAACCGCCCTCATGGGCGGTTTTTTTGTTTCCCCATGAGTAAATAATGACTGCCAGATTTAGCATCGAAATGGCATGCACAAGCCTCGCCATGTGCTGCTGCCACCAATTCATGCAAAATACCGCACTCCCGTGCGCTGTGGTTTTCTCCGCATTGCGCCCGCAACGCAGCAAGTTGGCTCTCCAGTGCGCGTAAGCTGTTGAGCCGCGCCTGCACACGAGCCAATTGCTCGTCGATCAGCCGGTTGATGTCGCCACACTCCGCCTCTGGGTGGGCGACGAAATCCAGCAGGCGTCGGATCGACTCCAGGGGCATGTCCAATGCCCGGCAATGACGGATGAAGGCCAGTCGTTCCAGATGAGCCTGCTGGTAGGCACGGTAGCCATTGGCCTCGCGTCCGGGCTCGGGCAGCAGTCCGGCCTTCTCGTAATAGCGGATGGTCTCGATATCCACCCCGGTGGCTTTCGCCAGATCACCGATGCGCATGGCTCACTCCAAATCAAGAACATGACTTTACCCTCTTGACCCCGGAGCGGCTCCAGGGTTTTCAATGCGGCCATCTCATCACCGAAATTCATAACCATGTCAGGTTGCTCCTGCACCGGAAGTTGTGAGTCCTCCAGTACCGCCGTGTCACCGCGTTACCGGCGTGTATTGTGGGTGGCGCTTGTCCTCAACGCCGTGATGTTCTTTGTGGAAATCGGCGGCGGCCTGCAATCCGGATCGGTGTCCCTGTTGGCCGATGCAGTCGATTTCGCGGGGGACGCCGCCAACTACGGCCTCTCATTGGCGGTACTGTCCATGGGACTGGCCTGGCGGGCACGTGCAGCCTGGGTCAAGGGCGTCACTATGGGCGTCTACGGCATCCTGGTATTGGCTAAGACCGCCTGGGCCGCCTCACTGGGCATCCCGCCCGAGCCAATGACCATGGGATTGGTGGCCCTGCTGGCCCTGGCGGTCAATGTCGGCGTGGCGATCATGCTTTACGCTTGGCGCAACGGTGACGCCAACATGCGTTCCGTCTGGCTGTGCAGCCGCAACGACGCCATCGGCAACGTGGCGGTGGCCCTCGCCGCCCTAGGCGTATTCGGCACCGGCTCGGCCTGGCCCGATCTGCTGGTGGCGGGCGTGATGGCGACTCTGGCCTTGACGGCCTCGGTCACGGTTGTGCGGCACGCGCGTGCCGAGTTGGTTCTGGCTGTTCCTCTGCATTAACCCCCAGTTTCCGGGTCAGCAAATGCACAGCGAAGCGGGGGTAACCCCCGCTTCCAATAGGGCGGAAATTTCTCCGCCATGGACCATGGTAATGCCCAAACTTATGATTGAACTGAATGGAGAACGGCATGAAATTCATCACGCTCACCCTTATTGCGGGCCTCTTCATGGCGCCCCAACTTCCGGTGTTGGCCGCCGACAACAACGGCCACGTCATGCATGCCGAACAAGCCAAGGACAGGGTCTGGACCGACGGCACCGTGAAGAAAATCAACTCCAATATCGGCAAGATCGCCGTCAGCAATGTGCGCCTGGCCCAACTGGCCAACCTGGATCCGGACAATCCGGACATGCCCGCCTTGGCCTTGATGTTCCGGGTTACGGATCCCGCCTGGCTCGACCAGGTCAAACCCGGCGACCGCATCCGTTTCGTGGTGGAACGCCTGGATGGCGCCTTAACGATTACCGCGCTGCAACCCGGCCGCTGAGGCAGTCTCAATGAGCGACTTTTCCTACCCACGGGGGACATGAAATCGATGCAGCGCAATACCCTGATGTTCGCCCTGGCCATGCCCGCCACCCTGATAGCCACCCAGGTCTTGCGGTTGTGCGGCACGCGCGCGCTGTGTTAGCTTCCCCGACATGCGCAAGCTTGTAGCCATCCTTTTCCTGCTTATCCTGCCGCTGCAGTGGACCACTGCGGCGGTGGCAGCTTATTGCCTGCACGAAACGGATGGTCCAGCCCAGCAGCACATCGGCCACCACGCGCATGAACATCAGGCCAGCGCTGCCCAAACGGACAGCGATTCCGGCAATAGCGATTTCGATGCCGACTGCCCGAGTTGCCACGCGCATTTCGCGCAAGCCGTCATCGACGCCGATTCGCCCATGCTTCCGGTTTCGCAAGTCCGTGCTGCCATGGCTTACCGGGCCTTCCTGCCCACCCCGCCGCCAAGCTCCCTGTTTCGCCCCCCTCTAGTCGACCTCGCCTGAAGCTCCGGCAGGTTGGCGCGTCCCTCGATTCCCTCGTTGTCGCGATTACCTCGCCGGATTTGACGTAAGTATTTGCGTTATTCCCGGCTGCCCTCGACGTGGGCGGCCGCATCAGGACGAGGCTTCAAATGAACATTGTGTTCCGCTTTAGGGGAAGTGCTTCCCTCTGGCTGCTGGCATGGGCCATCCCATTTGCCGCACTGATTCCCCCTGCCCAGGCTGTGGAAACGTCTCCAACTCTCAAACAGGCCTTCAAGGCCGCCTGGGCACGTCAGCCGGAGGCGCGTGCCGCCAGGGCGCGACGCGATGCCGTCGGCGCACGTCGGCAGACGGCCGACAGCTGGCTGGCGGAGCCGCCCAGCCTGGATGTTTCCTACAAAACCGACCAGCTCAATCACGACCAGGGCAGCCGGGAATACGAGGTCGGCCTCGCCATGCCGCTCTGGTTGCCAGGCGAGCGGGCCGGTCAACGCGCCCTGGCCGAAGTCGAAGGCGCCGCGCTGGAATGGCGGTTGGAATCTGCACAACTGCGTACGGCGGGCGAAGTACGCGAGGCCTGGTGGTCCCTGGCCTTGGCGCGTATCGATCTGGAGGCCGCCGAGGCCCGCCGGCAAAACGCCGAACGGCTGGCCGCCGACGTGGCCCGGCGGGTCAAGGCGGGCGACCTGTCGCGGGCCGATGGGCACCAGGCCGACGCCGCCGTGGCTGGGGCCGTCGCCGAAGTCGCGCGGTCACGCGGGGCACTGGCCGAAGCGGCCAAGCGCCTGCGCAGCCTTACGGGCGTAACGGTGAATGGTGCTGTATCCGCTGCCACCGAACCCACCCCATCCCAAGCCAACGAGGGGGACGTACATCCGCTCTTGAAGGATATGGCCGCCCGTGTCGAGACGGCCCGCGCCGCTCGCAACCTGGCCGGTGTGCAAAGCCGCGCCAACCCGGAACTACGCCTGGCTGCAACCCGCGACCGTGCGGCTGCGGGCGATGCCTGGTCCAACACCCTCACCCTGGGCGTGCGCATCCCCTTCGGCTCCGACAGCCGGCAGCGCGTCCGTGTCGCCACGGCGACCGCCGAGGAAACCGAGGTGGAGGCTCAACTGGCCGTCGAACAGGAACGCATCGCCGCCGAGATCGACGCCGCCCGTCAGCGCGAAGAAGCGGCCCGTGCCTGGCTGGCTGCCGCCGAGCAGCGGGCGCAGCTGGCGAACGAGTCGCGCGGCTTCTTCGAGAAATCCTTCCGCCTGGGCGAGACCGACCTGCCCACCCGTTTGCGCATCGAGGGCGAAGCGGCCGAGGCCGAACGCGAGGCCGCCCGTGCCCGCGTCGAACTGGCCGCATCGGTCTCCGCCCTGCGCCAGGCCTTGGGCCTGCTACCCGAATAATTCAGGAGGAAACACCCATGAACCCCAAACATATCCTGGCGGCCCTGAGCCTGGCCGTCGCTTCGCCAGCCTGGGCCGGTGATGGACACGACCATGGCGACGCCCCCGCCGCCACTGCCGGCTCCACGTTGCCGCGCTTTGCCGCCACGTCCGATCTCTTCGAACTGGTCGGCGTGCTCGACGGCAAACATCTGACCCTCTGGCTCGACCATGCCGCCGACAACAGCCCGGTCAAGGACGCCAAGCTCGAACTGGAACTCGGCGGCATCAAGGTGCCAGTGAAGGTCCACGGTGAAGGGGAATTCGAGGCCATCCTGGCCAAGCCGCTCACGCCGGGGGAATTCCCGGTTGCCGCCACCGTGTATGCCGGTGAGGAGGCCGACCTACTGGCTGGCGATTTTGATATCCACGCCGAAGCCGAAGCTGCCGAGGCCGCGCATACCCATGGCTGGCAGGAATACGCCCTCTGGGCCGCCATCGCTGGCGCGGCACTGGCCGGCCTGGCCGCGCTGATCCGTCGCCTTCGCAGCCAACGCTTGGGAGGTGCCGCATGAAACCGCTCGCCCTTATAGCCATCTTCTGCCTGGCCTTGGTGTCCGGTGCCCATGCCGGTGAGGGCCACGACCACGGCGACGCCTCTCCGGCCGCCAACAGTAGCGGCCCCAAGCGGCTGCCCGATGGCGGCGTCTTCATGCCCAAGCCAGCGCAACGCCAGATTGGTGTGCGCACCCAGCCAGTGGAGGAAGGCGCGCTGCCCCGTGCCTTCGAACTCTCCGGCAAGGTGGTCATGGACCCCAATGCCGGCGGCAAGGTTCAGGCCCTCATCGCCGGCAGGCTGGAGCCCGGCCCGCGCGGCTTCCCCAGCCTCGGACAACGGGTCAACAAAGGCGAGGTGCTGGCCTGGGTAGTGCCGTCCGCCGGCATGATCGAGCGCTCCAACCAGTCCGCTCAACTGGCGGAATTGCGTGCCACCAAGGGTCTGGCCGAGAAGCGGCTGACCCGCCTGAAGGAACTGGCCGACACCATCCCGAGAAAGGAGATCGAGGCGGCTGAGAGCGAGGTCGATAGCCTCAACGGGCGCATCGCCGCCCTGGGTGCCGGACTTTCCAACCGCGATGCCCTGGTCGCGCCGGTCACAGGCGTGGTCGCCATGAGCAATGCCGTGGCTGGGCAGGTAGTCGAGGCACGCGAGGCGGTGTTCGAGGTGGTCGATCCCAACCGCTCGCGCGTCGAAGCGCTTGCCTACGACACCGCACAGGCCTTGGACGTGGTTTCCGGCAGCCTGGCGGTAGGCGATGCGCGGGTGCCGCTGGCCTTCGTCGGCGCTGCCCGCAGCCTGCGCGAACAGGCCTTGCCCCTGATGTTCCGTGGCGAGGGCAATGCCTTGGCCAATCTGGCGTTGGGCCAGCCGGTCAAGGTTTTCGCGTTGACCCGGAGCACCGTGCAGGGCTATCGCGTGCCGGCGGCGGCGTTGGTGAAAAACCCGGCCAACCAGGCCATCGTCTGGGTCAAGACCGCGCCGGAACGCTTCGAACCGCGCACGGTGACGGTGGAACCCCTGGACGGTGCGAACGTGGCGGTGACCACCGGCCTGAAGGCGGGCGACCGGGTGGTGGTGCGTGGCGCGACGCTGGTCAATCAGGTCAGGTAGGGGCGCCATCATGTTCAAGTGGCTACTCGACAACAGCCTGACCAACCGGCTGCTGGTGATCATCGCCAGCCTGGTGGTGATGGCCTACGGCGCATTCACCCTGATGCAGACGCCGGTGGACGTCTTTCCCGACCTCAACAAGCCCACCGTCACCCTGATGACCGAGGCGGGCGGCATGGCCCCGGAGGAGGTGGAGCAACTCATCACCTTCCCGCTGGAGACCACCATGAACGGCCTGCCTGGGGTGGAGAGCGTGCGTTCGGTGTCCAGCGCCGGACTGTCCTTCATCTACGTCACCTTCGACTGGCGCACCGACATCTTCCGGGCGCGGCAGATGGTCTCGGAACGCCTCACCTCCATGGAAGAAGGTCTGCCCGATGGGGTGACGCCGCGCATGGGGCCGATCAGCTCGATCATGGGCGAGATCATGCAGATCGCCATCCCCATCGACACGGGAAAGATCACCCCCATGCAGGTGCGCGAATACGCCGACTGGGTACTCCGGCCTCGCCTCATGGCGATCCCCGGCGTCGCGCAGGTCATCCCCATCGGCGGCGAGGTGCGCCAGTTCCAGGTGCAGCCGGATACCGTGCGCATGGCGGAACTGGGTGTCAATCACGACCAACTCGACGGCGCCCTGCGCGGCTTCTCCTCGAACTCGTCGGGGGGCTTCCTGGAACTCAACGGCCGGGAATATCTGATCCGCAATCTGGGCCGCACCTCGCGCCTGGAAGACCTGAAGAATCTGGCGCTGACTGCGCGCAGCGGCCAACCCATCCTGCTGCGCCAGATCGCCGAGGTGACCTTCGCCCCGGCCATCAAGCGCGGCGACGCCGGATTCGAGGGCCGCCCGGCGGTGATCCTGGGCATCCAGAAACAGCCCACGGCGGACACCATCGGGCTGACCCGCTCCATCGAGGACGCCCTGGGCTCGCTCAAGCAGGGACTTCCAGCGGGCATGGCCGAGCCCCGTGTCACCTTCCGCCAGGCCAGCTTCATCGAGGCCTCCATCGATACCTTGAAGGGCAAGCTGATCGGCGCCTCGGTGTTCGTCGCGGTGATCCTGTTCTTCTTCCTGGGCACCTTGCGCCCGACCGTGATC
>JALOTG010000152.1 GCA_025458005.1 Thiobacillaceae bacterium
CTCCGCCCGACTGGGCACGACTATTTGCTCCGGCGGCGCGCGGCCGCCATGCCGACCAGTCCCAGCCCGGCGAGCAGCATGGCCCAGGTCTGCGGCTCGGGCACGGCGGCGACCTGGAACTGGCTGAAGATGGCGGGTTCGAGGGCGGCGAGGGCGGCCGGATCGCCGGTCAGGGTGGTGATGTCGTAGGCCGGCACGCCCCATGTGGTCACCGTCAGGGCCTGGCTGGCCGGGTCGATCTCGAATTCGGTCCAGCCGTAGGTGTGGGTCGCGGTCCAGCCGCCCGCGAGCAGGGTGTGGGGGATGCCGGAGCCGGCGAGACCGACGGGGTCGTAGAAGCTGGCGCCGAACACCGTTGCCGCCAGGGAGCTGTTGGCCTGGGTGAGCACCGTGTCGATCAGGCCCTGGATGAAGGTCTCCAGCTGCGGGTACATCCGGTTGGCGAGCAGGAAGTCGTAGGTGGCGAGCTGGCCTGGGGTGAGCAGACCGGCGGCGTTGGCCAGTTCGATCACCGTGGGGCCGAAGGGATCGGCGAAGGCCACCGGGCCGGTGGTGATCTCCCAGGCGGCGATGGGTTTCGTGGACATGCTCAGGGGGTCGAAGTAGTTGAGGTTGTTGACCACCGTGCCGTGCACGTCGGCGGCGACGAAGACGACGTTCTGGATGCCGTTCACGTCGATGAATTTGAGCAGGGCATCGCGTTCGGCGGCGTAGCCCTCGTAGCGGTCGGAAGCACCGATCACGCCCAGCTTCTGGATGGGCTCGGCGGTGAGGACGAACTTCCAGGTCACGCCGTCCTGCTGGGCCTTGAGCAGGTCGGTTTGGAGGTCCACGAGCTGCTGCTGGCCCAGCAGGGTGCGCGGCGCGAACTGGGATTGACCGAGGAAAGTGCCCACCTGCACGGGGTCGAGCGGATTGGTCACGCCGGGCAGACCGGCATCGCGGAAGGAACGGTTGTCGAGCAGGAACAGGGCGGCATCCTGACCGTAGTTCTGCGTCCGGTAGAGCATGGGTTTCGTGTCCATGCGCGCATCGCCGGTCCCGGCATAGGTCAGTTCCCGGATCGGCATGTACTCGTGGAAGGCCTGCAGCCCGGCCTGGTAGCGCGGCGTCTCGTTGATCAGGGGATAGCCCGGCGGGAAGCGGCTGTCGGTGCTGGAGGGCGCGCCACCGGCGAAGTCGTTGACCACCTCGTGGTCGTCGATGCTGGCGAGGCTGGCGGTGGACTGGCGCAGGAGCCGGATCTGGTTGGTCTGTCCCAGGTTGTCGGACAGGGTCTCGCGGTAGCGGTCGCGATAGCCGGCCAGGGTGTCCACCGTGACGACCGGGAAGGCGTCGTAGTTCTCGGCGTAGATGGTGTCGCCCAGTTGCACGAACACGTCCAGGGCCTTGCCGGCGACATTCTTCACCGCCGGGTAGGGGGCCAGCGGACCGCGCCAGTCGCCGCTCACGCCGAAGGCGAGCCCGTTGCGTCCGCCGGCATGGGGGGTCTTGAACTGGCCCATCGCGCTGTGGCCGGCGGCATCCGTGCCCCGATACCAATAGCTGGCGCCGGGATTGAGGCCGGTGGCGTGCATCTTCACCGGCATGCCGGCGGTGGCGGGCATGTCGCCGCCGGCGACGATGTTGGCGAAGCCGGCGTCGGTGGCCACCTCGAAGCTGAAGATCCCGTCCGCGTCCGGCATGCCCCAGAGCACGGCGGCGGTCTGGCGCGCATCACCGGCGGCCACGCCCTGGGTGAGCGTGCCGGCGAGCGCGGCGGCGGGAAAGGCGAGGGCGAGGGCGAAGGCTAAGGCGGTCGGACGCATGGCGGCGGCTCCTGGTTCAGACGGGAAGACTCCCAACGCTAGGCTCAAGCGATTACAGAATGGTGAACGCGTGCCGGCGCGGCATGAGCCGATGACATGGCCGTGGTGCCTCGCCGCGCGGCCGGATGTGGTCATCGCGACACGGGCAAGCGGACCACGGTCGTAACATTTCCCGGTCGCCGCCGGACTAGAGTGTAAGAGTCAGTCCATCGCCACGCAGTCCATGTCCGATCCTTCCCGCCAGGGTGAACGCCGGTCGGCCTCCATCGAGGTCGTGCATGCCCTGGTGCCGGGGCGCGCGCGGCTGCGGGTGCGCGGACTCTACCGCAGCGAAGTGGCCTGCCAGGCCGCCGTCGACGCCTTGCGCGGCCATGGTGGCATCCGCCTGGGGGCGGTCAATGTCCTGACCGGCACCGTCCTGGTCCACTATGACCCGTCGCTCAGGCTGGAGGCGCTGCTGGACGAGCTGGCGGCGCTCCTGGCCGGCATCGGCGGCACGTCGACCGCGCGCGAGCCCGGGTCGCTGCGTCGCCTGGCGAACCCGGCATTGCCGGCGAGGCCCAGGCCCGCCCCATCGCCTTCCCGGTCCGGCGCAGTCTCGGGCAATGCGCCATCCCTGCCGGCGCAGTCCGATGACCCATGGCATACCCTGCCGGCGGGCGCGGTGCTGGATCGCCTGGAGGTGGATTACCGCCGCGGCCTGACGCAGTCGGAAGCGTCCCGGCGGCTGGCCCGCTACGGCCCGAACACCCTGCCCGAGGCGGAGAAGCGGTCCGCCCTGGCGATCTTCCTGGGCCAGTTCAACAGCCTGCCGGTGATCCTGCTGGGCGCGTCGGCGGTGCTCTCCGCCGCCACCGGCGGGTTGGCGGACGCGGGCGTGATCCTGGGCGTCGTGGTGATCAACGCGGCCATCGGGTACGCGACCGAGAGCCAGGCCGAGCGCATGATCAGCACGCTCGCCTCGGTGCCCCGGCCGCCGGTGCCGCTGGTGCGCGACGGACGCATGGAGCGGGTGGCCATGCGCGAGGTGGTGCCCGGCGACCTGTTGCTGTTGACGCCGGGTTGCCTGGTGGCGGCCGACGCCCGGGTGGTGCACGCCAAGGCGCTGTCGGTGGACGAATCGGCGCTCACCGGCGAGAGCCTGCCGGTGGCCAAGGTCGCGCAGGCGCTCGACGTCGAGGCGGCGCCCCTGGCCGAGCGCGGGAACATGGTCTACATGGGTACCGCCGTCACCGGCGGCAGCGCCCTGGCGGTGGTGGTGGCCACCGGGCGTGCCACCGAGCTGGGCCTGATCCAGGCCCTGGTGGGCGAGACCCGCCCGCCCGAGACCCCCATGCAGCGCCAGCTGGACCGCCTGGGCAACCAGCTGGTGTGGCTTTCCATGGCCATCTGCGGCGGCGTGTTCGCCATCGGCCTGCTGCGCGGCTATGGCTTCCTGCCCATGCTGCGGGCGGCCGTCTCGCTTGCCGTGGCGGCCGTGCCGGAGGGGCTGCCCACGGTCGCCACCACCACGCTGGCCCTGGGCATCCGCGACATGCGCCGCAGGCACGTCCTGATCCGCCATCTCTCCGCCGTCGAGACCCTCGGCTCGGTGCAGGTGATCTGCCTGGACAAGACCGGCACCCTGACCATGAACCGCATGGCCGTGCTGACCGTGCTGGTGGGAACGGAGCGCCTCAAGGTGATCGATGGCCGCTTCTACGCGCCGGAGGGACGCGTCGATCCCTACGCCACGGACGTCCTGCTGCGCCTGCTGCACGTGGCGGTGCTGTGCAACGAGAGCCGGGTCAACGGCGCTGGCGCGGCGGCCGGCGCCCTCGGCCTGGAGGGCTCGGCCACCGAGAATGCCCTGCTGGCCATGGCCCTGGGCGCCGGCGTGGACGTCGAGGCGCTGCGCCGGCGCCACCCGGTGATCCGCACCGAATACCGCTCCGAGGGCCGCGCCTGGATGGCCACCTGGCACGAGGCGGGGGAGCGATGGCGCTTGGTCGCCGTGAAGGGCAGCCCCGAGCAGGTGCTGGAGCAGTGCCGCTGGTACCAGTCCGACGGGCAGCGCCACGCGATCACCGCCGAGTTCCGCGACGCGGTGCGGCTGGAGAACGAGCGCATGGCGGGGGAGGCCCTGCGGGTGCTGGCCTATGCTTACGGCCTGGAGGAGGACGAGGCGTCCGGCGACGGCCTCGTCTGGCTGGGGCTGACGGGCATGGCCGATCCCCTCCGCGCGGGCACCCGCGAGCTGATCGGCCTGTTCCACGGCGCCGGCATCAAGACCGTCATGATCACCGGCGACCAGAGCGCCACGGCCTATGCCATCGGCCGGCAGCTCGACCTTTCCGGCGACGACCGGCTGGAAATCCTCGATTCCACCCGCATCGACCATGTCGAGCCGCGGCTGCTCTCCGCCCTGGCCGAGCGGGTGGAGGTCTTCTCCCGCGTCAGCCCCGCCAACAAGCTGCAGATCGTCCAGGCCCTGCAGCGGGCCGGCCGGGTCGTGGCGATGACCGGCGACGGCATCAACGACGGGCCGGCGCTGAAGGCCGCCGACATCGGCGTCGCGATGGGAGGGGGCAAAACCGGCGGGGGCACCGAGGTGGCGCGCGGCGTAGCGGACGTGGTGCTGGAGGACGACGAACTGCAGACCATGATCCTGGCGGTGGCCCAGGGGCGCACGATCTACGCCAACATCCGCAAGGCCATTCACTATCTCGTCTCCTCCAACATGAGCGAGATCGGCGTCACCTTCATCGCCGTGGCGGGCGGGCTGGGGCAGCCGCTCAACACCATGCAGCTGCTGTGGATCAACCTGATGACCGACGTCTTCCCCGCCCTGGCCCTGGCCCTGGAGCCGCCCGAGCCGGACGTGCTGCGCCGCCCGCCGCGTGACCCGGCGGAACCCATCATCCGCGCGCAGGACTTCAAGCGCTACGGCCTGGAGGCGGCGGCGCTCACCGCCGGGGCCCTGGGGGCCTACGGCTACGGGATGATGCGCCACGGGCCCGGCGCCCAGGCCGGGACCCTGGCGTTCATGACCCTCACCCTCAGCCAGCTCCTGCACGCCCAGTCCTGCCGCTCCGAGAGCCACGGGTTGTTCAGCGCCGAGCGCCTGGCCGGGAACCGCTGGCTGACCGGGGCCCTGGGCGCATCCGCGGCGCTGCAGGTGTCCACCGTGCTGCTGCCGCCGCTGCGCGGCCTGCTGGGCAACGCGCCGCTCATGCCGGCCGACGCCTTGGTGGCGGGGGGCGCGGCGGTCCTGCCCTATCTGGCCATCGAGGCGATGAAACGACCGGCCCAGCGGCCGCCGTCCCGCCCGAAACTCGGGAGCGCATCATGAAGAGCGATTACATGTTCACCTCCGAATCCGTCATCGACGGCCATCCGGACAAGCTCTGCGACCAGATCGCCGACGCGGTGGTGGACCGCCACCTGCGCCAGGACCTCCTGGCCCGGGTGCTTGCGGAATGCGCCGTCTCCAACGGCATCCTGTTCGTCGCCGCGCGCTTCGCCTCCACGGCCACGGTGGACGTTCCCGAGGTGGCGCGCCAGATCATCCGGCAGGTCGGCTATACGGGCGAGGATTTCAACGCCGACAACTGCACCGTGATGACCAGCCTGAGCGAGCTGCCCATCGGCGAGCCGCGGGACGAGCGCGACATGGACGACGAGCAGATCGGGCAAGTCCCGGCGCACAACATGGCCAACGTGTTCGGATTCGCCTGCGACCAGACCGCCATGCTCATGCCCCTGCCCATCTGGCTTGCCCACAAGCTGGCGCGGCGGCTCGCGGCGGTGAGGCTGCAGCGCCTGCTGCCCTACCTGGCCCCGGACGGCAAGACGCAGGTCGGCGTGGAGTACCGCCAGGGCCGGCCGGCGCGCATCCACAGCCTCACCCTGGTCGCCAGCCAGTGGCAGGGCCTGGCGGTGTCGGAGGCACGGCTGCGCGACGACCTCTACGCGCTGGTGGTGGAACCGGTCTTTCTCGACGAAGCGGTCCGGCCGGACCGAGGCACCGCGCTGTTCGTCAATCCGGATGGCCGGCTGATCGACGGCGGCCCGTCCAGCCACTCCGGCCTGACCGGGCGCAAGACGGCCATCGACACCTACGGCGAATATTGCCGGCAGAGCGAATCGGCGCTGTCGGGCAAGGCCCCCGACCGCATCGACCGCGTGGGGGCGTATGCCGCCCGGCACGCCGCCAAGAACGTGGTGGCGGCGGGGCTCGCCAGCGCCTGCGAGGTGCACCTCACCTACGCCATCGGCCAGTGCCAGCCGGTCAGCGTGCAGGTGGACACGCACGGTTCCGGGCAAGTGCCCGACGCGGACATCGCCGCGCGGCTGCGGCGGCATTTCGACTTCCGCCCCGCCGGCATCGTCCGTGCCTACAACCTCCGCCAGCTGCCCACCATCCATCGCGGCGGCTTCTACAGCCGGCTGGCCGCCTACGGACACGTCGGTCGGATGGACCTGGCCCTGCCCTGGGAACGCACCGACACGGCGCCTGCGCTGCTGGAGTGAGCGCTCAATTCAGCTCGACGATCTGGCCGCGTACCCTGAACACCACCTGCTCGGCGATGTTGGTGGCGCGATCGCCGCAGCGTTCCAGGTTGTGGGCGATCCAGAGCATGCAGCTGCCGTTGCGGACGTTCGCGGCGTCGGCGCGCATGGCCTCCAGCAGGCCTTGCTTGACCCCGAGCATGCGGGCATCGAGCTCATCGTCCAGCGCGCTCGTCCGCAGCACCAGGTCCGTGTCGCCCTCAGCGTGGGCCTGCCTGACCTGGGAGAGCATGCGCTGGCAGAGGTCGGCCATGATCCGAACCTCCGGCAACCCCAGATGCCCCAGGTCGGTGTCGTCCATGCCCAGGATGGTCGCGCCGATGTCGCTGGCATAGTCGCCGATGCGTTCCAGCTCCTCCGCGATGCGCATGTAGGCGATGACGTCGCGCAGATCATGCGCGACCGGCTGCTGGCAGGCGATGGCCTCCAGACAGTCGCTCTCGATTCTTCGGTGTTCCTCGTTCAGGGCCACATCGGCCCGGATCAGCGCCTCGCACGCGCCGGCCTCCCTGCGGGTCAGACAGTCCAGGGCGCGGTCCAGGCGGTCTTTGACCTCGCCGAACATGTTGTCGATGTGGGCATCGATGCGTGCCTTGCGGGAGTCGATGGGAGGATGTGGGGTGTCCATGCGGATGGGCCTTGCCGTGGTCGAGGCGGGCACAGTCCGTTGCCGCGCCTGGGTGGGAGATGCCAAATGTATGTCGATGTCGTGCGAATTCGTGAATATCCCGATCCTGCCCTATGCCACCCGGGCACCGACCCGGAGGAGACCTCGCTTCAGCCGGCGGGGCGGAGGCGGGAAGACCGCCATCGGATCGCCTCGGGACCCAGCCGGGTGGCCGGGACTGGCCGCCGCCTCTCAGATGATGGCGGCGATCAGGGCGGTGGCGGAGCGCTCGATGACCGTCTCCACCAGCTTGTTGACCACCGTGTCGCTGATCTTCTGGGCCGCGTTCGTGCCCGCGCTGTGGCTGATCGGGATCTCGTGATGCGCGGGGACGTGGCCCATGCCGCGCAGGGAGTTGAGCAGGGTCTGCGCCCCGAC
>JALOTG010000020.1 GCA_025458005.1 Thiobacillaceae bacterium
CTCGCCACCAGGGTTGCCCCCGTGCTGCCGTTCGACTTGCATGTGTAAAGCATGCCGCCAGCGTTCAATCTGAGCCAGGATCAAACTCTTCAGTTCAATTCCCAACTGTCTTGAGTACCTGTCTAAAACAGGCCGCTCGCTCTCCAGAATTAACTTCCAAAGTGCAAGCATCAAAGTTTCTCTTCGCTTCAACTAACCCTCACAGGCTAGTCACGAACCCAAACCCAATGCCCACACTCCAGAGGCTGTTTGCTTCTTGTTAAAGATCAGTTCGCGCTGCCAACCGCTCGTGTTGTTTCAGCAGCGAAGCCCAGCATTATACGGGGCGAATGATGACGGTCAAGCGGTTTGTAAAACTTTTTTCACGTTCCCACGAAGGTCTTATGCCTTCAGTGGGTTACGTCCCGGTGGCGGCTTCAGAGGAGGCTCACGCGGGCAAAGCGGCGCTTGCCCACCTGGGCCACCACCACCGTGCCCCTGGTCAGCAGCAGGCCCTTGTCCGCGACCTTCTCGCCATCCAGCTTGACCCCGCCGCCGGCGATCTGGCGCAGGGCCTCGGACGTGCTGGGCACCAGGCCGGCCAGCTTGAGCAGTTGCGCCACGGGCAGTCCGCCCTCGGGCGCCTCCAGGCTGACTTCGGGCATCTCGTCGGGCAGCACGCCTTGACGGAAGCGCGCCTCGAAATCCGCCAGCGCCGCTTCGGAGGCAGCCTGGCTGTGGAAGCGGGCGACGATCTCCTGCGCGAACACCACCTTGATGTCACGGGGATTGCGGCCTCTCTCCACATCCTGCCGCCACTGCCGCACCGTCACCAGCGGCTCGAAGGACAACAGTTCGATATAGCGCCACATCAGGTCATCGGAGACCGACATGAGCTTGCCGAACATGTCGTTCGGTGCGTCGGCGATGCCGATGTAGTTGTTGAGCGACTTGGACATCTTCTGCACGCCGTCCAGCCCCTCGAGGATGGGCATGGTGAGCACCACCTGGGGTGCTTGCCCGTAGTGCTTCTGCAACTCCCGCCCGACCAGCAGGTTGAACTTCTGGTCGGTGCCGCCGAGCTCGACATCAGCCTTCATGGCCACCGAGTCGTAGCCCTGGATCAGGGGATAGAGGAATTCGTGAATGGCGATCGGCTGACCGCCGCCATAGCGCTTGGCGAAGTCATCCCGTTCTAGCATGCGCGCCACGGTGTGCTTGGCGGCGAGCTGAATGAGCCCGGCCGCGTCCATCTGCCCCATCCAGCTGGAGTTGAACATCACCAGGGTCTGCTCGGGATCGAGGATCTTGAAGATCTGCTGCTCGTAGGTGCGCGCGTTTTCGATCACCTCGTCGCGGCTGAGTGGCTTGCGCGTGACGTTCTTGCCGGTCGGGTCGCCGATCATGCCGGTGAAGTCGCCGATCAGGAACATCACCTCGTGACCCAGGTCCTGGAACTGGCGCAGCTTGTTGATGAGCACCGTGTGGCCCAGGTGCAGGTCGGGGGCGGTAGGGTCGAAGCCGGCCTTGACCCGCAGCGAGCGGCCGGTCTTCAGCTTGTCGACCAGCTCGGACTCGATCAGGAGCTCGTCGCAGCCGCGCCTGATGATCTCGAGGGCTTCGTCGATGGAAGGCATGGATACCGGGAGTGGGGGCGGTTGACTGGAGCGGGTGAAGGGAATCGAACCCTCGTATGCAGCTTGGGAAGCTGCCGTTCTACCATTGAACTACACCCGCGTGCTAGACTTGCGGCCCGCCATCCTACTCGAATTCGGTGGCTTGTAGAAGATGATCAACGTTTCCATCAACGGCCGACCGCAACAGTTCGACCCACCCCTCGTCGTCGCCGAATTGCTCCAGCGCCTGGAACTGGCCGGCAAGCGCGTGGCGGTCGAGCAGAACGGCGAGATCGTGCCCAGAAGCCAGCATGCTTCCACCCCCGTGGCGGACGGCGACCGGCTGGAGATCGTCGTCGCCGTCGGCGGCGGCTGAAATGCCGTGAGGCGTTAGGCGTGAGGCGACTTGCCGCCTCACCCCTCACCCCTCACCCTACTCTCGCACATGGACCCACTCGTCATCGCCGGCAAGGCCTATTCTTCCCGTCTCCTGGTGGGCACGGGCAAGTACAAGGATTTCGAAGAGACCCGCACGGCCGTGGAGGCCTCGGGGGCCGAGATCGTCACGGTCGCCATCCGCCGCACCAACATCGGCCAGGATCCCAGCCAGCCGAGTCTGCTGGAGGCCCTGCCGCCGTCGCGCTACACCTACCTGCCCAACACCGCCGGCTGCTACACGGCCGAGGATGCCATCCGCACCCTGCGTCTGGCGCGCGAACTGCTCGACGGGCATGACCTGGTGAAGCTGGAGGTGCTGGGCGACCCGCAGAGCCTCTACCCCAACGTCGTCGAGACCCTCAGGGCCGCCGAGGTTCTGGTCAAGGACGGCTTCAAGGTCATGGTCTACACCTCCGACGATCCCATCATCGCGCGGCAACTGGAGGAACTCGGCTGCGTGGCGGTGATGCCGCTCGCCTCGCTGATCGGCTCCGGCATGGGCATCCTCAACCCCTGGAACCTGCAGATCATCATCGACCGCCTGCATGTGCCGGTGATCGTGGATGCCGGCGTGGGCACCGCCTCGGACGCGGCCATCGCCATGGAGCTGGGCTGCGACGCGGTGCTCATGAACACGGCCATCGCCGGGGCCGGCAATCCGGTGCTCATGGCGAGCGCCATGCGCAAGGCGATCGAGGCGGGCCGCGAGGCCTACCTGGCCGGCCGCATGCCGAAGAAGATCTACCAGGCCAGCCCCAGCTCGCCCACCTCCGGTCTGATCGGCTCCTGAGCTCATGAACGAACCGCCGCCGGAGGGCGCGCTTCGCCCCATCCGCAGCTTCGTCCTGCGCATGGGGCGCATGGGTCCCGGGCAGGAAAAGGCCCTCGCCGAGCTTGGACCACGCTTCCTGATCCCCTACGCGCAAGGGCCGCTCGACCTGGACGCCGCGTTCGGCCGTATCGCGCCGAAGATCCTGGAGATCGGCTTCGGCATGGGCGAGACCACCGCCCGCATCGCCGCCGAGCACCCCGACACGGACTACCTGGGCGTCGAGGTGCACACGCCTGGCGTGGGCGCCCTGCTCAAGCGCATCGGCGAGTTGAATCTGGCCAATCTGCGTCTCGTCAGGCACGACGCCGTGGAGGTGCTGCGGCACATGATCCCGGAAGCCGGCCTGGACGGCATCCATATCTTCTTTCCGGATCCCTGGCACAAGAAGCGCCACCACAAGCGTCGCCTCATCCAGCCGCCACTGGCCAGCCTGCTCGCCTCTCGCCTCAGGCCCGGCGGCTACCTGCACCTGGCCACGGACTGGGAGGACTACGCCCGGCAGATGCTGCGCGTGCTGTCGGCCGAGCCCGGCCTGGAAAACACCGTCCCTGCCTTCGCGCCCCGCCCGGCCTACCGACCGCTGACCAAGTTCGAGCAGCGCGGCCTGCGCCTGGGCCACGGTGTCTGGGACCTGGTCTTCCGCCGGCGTCAGACGACGTCTCGGCAGACTGTCGGAGATTCGACGCCCTCCTGAAGGCTGCGCCAGGCGAGGTTCCCCACCCGCACGGCCCGCGCCCTGGCACATCACCTGCTTGTTCCCGGTCAGGCAGGGCAATCATGAGGAGGCGGCCATGGACGCGACACTGATCGAAGGCAGGGCACGTCGCCCCATGATTCGCTTCGAGGACGGGCAACTCGGCGTGCCGGTCAACCTGCGCTTCCTGTCGCGCGTCGAGTTCCTGGCCCTGGTGGGCAGGCGGGTGGTGGTCGTCTCGCGCTATTCCGAACAGCATTATTCGGTCCGCCTGCCGGGCGGCCCGGAACATCTGACCCACTGATCCAGCAGGCGGGCAGCTCCCCGGCTAATATGGGGGTGTTCCTTCCCCCACGCGACCGCCATGCCGGACCTGGGCGAACTCCTCAAGATCGCCATCAGCCTTTTCGCCATCGTCGATCCGATCGGCAGCGTGCCCCTGTTCCTGTCCGCCACCCATGGCTGGTCGCGCGAGCGGCGGGCGGATGCCGCGCGGGTGGCGGCCGTGACGGTATTCGTCGTGCTTGGGGTGGTGGTGTTCCTGGGCGAGTCCATCCTGAGCTTCTTCGGCATCAGCCTGGCTTCCTTCTCCGTCGGCGGCGGCATCCTGCTGCTGCTGCTGGCCATCTCCATGATGCAGGCGCAGAGCGCGCCCATGCGGCAGACCGAGGAAGAGGCGGAAGAGGCGGTGGAGCGCGAATCGGTCGGCGTGGTCCCCCTGGGCATCCCGCTGCTCGCCGGGCCGGGCGCGATCACCCAGGTGATCATCGCCAGCCACGACTCGGGCGACAGCCTCTTCCTGCATCAAACGCTGCTGCTCCTGCCCATCGCCCTGGTGGCCCTGGCGGTGTGGCTGACCTTCCGTGCGGCCATGCCGCTCGCCCATCGTCTTGGCGCCACCGGCATCCACATCGTCACCCGCATCATGGGGCTGATGATCGCCGCCATCTCCGTGGAGATGATCGCCCGCGGCCTGCTCAAGCTCTTCCCCGGCCTGGCCGGCTGACCCCGCGGCGGGTTGCCCGCCCTATAATTCGCGCTTCCATCGAGAGGGGAGACGGTTCCATGCAGCGACGCGATTTCATCAAGGGCGCCGGCGCCGGCCTGGCCGCCGGCAGCGCCCTGGCCCTGCCGGGCTGTGGCAGGCAGGCGGAAACCGCCCAGGCCGGACAACTGCCCACCATCCGCTGGCGGCTCGCCTCCAGCTTTCCCAAGAGCCTGGACACCATCTACGGCGCCGCCGAGCTGCTCGCCGAGCGGCTGGACAAGATCACCGGCGGCAAATTCCAGATCCGCGTGTTCGCCGGCGGCGAGATCGTGCCGGGCCTGCAGGTGATGGACGCGGTGCAGCAGGGCACCGTGGAATGCGGCCACACGGCCAGCTACTACTACGTGGGCAAGGACATGGCCTTCGCCTTCGACTGCGCCCTGCCCTTCGGCCTGACCGCCCGCCAGCAGAATGCCTGGATGTACTTCGGCGGCGGCATGAATCTGATGCGCGACCTGTTCGCCCAGCACAACATCGTGCAGTTCCCCGGCGGCAACACCGGCGTGCAGATGGGCGGCTGGTTCCGCAAGGAGATCCGCTCCCTGGCCGACCTGCGCGGCCTGAAGATGCGCATACCGGGCATCGGCGGCCAGATCATGGCCAAGCTGGGTGCGGTGCCGCAGACCCTGGCCGGGGGGGACATCTATCCGGCCCTGGAGACGGGGGCCATCGACGCCGCCGAGTGGGTCGGCCCCTACGACGACGAGAAGCTGGGCTTCCACAAGATCGCCCCCCACTACTACTACCCCGGCTGGTGGGAAGGCGGGCCGCAGCTGTCCTTCTACGTCAACCGGGACAAGTGGAACGCGCTGCCCGAGGCCTACCGGCAGGCCTTCGAGACCGCCTGCGTCGAGGCCAACGTGAACATGACGGCGGAGTATGACTCCAAGAACCCCCAGGCCCTCATGCGCCTGATGGGCCAGGGGGTGAAGCTGCACGCCTACCCCAATGACATCCTGGTGGCGGCCCGCGACGCCGCCTTCGCTCTGTACGAGGAGGAGGCCGGCCGCAACCCCGGCTTCCGGAAGATCTACGTGGAGTGGAAGAAATTCCGCGACCTGGAGATCCAGTGGTTCCGGGTGGCGGAGGCCTCCTACGCCAACTTCCTCTACTACGCCCGCTGAGGCCGGACCGGCCGCCGGCGTACCCCTTCAGCGCAGGGCCAGCAGTTCCACCTCGAACACCAGGGTGGCGTTGGGCGGGATCACCCCGCCCGCGCCCCGGGCGCCATAGCCCAGTTCGGGCGGGATGGTCAGGCGGCGCACGCCGCCCACCTGCATGCCCCGCACCCCCTCGTCCCAGCCGCGGATGACATAACCGCGGCCGAGGGGGAATTCGAACGGCTCGTTGCGGTCCTTGCTCGAATCGAACTTGGTGCCGTCGGTCAGCCAGCCGGTGTAGTGGACGCTGACGGCCTGACCGGCCTCCGCCACGGGGCCCGTGCCCAGGGTCAGGTCTTCGATCTGCAGGGCGCTTGCGCTGCTGTTGCCGGACATGGTGTCTCCTTGAGATGTCGAGGGAAGGTGATGAAGGTGCCGGGTCAGCGCAGCACGACGACGACCACGCGCCGGTTCTGCTTGCGCCCCTCGCGGCTGGCATTGTCCGCCACCGGCCGGGATTCGCCGTAGGAAATGGCCGACATGCGATGCAGGGGAATGCCGGCCTGCTGGTGCAGATAGCGGCGTACCGCCTCCGCCCGCTCCTGGCCGAGATTCATGTTGTACTGCGTCGATCCGCCGCTGTCGGTATGCCCCTGGATCTCCAGGTATACGCCGCGGTTGTCGGCCTTGAGGCGTTCGGCCAGGGCCTGTAGCCGGTCGCAGCAGCCGGGGGCCAGATCGGCCTTGTCGAAGGGGAAGCGGATGTCGTCCTCGGTCAGGGTTACCTCGTAGAGCAGCTTGCCCTGGGCCAGCTTTTCAGCGGCCAGGGCACGCTCCAGGGCCTCCTGGGCGGTCCGGGACACCTCCTGGATGGCCGCCTCGTTCCTCGCCAGACGCTCCTGCTGGGCGATCAGGCTGTCACGCACCTCGGAGTAGAGGGCCTCGCTCTGCTTCAGCCGCAATTCGTTCTGGCGTCCCAGGGCCAGGGCGCTTTCCGAGAGATCCAGCGCCTGCCGGGCGACGCGCTTGCTCTCGCCGAGCCCACCCTGCAGATCGGCGATGCGTCCGTCCTGACCGGAGACCGCCGTCTCGATCCGCGTCACCCTGGCCTCGCCTTGCGCATCGGGCACGGCCTGCTCGCCAGCGCTCGCCCGACCGGCCGGCAAGGCGGCCGCAGCGGACGGGTCGAGCCGTTCCCCCGCTGCCTGGGCCTGTTCCAGGGCCAGACGGGATTGTTCCAGAGCAGCGTTGGCAAGACGCAGGGCCTCCCGCGCCGAGGCGCCGTCGGCCTCGACGCTGGCACCAGCGGCAACGGGCGGCGTCTGCGCCCCACGGGCCAGCGCCTCGTCGGCCTTGGCGGACGCCTCGCTGGCCAGCAGATCGGCCGCCCGGATCAGCTCCTCGTAGCGCCGTGCCTGGGCCGAGTGATCGTCCAAGGCCTTGCGCAGGGCCTCCACGGCCTGGGCCTGGCGGACGGCATCCGCGGCCAGATCGCGCAGGGTGGTCTGCGTCGTCGCGCCGGTCTCCTGGAGCCGCGACAGGGCCGCTTCCTGGCCGCTCATCCGGTCCAGATACTGGGCCAGGAGGCGCTGCTGCTCCACCGTGCGCCGCTCCAGTTCGGCCAGGCGCTCGGCGGCCCGCTGATCGGCCTGGTTCTGTACTCGGGCCCTGATCTCGGCGACTTGGGTCTCCAGGGTCGTCGCCCGCCCGTCCACGTAGTCCTGGCTGGCGCACCCGGCAAACAGCAACGGCATCAACAGGGCCAGGGGCAGCTTGCGCATGTTCGTTCCTCCATGATGTTCAGGGTTCGTCCGCAAACCGGGATTTTAACCGCAGTTGTCGCCCGGCCCTATCGCGGCTGACCCGCGCGGGGCGCAGGCGGGCGTTAAAAAACCCCCGCGCGGGCGGGGGTTGCGGGGAATCCGGCGCGGGTCAGCGCAACACCACCAGCACGACGCGGCGGTTCAGCTGGCGTCCCTTGCGGGTGGCGTTGTCGGCGATGGGCGTGGACTCGCCGTAGGAGATGGCCGCCATGCGGGCCAAGGGCAGGCCATGCTTGATGTACAGATAGCGACGCACGGCCTCGGCCCGCTGCTGGCCGAGGGCGAGGTTGAACGCCTCCGGCCCGGTGCCGTCGGTATGGCCCTGGATCTCGATGAACACCGGCTTGCCCTCCGCCTTCACCCGGCCGGCGAAGTCGTCCAGGGCGGCCTTGGCCGCGTCGGACAGATCGGCCTTGGCCAGGGTGAACTTTAACGTGTCGTCGGACATCACGGTCTCGTAGAGCAGCTTGCCCTCGGCCAGCCTGCCGGCCGCGCTGGCCCGGTCGAGGGCCTCCTGGGCGGTCTTGGACAGCTTCTCCAGGCGCTCGCCATGCTCCGCGACGGTGGCTTCGACGCCGCTGAGCCGGCCGCCCAGGGTGGCCAGCTGGGCGTCCTTGCCCTTCAGGCCGCCCTCGGCAGCATCCGCGCGCCGGTCCAGGCCGTCCAGACGCTCGTTGACCGGCTTGAGCTGGCTCTGGACGTATTCATGGACATAATCCTTGGTGGCGCATCCGGAAACGGACAGACCCAGGGCCAGGGTCAGGGACGCCGCGATCAGACTTTTCTTCATGCCGTACTCCAGATATCCATGCCAAGACCATGTTCAGTCTAGCTTATCGGCCGTCGCCGCCAAACCTTTAACCGCTCGTTTCATGGCGGCGAATCGCCGGGGTGCGGCAAATAGGGCACATCCGGCATCTCGATGCGGATTTCCACCGGGGTTTCGGCGAACGGTTCCTCCGTTTTCCCCACCAGGCCCGGAAAGGACATCACCAGGCCCACCATCAGCAACTGGATGACCAGGAAGGGCACCGCCCCCCAGTAGATCTCGCTGGTCCTCACCACCTTGGGCGCCACGCTGCGCAGATAGAACAGGGCGAAGCCGAAGGGCGGATGCATGAACGAGGTCTGCATGTTGATGCCCAGCAGCACGCCGAACCAGACCAGGTCGATGCCCAGCTTCTCGGCCACCGGGGCGAGCAGGGGGACGATGATGAAGGCGATCTCGAAGAAGTCCAGGAAGAAGGCCAGGCCGAACACCAGCAGGTTCACCACGATCAGGAAGCCCAGCTCCCCGCCGGGCAAGGCGGTAAGCAGCCCTTCCACCCAGCGGTCGCCGTCCACGCCGCGAAAGACCAGCGAGAAGACCGTCGAGCCGATCAGGATGAAGATCACGAAGCTGGTCAGCCGGGTCGTGCTGTCCATGGCCTGGCGCAGCTTGTCCAGCGACAGCCGCCCCTTGGCGAGGGCGAGCAGCAGGGCCCCCGCCGCCCCCATGGCGCCGCCCTCGGTGGGGGTGGCGATGCCCAGGAAGATGGTGCCGAGGACCAGGAAGATGAGCACCAGGGGCGGCAGCATGGTCAGCAGCACGGCACGCAACAAGGCCGCGCCATGCAGGGTGCGCGCCTCGACCGGCAGGGCCGGGGCATGCGCCGGGCGCACCAGGCTCACCGTCACCACGTAGAGCAGATACAGGCCGGTGAGCATCAGGGCCGGGACCAGGGCGCCCTTGTACATGTCTCCCACCGAGGTGCCCAACTGGTCGGCCAGCACGATCAGCACCAGGGAGGGCGGGATGATCTGCGCCAGGGTCCCGGACGCCGCGATCACGCCCGTGGCCAGCCGCCGGTCGTAGCCGTAGCGCAGCATGATGGGCAGCGAGATCAGCCCCATGGCGATCACCGAGGCCGCCACCACGCCGGTGGTGGCCGCCAGCAGGGCCCCCACCAGCACCACGGAGATGGCCAGCCCGCCGCGCACCGCGCCGAACAGCTGGCCCATCGTGTCGAGCAATTCCTCGGCCATGCCGCTGCGTTCCAGCACCAGCCCCATGAAGGTGAAGAACGGGATGGCCAGCAGGGTGGCGTTGGACATGATGCCGAATACCCGCTCGGGCAGGGCCTGCAGCAGGGAGAACTCGAAGAAACCCGCCTGGATGCCGATGGCCGCGAACAGCAGGCCGTTGGCCGCCAGGGCGAAGGCGACCGGATAGCCCAGCAGCAGGAATACCACCAGCGACAGGAACATGAGGGGGGCCATCAGTTCGAACATCATGGCCGTTCCTCGGCGCGCTCCGCGGGCAGGGGCGCGTGCCCGGTCAGGAAGGCGGCGCGCTTGAGCGTCTCCGAGACGCCCTGCAGGCACAGCAGGGCGAAGCCGAGCGGGATGGCCAGCCTGATCGGCCAGCGCGACAGCCCGCCGGCGTCGGGAGAGGTCTCGCCGATCGCGTAGGCGTCCTGGAAGCCGGTCCAGCTCAGCCAGGCGATCAGGCCGCTCATCGGCAGCAGGAACAGCAGTCCGCCGGCCAGGTCGATCCAGGCCTGGGTGCGCGGCGCGAGCCGCCCGTAGATCACGTCGATGCGCACGTGGCCGTTGTGCCTGAGGGTGTAGCCGGCGCCGAGCAGGAAGATCAGGGCGAACAGGTACCACTGGATCTCCAGCCAGGCATTGGAACTCAGGTCGAAGCCGTAGCGGGAGACCGCGTTGCCCGAGGAGATCAGCACCGCCACCAGCACCAGCCAGATGGCGAGACGGCCGACGCGCTCGTTCAGGGCGTCGATGCCGCGCGACAGGGCGAGCAGCCGGTCCATGTCAAGCGGCGCTCAACGAGCCGTCACTCGCCCGCCACCGTCATGCGCTCGATGAGGATGGAGCCAACGCGCCGCGAGCCGCGCGCCTCGACGTCGCTGCCGATGGCCTGGATGCCCAGGAACATGTCCTTCAGGTTGCCGGCCACGGTGACCTCCTCCACCGGATGGACGATCTCGCCGTTCTCCACCCAGAACCCGGCCGCCCCGCGAGAGTAGTCGCCGGTGACCATGTTCAACCCGTGGCCAAGCAGCTCGGTGACCAGCAGGCCGCTGCCCATGCGCCGCAGCAGGGCGGCGAAGTCCTCGCCGGTGGCGGGGACGATCAGGTTGTGGTTGCCGCCGGCGTTGCCGGTGCTCCGCATCTTCAGCTTGCGGGCGCTGTAGCTACCCAGGAAATAGCCCTGCAGCACGCCGTCCTTCACCACGTCGCGGTCCCGCGTGGCCACCCCCTCGTTGTCGAAGGCGGCGCTGGCCAGGCCGCGGGGCAGGAAGGGGCGCTCCTGGATCTGCACGAACTCGGGGAACACCCGGCTGCCCAGGCTGTCGAGCAGGAAGCTCGACTTGCGGTACAGGTGGCCGCCGGACACCGCCGATACGAAGCTGGCGATCAGGCCGCTGGCGATGGGCGCCTCGAACAGCACCGGGCACTGCCGGGTGCCGAGTCTGCGCGCGTTCAGGCGCCGCACGGTGCGCTCGCCCGCGCGCCGGCCGATGACCTCGGCGGCGGCCATGTCGCCGGCCGCGCGCGCCGTGTCGTACCAGTAGTCGCGCTGCATGGCGCCGTTCTCCTCGGCGATGACGGCGCAGGAGACGCTGTGCCGCGAGGTCGGGTAGCCGCCCATGAAGCCCAGGGTATTGGCGTAGACGAACTGGGACTCCTGGGTGCTGGTCGTGCCCCCCTCGGAGTTGTTGATGCGCGCGTCCACGGCCAGGGCGGCCGCCTCGCAGGCGCGCGCCAGCTCGATGGCGTGCTCCACGGGCAGGTCCCAGGGGTGGTAGAGGTCCAGGTCGGGAACTTCGCCGGCCAGCAGCGCCGGGTCGGCCAGCCCGGCGCAATCGTCCTCGGCCGTGTAGCGGGCGATGGCCAAGGCCTTCTCCACCGTGCGGCCGAGGGCATCGGCGGAAAAGTCCGACGTGGAGGCGTGGCCACGGCGCTGGCCCAGATAGACCGTCACGCCGACGCCCTTGTCCTTGTTGTACTCGATGGTCTCCACCTCGCCCTTGCGAACCGTGACGGTCTGGCCGAAGCCCTCGGAGACCTCCGTCTCGGCGGCGCTGGCCCCGCCCGCCTGCGCCAGTTCCAGGACCCGCGCGGCCAGGTCGCGCAGCGCGGCGCCGGAGGAGGAGAAACGTTGTTCGGACACGGTGTCGGCCTGCTTTACACTGGAAAGCCGATATCATACCAACCTTCCCCGACCGCTCCGCCAGACCCGTTGCCATGGACGAAGCCGAACAGCCGCGCGCGAGCAAGACGCGCCGCAAGAAGGACATGCAGGCGCTGCAGGACCTGGGCGCCGCCCTGGTCGATCTGTCCAGCGAACAGCTGGCGCGCATCGACCTGCCGGAGGACCTGCGCGAAGCGGTCATGGAAGCGCGGCGCCTGCGCCAGCACGAGGCGCGCCGGCGCCAGCTGCAGTACATCGGCCGGTTGATGCGGGGGGCGGAGGCCGAGGCGATCGCCGCCAGGCTGGCCGACATCCAGGGCGAATCGGACGCCGCCAAGGCCGAATTCCACGCCCTGGAGCGCTGGCGGGCACGCCTGCTGGAGGACGACGCCGCCCTCACCGAGTGGCTCGCTGCCCACCCCGGCGGCGACGCCCAGCTGGTCCGTCAGCTGGTCCGCAACGCGCGCCGCGAGGCGGTCGAGGGCAGGCCGCCCAAGTCGAGCCGGGCCCTGTTCCGGTTGCTGCGCGACAGCCAGACCTCCTAGTCGGCGGGCATCCGCCGGTCGCCGCGCTTCTTCCCTGGCCGGGCACGCAAACGGTCAGAGCGCTGTCCAAACCCTGCCATCGACCGCTGTCGAATTTTTTTACATGCGTGGCCAGCACCGAGCCACGATTGATTGCAGATCAAGCACGTATCAGGATGGCATGACATTTGCTAATAGATATTCATGACAGATCATCACCGCTCTGACGTCTTCCAGACCGAGGACGCAGAGCCCGCTTCGCTCGGCCACCCCGCCCCCGCCCAGCCCGCCGTCGTGATCAGGCTCCTGGACGCCTTGGCCGGCGAACATCGGCTGCCGGCGGAGGCGGCCGACCTGGTGTCCGTGGACCCGGCCCTGAGCCTGTGGGCCTTGTCCGCCGCAAGTTCCCTCCTGCCCGCGCGGCAGCTGCCCAGCGTGGCCGATGCGCTGGGCAGCCTCAACCTGACGTGCCTGAAGGCCCGCGTCGTCCAGGAGGCCCTGGCTCAGCTCGGCAAGCGCCAGCATCCCTCCGAGCGCATGCAGACCTGGCGCCAGGCGCTGCATGGCGCCTACCTGGGCGAGGCCCTGGCGCGCGAGCTGTCCTATCCCCACCCCCACGAGGCCCGCCTGGCCGGCCTGTTGCACAATCTCCACGCGCTCCCGGCGGTGGTCTGGGACGTGGAGTCCCTGTTCCGGGAGAGCGACGCGGCCCTGGCGACACGCGTGCAGGCCTGGCGCTACGCCACCCTGCTGCCTGACGCCCTGCGTTACCAGCACTGGCCGCTGGACGCCGTGCGCGACGCCTCGACCCTCGTGCAGATCCTGTGGGCGGCGCGCAAGCTGGCCGACGAGGATGGCCCGGCCCCCGAGCAGAACGCGGCCGACCTGCTCGGCCTGGCACAGGACATCGTCGCCTCCCTGTGCAATCAGGCCCGCCTCCAGGCCGACGCCACCCTGGCCGAGCACACCAGCGGCGCCAAGGCGATCTACGTGATGCAGGAGCAGCCGGTGCAGTTGCGCCAGAGCCTGATCCGCTTCGCCTCCCTGGAGCAGCTGATGGTCGGCATGCTCGGCTGCCCGGAGGAGGACGCCGGGCTGGTGGTGGTCTCCCGTCATCTGCGCGAGGCCCACGGTCTGGAGCAGCCGCTGTATTTCCAACACGAACCGGCCCTGGGCAGGCTGGCCAGCCGTTACATCCTGCCCGGCGAGCCGCCCCCCGCCCTGTCGGTGCGCGTGGAGGGCAGCGAGGCGGCGGCCGCCCTGGCCTACCAGTGGCGCCGCCCGGTGATGGTGACGGTGGGCGACGGCGGCGACAGCGTCAGCCTGCTGGACGCCCAGATCGCCCGTCTGGCCGGGCGCGAGGGTGTCCTGGCCATACCGGTCGGCGATGCCGTAACGCGGGGCGTGCTGGTGGCCTGCGGCTATCGCGCCCAGCTCGCCGCCCTTGGCGAGGACATGACCTATCTGGCCAAGCTGGGCGTGCTGGCGGGACGCGCTCGGCCGCAATGCGCCGCCGCCGAGCGCGAGACCCGCTCGGAGTGGAAGACGTGGTGGCAGACCCGGGCCAGGCAGCTCGCCCACGAGATCAACAATCCCCTGGGCATCATCAAGAACTACCTGGCCCTGTTGCGCGTCAAGCTGGGCGGCGAGGGGTCGATCTCCGACGAGTTGCGCATCATCCACGAGGAACTGGACCGCATCGCGCGCATCGTCCAGGGCCTGACCCTGGAGGCGGCCGAGCCGGCCGGGGCGCTGGTGGAGGTGGATGTCAACGCCCTGCTCGCCGACCTGGTGACGGTGGCCGCGGCGGGACTCATGCTGCAGAAGCGGGTCCAGGTCGACCAGCATCTGGAGGAAGGGCTGCCCAGGCTGCGCAGCGACCGGGACAAACTCAAGCAGCTGCTGCTCAACCTGCTGCTCAACGCCATCGAGGCCTCGGCCGAGGGTGGCCGCGTCGGCCTGGAAACCCACCGCCTGATCAACCACAAGCTGGAGCGGCAGCTGGAGATCCTGGTCAGCAACAGCGGCGCGAACATCGCCGCCGAGGTGCTGGCGCGCCTGTTCGAGCCCGTGGAGAGCGCCAAGGGCGAGGGTCACCTCGGCATCGGCCTGTCCATCGTCCGCGCCCTGGCCGCCGAACTGGGCGCCACGGTCGCCTGCCGCAGCCATCATGGCCAGACGACCTTCCAGGTCCTGTTGCCCATGGAATGAGCTTGGATAACAATGCGCTGCCCGATCATCACCATCCGCCCGCTCATTCATATCCCCGCTAGCTGACGTGGACAACAGTCAAGCGCCCTCCCCGCTGCGCATCCTTCTGGTGGAGGATGAACCCCGCTATCTGGAGAGCACGCGCCTGCTGCTACGCCATTACGGCCACCGGGTGACCACCGCCGTCACCGGCGGCCAGGCGCGCGACGCCCTGGCCGCCGGCGGCTTCGACATCGTCCTGCTCGACCTGCGCCTGCCCGACGCCACCGGCCAGCAGATCCTCGAATCCATGGCCGACCAGCTGGGCGACACGATGGTGATCGTGGTCAGCGGCGACACCGGCATCGACTCCGCCATCGGCGCCCTCAAGGCCGGCGCCTATGACTTCCTGCGCAAGCCCTGCGAGCCCGAGGAGCTCATCAAGACGATCCGCAACGCCGCCCGGGAGCTCACCCTGCGGCGCGACCACCAGGCCATCCGGCACCGCCTGGAGCGTTCCGAGCAGTGGCACCGCTTCCTGGTCAACAACTCCCCCGACCTGATCTACACCCTGGACGCGGACGGCCGCATCACCTACCTGAACGAGTGCGTCGAGGCGATCACCGGCTTTCAGAAGGCCGAACTGCTCGGCCAGGACTGGACCCTGCTCACCGTGGACGCGGAGCAGCAAGAGGCGCGCTGGCGCCTCAACGAGCGGCGCACCGGCGAGCGCGCCACGCGCAACCACGAGCTGCGCCTGCGCCGCCGCGCCCCGGCCGACGCGGCGGAGAACGCGCCGCCCCATGTCATCGTCGAGCTGTCCTCCTCCGGCATGTACCAGGGCGGGGCCGATCAGCGGCAGAAGCGCTTCATGGGCACCTACGGCGTCGCGCGCGACATCTCCGAACGCAAGCGCGCCGAGGCCACCATCGTCTATCAGGCCTATCACGACCTGCTCACCGGCCTGCCCAATCGGGCCCTGTTCAAGGACCGCCTCGCCCAGGCCATCGCCAACGCGCGCCGGCACGGGCACCTGCTGGCGGTGATGTTCCTCGACCTGGACCGCTTCAAGGCGGTGAACGACAGCCTGGGCCACCTGGTCGGCGACGAGCTGCTCCAGCTCACCAGCCAGCGCCTGCGCCACTGCCTGCGCGAGGGCGACACCCTGGCGCGCATCGGCGGCGACGAGTTCATGCTGCTGCTGCCGCACATCCGCTCCCGCGACAACGCCGCCCACATCGCCCAGAAGATCCTCGGCGCCCTGCAGCCGCCCTTCCACCTCAACGGCCACGAGCTGTTCATTTCCGCCAGCATCGGCATCGCCGTCTACCCGGACGACGGCGACCAGCAGGAAAACCTCATCAAGCACGCCGACATCGCCATGTACAGCGCCAAGGACCAGGGGCGCAACGACTTCCGCTTCTTCGACGCGACCCTCAACCAGCACCTGTCCGGCCGCCTGGCCGTGGAAGGCGACATGCGCCGCGGCCTGCAGCGCGGCGAGTTCGAGATGCACTACCAGCCCAAGGTGGACATCATGAGCGGGCGCATCATCGGCATGGAGGCCCTGGTGCGCTGGCGCCACCCCGAGCGCGGCATGGTGCTGCCGGACGAGTTCATCCCCATCGCCGAGGACACCGGCCTGATCGCCCCCTTGAGCGAATGGGTCCTGCACGCCGTCTGCGACCAGGCCAGGCAATGGCGGGAGCAGGCCATCCCCGCCGCCGCCCTGGCCGTAAACCTGCCCGCGCGCCAGATCGAGCACACCGACTTTGTCGACCAGTTCCTGCGCGTGCTGCGCGACCACAGCCTGGCCGGCCAGGGCATCGAGATCGAGATCACGGAAAGCACGCTGATGCGCGACATGGATGGCTCCGTGCACAAGTTGCGGCGCCTGTCCGACCTGGGCGTGGAGATCTCCATCGACGACTTCGGCACCGGCTACTCCTCGCTGAGCTACCTAAAGAAGCTGCCGGTGCACAGCCTGAAGATCGACCGCAGCTTCGTGCAAGACCTGGACGACCTGAACGGCGGCTCCACCATCGTCGCCGGCATTGCCGCCATGGCCAAGGGCCTCAAGCTGAACCTGGTGGCGGAGGGGGTGGAGACCCAGGCTCAGCTCGACTATCTGCGCTCGGTCGGCTGCGACGCCTACCAGGGCTTCCTGTTCAGCCAGGCGGTCGACGCCGCGGAGGCCACCCGCATGCTGCAGGTCCTGCCCCGCCCCAACCAGATGCACTGATCCCGTTCGAAACCCCGCTCGTAGTGTCCTCGCCCGCTGTCCCCCCGTCCGCCCCCGCCCAGGCCATTCCCGACCCCGTCCAGCCCGCGGCCCAGTGGCGGGCGGCGTGGTCGCTGGCCCCCTATGTCTGGCATTACAAGGGGCGCGTGCTGGGGGCCTTCGCCCTGCTCATGCTGGCCAAGCTGGCCAACGTCTCCGTGCCCCTGGTCCTGAAGGAGATCGTCGACGGCCTGCAGCACCCCGACACCGCCCTGGTCGCGCCGCTGCTGTTCATCGTCCTGTACGGCCTGCTGCGCTTCGGCAACACCGCCTTCACCGAGCTGCGCGACAGCCTGTTCGCGCGCGTGCTGCAGCGGGCCATGCGCGGCGTGATCTACGACGTCTTCCGGCAGCTCCACCTGCAGTCCCTGCGCTTCCACCTGGAGCGGCGCACCGGCGGCCTGGCGGCGGACATCGAGCGGGGCGCGCGCTCGATCCGCTTCCTGATCAACTTCTCCCTGTTCAACATCGGCCCCACGCTGCTGGAGATCCTGATGGTGGCGGGCATCCTGTTCGCCAAGTACGACCCCTGGTTCGGCGCCATCACCCTGATGACCCTGGTGGTCTACATCGGCTTCACGGTGCTGGTCACCAACTGGCGACTGGAGTTCCGCCGCGCCATGAACGAGACCGACGCGGCGGCCAATGCGCGCGCCGTGGACAGCCTGCTCAACTACGAGACGGTGAAGTTCTTCAACAACGAGGCCTACGAGGCGGACCGCCTGAAGCAGGCCCTCGGCCGGGCGGAGGACGCGGCGGTGAAGAGCGAGGTGTCGCTCGCCCTGCTCAACGTCGGCCAGGCGGCCATCATCGCCGTCGGGGTGACCGCCATGATGTGGCTGGCGGCCCAGGGGGTGGCCGACAAGCGCATGACCATCGGCGACCTGGTGCTGGTCAACGCCTACCTGATCCAGCTGTTCATCCCGCTCAACTTCCTCGGCACGGTCTACCGCGAGATCCGCAACGCCCTGACCGACATGGAGAAGCTGTTCGGCATCCTGCACCGCACGCCGGAGATTCTCGACGACCCCGATGCCCAGCCGCTGGCGGTGGCGCGCGGCGAGGTGCGCTTCGAGGACGTCTCCTTCGCCTACGACGCGCGCCGGCCGATCCTGCGCGGACTCTCCTTCACCATCCCGGCCGGCCGCACGCTGGCGGTGGTGGGCAGCAGCGGGGCCGGCAAGTCCACCCTGGCGCGCCTGCTGTTCCGCTTCTACGACGTCACCGACGGCCGCATCCTGATCGACGGCCAGGACCTCCGCCAGGTCACGCAGAAGAGCCTGCGCGCGGCCATCGGCATGGTTCCCCAGGACACCGTGCTGTTCAACGACACCCTCTACCACAACATCGCCTACGGCCGCCCCGAGGCAAGCCGCGCGGAGGTCCTGGAGGCGGCCCGGGCCGCCCACCTGGACCGCTTCGTGGCGGGCCTGCCGGATGACTACGAGACGCGGGTGGGGGAGCGCGGGCTGAAGCTCTCCGGCGGCGAGAAGCAGCGCGTGGCCATCGCCCGGGCGATCCTGAAGAACCCGCCCATCCTGGTCTTCGACGAGGCTACCTCGTCGCTCGACAGCACCACCGAGCAGGCCATCCAGGCGGAGCTGGCGCGCATCTCGGAGAACCGCACCACCCTGGTCATCGCCCATCGCCTGTCCACGGTGGTGGACGCCGACGAGATCCTGGTGCTGGAGGCCGGCCGCGTCGTCGAGCGCGGCCGGCACGCGACCCTGCTGGCCCTGGACGGGCGCTACGCGGAGTTGTGGCGGCTGCAGCTGAGGGAGCGATCGAGCCTGGAGGACACCGGTCGGGCCGCCCCCTGAGGCCCAATGCGGACCTTTCCGCCGCTACTCGAACTCCATCGCCCGGAACACCCGTCCGGCGTTGACGCGGGCCAGCTCCTCGGAGGTGTGCAGGTGCAGGTACTCCGACTGGTCGATCCGGTAGGCGTCGTCCAGGCTGCCGCCGCGCGCCAGGAGCTCGGCGACGCGGGCGCGCAGGTCCGCCAGGTAGTCGCGCGTCCAGCGCCGCACGGTGGCCATGTCGGTCGGGCCGCCGTGGCCCGGGATGACGACCTCGGCGCCGAGGGCCTCGAACTGGTCCCAGACGCGGATCCAGCGCGCCGTGTCGGTGTCCTCGAACACCGGCAGCATGCGTTCGTGGAAGGCGGTGTCGCCGGCGATGACCAGCTTCCGCTCCGGCAGCCAGACCAGGGTGTCGCCGTGGTGGTGGGCGTTGCCCAGGTGCAGGACCTCGATCTTCCACCCCCCCATGGACAGGTCCAGCCGATCCTCGTAGACGATGTCCGGCCGGGCCAGTTGGGTGCGGAAGGCCTTGTCCCGGGCGCGCCGGCGCATGGTTTCCAGGATCTCGTGGCCGTTGCGCTCCATGTAGGCGGCGGTGTCCCGGTGGGCAATGATCCTGGCGCCCTGGGCCTGCCAGTAGCCGGAACCCAGCATGGCGTGGCCCTGGCCGTTTTCCAGCACCACGTACTTCACCGGCCGGTCGGTGATCTTGCGGATCTCGTCGTGCAGGCTCGCGGCCAGCAGCCAGTTGTCCCCGGCGTTCACCACCACCACGCCCGCGTCGGTGACGATGAAGGAGAGGTTGTTGTTGTGGCCGGAGTTCTCGTAAGTGCCCGGGGCGGTGGCGCCGATGGCTGACCAGACGCCGGGGATCACCTCCCGGGGCATGGCGTAGAGGAGGGAGTTCGGGGCCCGGTCCAGCGAACGGACGGGGCCGCCCGCGGCGCGCCACTTGAAGAAGCCGTCGGCGAGGTTCTTCACGTCCGTGTAGCCCAGCCGCCGCAGGGTGTCCGCCGCCAGCGGGCTGCGCTGGTTGACGCCGCAGTAGACGACGATGGGCGTGGCCTTGTCGGAGACCAGGGACTCGATCTGGAACTCCAGCCAGCCACGCGTGACGTTGAAGAAACGGGCCGCCTCGATGTGCCCCCCCAGCAGGGCCAGCTCCGCCGGGGTGCGCACGTCGATCACCACGGTGTCCGGCCGCGCCTTCAACTGGGCCCGGAACTGGGCCGTGTCGATGTTGACGATGCGCCGGCCCACCTCCTCCAGCATACGCTGGGCGGACGCGGTGAGGGCGGGGGGCTCGGGGACGAACGGGTCATTGGCGGCCGTCGGTTCGGGTCGCGGCGACGGGACCTCGGCGGCCAGGACCGGGGCGCGGCCCATGATGATGGCCAGGCCGAGCGCGGCCAGCGCGGTACGAGGCAGGGCATCCATCCAGGGCATCATCTGCGGGCTCCTTTCATGCGCGAGCCGGGCCAGTGTAATGCATGGCCGCCGAACCGGCGTTCGCTCGATCGGCCGGCGCGATGGCCCCGCCCCGGCAACCCCATGGCCCCGGCGCATGGGCCATCCCTTGACCGATGCGCCAGATCCTGGAACCCTTCGCCATTCGGCCGCTCGCCCCTGTCCACCCGCGTCGCACCCTGGATGAAGAGATCGACACGCAGATGACCCGCATGCTGCTGCTGATGCTGGCCCTGGCCTGGCCGACGCTGGCCTCCGCGTCGCCAGGGGCCTATGCCTTCGGCGTGCTCAACCAGCGCTCCGTCACCCTGACCGCCGAGTACTGGAACCCGATCCTGAGCTACGTCAGCCGCAAGAGCGGCGCGCCGCTGAAGCTGAAGATCGCCCGCACCGCCAACGAGACCACCGACATGGCGGTGCGCGGCGAACTGGATTTCGTCTACACCAACCATCTGTTCACCCCCGAGCGGGACGCGCTGGGTTTCAGGGTACTGGCCCGGCAGGACGGCCCGACCATACGCGGCGAGATCGTGGTGCTGGAGACCTCGCCCGCCCGGCGGCTGCAGGACCTGCGCGGCCGGACCGTGGCCTTCGCCAACCCGTATGCCTTCGCCGGCTACTTCCTGCCCATGGACGCCCTGCTGCAGGAGGGGGTGGACGTGCAGGCCCACTTCGCCGGCAACCAGGAGGCCGCCATGGGCCTGCTGCGCCTGGGCAAGGTCGACGCGGCCGCGGTCAACAGCCAGATCATGGCCGACTACGCCCAGCGCACGCAGCTTGCCTACCGCGTCCTGTACCGCTCCGAGCCCTACCACGACCTGTGCGTCATGGGACGTTCGGAGATCCCGGCCGAGATCCGGCGCAAGGTAGCCGACGCCTTCATCGGCATGAGCGCCGACCCCGAGGGCAGACGAATCCTGGACGCGGTGGCCCAGCGCCTGGAACTGAGCAAGGCGCGGGGGTTCGCGCCCGCCAGCGACGCCGATTACGACAACTATCGCGCCTTCTACCGCCGCACCAAGGTGCCGGTGCAGGGCCAATAGTCACGGGAAGCCAGACACATTGCGCGCCGCGCCCCTCGATCCGCTGTCCGGGCTGAGCCTGCGCGCCCGCCTGTCCGTGGCGATCGGCGCGCTGCTGCTGCTCATCTTCGCCCTGACCATGCAGCAGGTGGTGTCCCATACCCGGTCGCGCCTGGAGCGGGACCTGGCGGAGAAGGCACAGCGCGACCTGGCCGTGCTCGCCGAACTGGTGGGGGAAATGGCCATCCTCGGCGACTACCCGGCCATCGAGCAGCTGCTGGCCACGCGCGTCCGCCATACCGACATCGCCGCCCTGGTCTATGACCAGGGCCGCGTGCGGCTTGCCTTCGGCGATCGGAAGCCCGCCCAGGCGCCGCCCCCCTGGTTCCGCTCCCTCACCGCGCTGCACGCGGCATCGGTCGGCCGCGATCTGAGCTTCGGGGGGGTGAGCTATGGCCACATCGAACTGAGCCTGGATCCGCGCGAGCAGGAGCAACTGCTCTGGTCGATGTTCATCCGCGTCGGCCTGGTCTTCGGCGGCGCCCTGCTGCTGGCCTGGGTCGCCCTGTCCTGGCTGCTGGGCAGCCTGCGTGCGCTGGCCCGGGCGAGCGACACGGCGGATACGGGCGAATTGCACGCCAGCCTGGCGACCAACCCGCGCGCCCCGCCCGAGGTCCGGCAGACGGCCGCGACCCTGGCGCGAATGGGCAACCGCATTGGCGAGCTGGCCAGCGTGGTCGACGAACAGCGCGACGTGCTGGCGCTGGAGAAGCGGCAATGGGAGGTCACCCTGGGCAGCATCGGCGACGGCGTGATCATCACCGACACCAGCGGCACGGTGCGCTACCTGAATCGGGCGGCGGAGCGCCTGACGGGCTGGGAGCAGCCGCGCGCCGAGGGCCGCGGTCTGAGCGAGATCCTGCCGCTGGCGAGCGAACCCGGCGATCACCCCATGGTCATCCCGCTGCACGACTGCCTGTCCGC
>JALOTG010000153.1 GCA_025458005.1 Thiobacillaceae bacterium
CGTGCCCTCGTTGCTGGACCGCTTGGCCATGTTGGCGAGCTTTTCCCAGGCCTCCTTGCCGTCATTGGCCTGGACGTACTTGATGCCGAGCTTGTCCAGCACCATGATGATCTCCTTGCGCGCGACGGCGGAGTCGTCGGCGAAGAAGATGGTCATCTCCTGCTTGATTTCGCTCTGCGGCAGGACCGGCATGGGCTTCTCGCCCAAGACCTCGGACAGGACCCGCTCCACGTCCAGTATGGAGACCAGGCGGCCATCGTCCAGTTCGGTGATGGCCGTGATCAGCCCCTCCTGGCCGGCCAGCATGTTCTCGGGCGGCTTCACCTTGTCCCAGTCGACCCGGATGATGCGGTCCACGTCCTGCACCAGGAACCCCTGCGTGTGCTTGGAGAACTCGGTGACGATCATGGTCGGTCCCAGGCCGCTGGGGGCGTTCTCCAGCTTGATGAACTTGGCCAGGGAGATCACCGGGATGATGCTGCCGCGCAGGCTGATGACGCCCTCGGCACCGTAGGGCATGTTGGGGGTGAGGGTGATGGGCGGCGTGGGCGAGACCTCGCGCACCTTGAATACGTTGATGCCGAAGGTCTCGTTGGTGCCCAGGGTGAACAGGAGCAGTTCCATCTTGTTCGACCCCGCCAGCTTGGTGCGGGCGTCGATGCTGTCGATGAGTTGATGCGAGTCCAGCGTATTCATGGCGGGCTCCGGTTACTTGATCATGCGCGAGAGGACCTCGGCGAGGCGGTGCGGTTCGAACTTCGGCACGTACTCGTCCACCCCGACCGAGATGCCCAGCTGCCGGTTGGCGTCCGAGGACAGGGACGAGTGCATCAGCACCGGGATGCCCTTGAAGCGGGGATCGGACTTGACGTTCTTGGTCAGCACGTAGCCGTCCATCTCGGGCATCTCCACGTCGGTGAGGATGACCTGCACATAGTCGGACACCGGCCGGTTGGCCAGATCCGCCTGGGCGGCGATCTTCTGCAGTTCCTCCCAGCCCTGGCGGCCGTTGATGGCGGAGATGCCGTTGACCTGCAGCACTTCCAGGGTGCGGGCGATCTGGTTGCGCGCCACCGAGGAGTCGTCGGCGTAGAACACCGTGCGTCCCTGCTTTTCCAGGGGCTCCAGGTTGGCGAACAGGTGGCTGTCGTCGTAGTTGGTGGTGTCGGAGAGGATCTTTTCCACGTCCAGCATCATCACCAGCTGCTTGTCCTGCAGTTCGGTCACGGCGGTGACCAGGCCGCCCATCTTGGCGGTCAGCATGGAGGGCGGCACCTTCATCTGCGACCAGTCGATGCGCAGAATGGTATCCACCTCGCCGACCAGGAAGCCTTGCGTCTGACGGTTGTACTCGGTGACGATCATGATCGCCGGCGGCGCGTCGGTCTGGATGCCGATGTATTTCGCCAGATCCACCACCGGCACCAGGGCGCCGCGCAGGCTGACCATGCCCTCCACGGCGGAAGGCATGTCCGGGGCGCGGGTGATCTTGGGGATGCGCATCACCTCGCGCACCTTGAACACGTTGATGCCGAAGATCTCCTTGCGTCCGGATTCCTGGTCGGTGCCCAGGGTGAACAGCAGGATCTCCAGCTTGTTGGCGCCGGCCAGCTTGGTGCGGGCGTCGATACGACGCAAGAGGTCAGACATGATGGCGTGTCCCCGGATTAAGCGTGTGCGAGTTTGAAGCGGCTGACCGAATCCCTCAGCCGCTCGGCGAGATCCGTCAGTTCCTGCGCGGCATGGGCGGAGCTGGCCGAGGCGTCGCGGTTGTGCCCGGCCATCTCGTGGATGTCCTCCACGTGGGCGGCGATGGACCGGCTGGCGGTGACCTGTTCGGCGCGGATGCCATCGATGACATGGATCATCTCCGTGACGCGGCCGACCGCCTGGTTGATCGAGCCGATCGCCTCGCCGGCCTCGCGGGCCATGCTCACGCCGCCCTCGACCTCCTGGTTGCCCTGGCCCATGGCGGCGACGGCCTTGATGGTGTCCTGCTGGATGTTCTGGATGGTGCCGGAGATCTCCACGGTGGCCTGGGTGGTACGCTCGGCCAGCTTGCGCACCTCGTCCGCCACCACCGCGAAACCGCGGCCCTGTTCGCCGGCCCGCGCCGCCTCGATGGCGGCGTTGAGCGCCAGCAGGTTGGTCTGGTCGGCGATGTCCTTGATCACGCCCACGATCCGGCCGATCTCGTCCGACTGCTGGCCGAGGCTGGTGACCATCCGGGTGGTATCGGCCACCGAGCGGGCGATGGCCTGGATGCCCTGGGTGGCGCCATTGACCACCTGCAGTCCGCGGCTGGCCAGTTCGCTCGCCTCGTCGGCGGCCGCCACGATGCCGGCGATGTTGTCGCCGGCGCTGGCGATCTTCTCGGCCATCTGATCCGCCTCCCGGGCGGTGTCCTGGGAGAGCCCCTCCTGCCGGTTGGAGTTGTCGGCCACCGCGCCGCTGTTTTCGGCGGTACGCCGGGCGGCCAGGCTGACCGCCTCGGCGGACTGGCGGATGTCCCCGATCAGGCGTGAGAAGTCCAGCGCCATCTGGTTGAAGCCGCGGGCGACCCGGGCCAGCTCGTCGTTGCCCTCCAGGCGGGCGCGGTCGCTCAGGTCGCCCTTGGCGAATTGGCGCGCGGCCCGCTCGAGTTCGTTGGCGCTGTGGGTGATGGAGCGGCGGATGAGCAGGCTGAGCACCACGGACAGGACCAGACCGATGGCCATGGTGGCCAGGGACACGGTTTGCAGGACTTCCGAGCGGCTTTGCGTGCGGTCGCGTGCCTGCCGCGCGGACTGCTCCAGCTGGCCGATCAGGGCGTCGGTGGCGGCGGCGACCTTCTCCGTGGCGGGCAGCAGCACATTCTTGTAGTGGGCGGCGGCGGCCTCGGTATCCTCGGCCGCGAGCATGTCGCGGATCGGCATCAGACCCTCGCGGCCGTAGTTCATGCGCGCCGCCACGTACTCGTCATACAGGCGCTTCTCCTCCGCCGCCATGGCGCGCTTGCCGTAGGCCTCGATGGTCTCGCTGATCACCCGCACTTCCCTGTCGACCTTGTCGAACCATTCCTGGGCTGCGAAGGCGTCGCCCGACATGCGTGCCTCCTGCACCAGGGTGCGTACCTTGGCCTGGTTGTAGCGCACCAGATTCAGCTGCTCGATGGCCAGCCGATGCTCCTCGTAGATGCGCGACAGGTTGTCGGTGGCCTGGCGGATGCCCCAAATGCCGGTCAGACCGGTCGCCAGCAGCATGGCGGACAGGAACAGGGTGAGTCCCAGGAGTCGTGTACCGATGGTGTAGCGATTGAGCATGAATGTCGTCTTTCCTAGCCGTCCTCCGGCTGGATCAACGGCATGGCACGGTAAAACTTTAGGGTTTGTTATGATCGCGAGCCATGGTCAGACGCCCTCGAACACCCCCTCAAGACCCCGCACGAAGCGCCCCTCCGGACCGCGATGACCTGCGCGAGGCCTTCGCCCTGTTCAGCGCCACCTCCGAGAAGCTGGCCGAGGCCTACGTGGAGTTGCAGGGGCAGGTGGCACGGCTTTCCGCCGAACTGGCCGCGGCCAACGGCGAGCTGGCGCGGCGCGAGCGACTTTCCGCCTTGGGCGAGATGGCCGCGAAATTGGCCCATCAACTGCGTACCCCGCTGGCCGCAGCGCTGCTCTACGTCGGCCATCTGGGGGGAGCCCAACTGGACGACGCCGACCGTCGGCGCTTCGCCGAGAAGGCCATGGCGCGACTGCGCTATCTGGAGCGGTTGATCGCGGACATGCTGGCCTTCGTCAAGGGCGCCCACGGCGAGAGGAGCCGTTTCCCCCTGCATGCCATGCTGAGCGACATGGTGCAGGTCATGGAGGGCCAGGCGGCCGCCCAGGGCGTGCGTCTGCTGCTGGATGACCCGTCCGCCGACCTGGACCTGGAGGCCGATCGACAGGCACTCTCCGGGGCGCTCACCAGCCTGCTGGAGAACGCCCTGCAGGCCAGTCCGGCTGGGAGCACCGTCAGGCTGGTGGCGCAGGCCGGCACGGGTCCGTTCGTGGCCTTCCGGGTCGAGGATGAAGGGCCGGGGATCGCGGAGGAAGGGCGGGAGCGTCTGTTCGACCCCTTCTATACCACCCGCGCCGAGGGCAGCGGTCTCGGACTGGCCATCGTCAAGCAGGTCGCGGATGCCCATGGCGGTTGGGTGGAGGTGGAGTCGACGCCCGGCAAGGGCAGCCGCTTTTCCCTTTTCCTGCCGCTGCGTCCGGGGGCGACGTCGTGAATGCCAAGCCTTTGGTGCTGGTCGTGGAAGACGACGCCGCGTTGCGCGAGGCCCTGGCGGACACGCTGGAGCTCAACGGCTATGCCGTGGCCCTGGCGTGCAGCGCGGAAGAGGCCCTCGCCCGTCTGGAGGAGGACTTGCCGGGCCTGATGCTGAGCGATGTCCAGATGCCCGGTCAGGATGGCCATGCCCTGCTGCAAGCGGTCAAGGCCGGCCACCCCGGGCTGCCGGTGGTGCTGATGACCGCCTACGGCCAGATCGACAAGGCCGTCCAGGCGATGCGCGACGGCGCCGCCGACTATCTGCCCAAGCCCTTCGAACCAGACCGCCTGCTCGCCGCCGTGGCGCGCCATTACCGGCAGCCAGTCGGGGAGGCCGATGACGCGGTGGTGGCCCATGACCCGGCTACCCGGACGCTCATGGCCCTGGCGCGCCGTGTGGCGGCCACCGACGCCAGCGTGCTGCTGACCGGCGAATCCGGCGTCGGCAAGGAGGTCCTGGCGCGCTACATCCACCGCCATTCACATCGCCGCGAGCGGCCCTTCCTGGCGGTCAACTGCGCTGCCATTCCCGAGAACCTGCTCGAGGCGACCCTGTTCGGCCACGAGAAAGGGGCCTTTACCGGCGCCGCCGCCAGCCAGCCCGGGAAATTCGAACAGGCCCAGGGCGGGGTCATCCTGCTCGACGAGATATCCGAGATCCCCATGCATCTGCAGGTCAAGCTGCTGCGCGTGTTGCAGGAGAAGGAGGTGGAACGGCTTGGCGGGCGTGGCGCCATCAGCCTCGACGTGCGCGTGCTGGCCGCCACCAACTGCGATCTCTCGGAGCGGGTGCGCAGCGGGCGTTTTCGCGAAGACCTCTATTATCGGCTGAACGTGTTTCCCCTGGAAATTCCGCCCCTGCGCGCCCGGCGCGGGGACATCCCTTTCCTGGCGAGGTATTGCCTGGAACGATTCGCGGCCACCGTCGGCCGCCCCGGCATGGGCTTCAGCGACGCCGCCCTGGCCGCGTTGACGGCCTATGACTGGCCCGGTAACATCCGCGAGCTAGGCAACGTGGTCCAGCGCGCCATGATCATGGCGCCGGGCCAGACCATAGAGCCGGCGCACCTGATGTTGCCCGTGCCCGTTGCCGCCGTGGAGCCGGGCAAGGGTGAGGTCAGGCGTTCCATAAAGGAACTGGAGCGGGAGACGATCCTGCGTGCCCTGGCCGAGAGCGGTGGGTCCCGCAAGAAGGCGGCGCAGATCCTGGGCATGAGCGAGCGCACCTTGCGTTACAAGCTGCAGCGGTACCGCGAAAAAGGTGAAATCGAAGGAGACAACCTCCTATAATGTTCTGAAGGAGGTTCGGCGATGACGAATCCGGGCATTGATCAGATGGTCGCGCAACTGCGCGCCGTGGCAGTGCAAGCCTCGCAGTCACCCGAGGCCGTGGCTGCTCGCGATCCCGCGACGCCGGACTTCGGTGCCCTGCTCAGGAGCGCCCTGGCGGAGACCAATGCCGCCCAGATGGACGCGCGCGAACTGTCCAGGCAATTCTCCGTCGCCGACACGAACGTCAATCTGGAAGACGTGGTCCTGTCCCTGCAGAAGGCCAGCGTCTCCTTCCAAACCATGGTGCAGGTGCGCAACAAGCTGGTTTCCGCTTACCAGGAAATCATGAACATGCCGGTCTGATTCCTGATCAGCTCATAGCGCACGGATGGCCCTACAACCCCAGCAGTACCTCGGCACCGTATTGCAGCGTGTATCAGGTTTGCCAACGGCCCGCAAACTGGGGCTGGCCGTCGGATTTGCCGCCAGCCTGGCCCTGATCGTCGGCCTGATGCTCTGGAGCAGCGCCCCGGACTACAAGGTGCTGTTCTCCAACCTGTCCGAAAAGGACGGCGGAGCGGTCGTCGCCGCCTTGCAGCAGATGAGGAGGCCGGCGGCGCCATCCTGGTGCCCGCCGACCAGGTTTACGACCTGCGCTTCCGGCTCGCCGGACAGGGCTTGCCCAAGGGCGGCGCGGTCGGTTTCGAGCTGATGGACAGCGCCAAACTGGGCATGACCCAGTTCCAGGAGCAGGTGGCCTTTCAGCGGGGCCTCGAGGGGGAACTGGCGCGCACCATCCAGTCCCTGGCGCCGGTGGAGTCGGCCCGGGTGCATCTGGCCATTCCCAAGCCCTCGGTGTTCGTGCGCGACCAGCAGAAGCCCTCCGCGTCGGTGCTGGTCAATCTGTATGCCGGGCGCAGCCTGGATCCCGCCCAGGTGAGCGCCATCGTGCACCTGGTCTCCAGCAGCGTGCCCAGCCTGGGCCCGGGCAACGTGACGGTGGTGGACCAGGCAGGCAACCTGCTCACCGCGAAGCCCGAGCGATCTGGATTTTTCCACCAGCGAGTACACCAGCGAGACCTACAAGCCCAATCCGACGCCCGATGTCCAGGCGATCCGCAGCCAGCAATCGGTCGAGGACGTGAACAGCGGCGGCGCAGGCGGCCCGGCCACGGGGGTGCCGGGGGCCTTCTCGAACCAGCCGCCGGGCCCCGCGACGGCCCCCTTCAATGCACCCCCCGGCGCAAACGCGGGGCCCAACGCCGGACCCGCGGGCGCCAATCAGGCCGCCAATCAGGGCCCGGCCGCGAGCGCAAGCGGCGGCTCCAGCCGACGCGAGAGCACGGTCAATTACGAAGTGGACAAGACCATCCGCCACGTGAAGGAGCCGCTGGGGCGCATCAAGCGCCTCTCGGTGGCGGTAGTGGTGAACTACCGCAACGTGGCGGGCGAGGGTGGGCAGGCCGAGGCCAAGCCCCTCGCCCCCCAGGAACTCACCCAGGTCAACAATCTGGTGCGCGAGGCCATGGGTTACAGCCAGGATCGGGGTGACACGGTCAATGTGGTGAACGCGGCCTTCAGCGAGATCAAGGCCGAGGAGACCGAGGCCCCCCTGTGGAAGGACCCGGAAACCATGTCCCTGGGCAAGGAACTGCTCAAGAACCTGCTGGTGATCGGCCTGGCCTTTTACCTGGTGTTCGGCGTGTTGCGTCCGCTGCTGCGGGATCTGGTCAAGCCACCGCAGGCCGTGACGCCGGAGGGTGGCCATCTGGGCATGGGGGAAGTCGGGGAGGTCGCCGGCGCCCCCGGCGAGGCCGGATTGCCCGGCACCGGCGCCAAGGCCGACAACTATGAGGATACACTCCGCCAGACGCGGGAGTTCGCCAAGCAGAATCCCAAGCTCACCGCCGACATCATCAAGGAGTGGATCAACAAGGAATGAGCGAGGAAGGCCTGCAACAGAGTGCTGCCCTGATGCTGGCGCTCGGCCAGGAGGAGGCCGCCGAGGTGATGAAATATCTGGGGCCCAAGGACGTGCAGCGCCTGGGCACCGCCATGGCCACCCTGGGCAACATGAGCCGCGAGCAGGTCCGGCACGTGCTGGACGATTTCCAGAAGGAAACGGAAGGCCGCGTCAGCCTGGGGGATTCCAACGAGTACCTGCGCGAGGTGCTTAGGAAGGCGCTGGGCGACGACAAGGCCTCCCACCTGATCGACCGTATCCTGCAGGGCCACGACAACGCCGGCATCGAGAGCCTGAAGTGGCTGGACGCGACCAGCATCGCGGACATGATCCGCAACGAGCATCCGCAGATCATCGCCACCATCCTCGTCCACCTGGACCGGGACCATGCCAGCGAGGTGCTGCAGCATTTCGTGGAGCGGCTGCGCAACGACGTGATGATGCGCATTGCCACCCTGGAGGGCGTGCAGCCGATGGCGTTGCGCGAGCTGAACGATGTGCTGAGCCAGCTCCTGGCCGGCGGCGACCGCGGCAAGAAGAGCGCCCTGGGCGGCGTCAAGGCCGCCGCCGACATCCTCAACTACATGGGCGGCACGGTGGAGGCCTCGGTGCTGGCGAGCATACGCGAGCACGACGGCGACCTGGCGCAGAAGATCCAGGACCAGATGTTCACCTTCGACAACATCCTGGAGCTGGACGACCGCTCGGTGCAGATGCTGCTGCGCGAGGTGCAGTCCGAGTCCCTCATCCTGGCCCTGAAGGGCACCTCCCAGGAGATGCGCGACAAGATCTTCAAGAACATGTCCAGCCGCGCGGCCGAGGCCCTCAAGGAGGATCTCGACGCCAAGGGACCGGTACGCCTGTCCGAGGTGGAGGCGGAGCAGAAGGAGATCCTCAAGATCGTCAGACGGCTCGCCGACGAGGGACAGATCGTCATGGGCGGCAAGGGCAACGAGGAGGGCATGATCGAGTGAGGCGAATCGGCCCATGAACGGCAAGGTCATTCCCAAGGAGCAGCTCACCGCCTACCAGCGCTGGGAACTGGGCGGCCTGGAGTCGCGCGCCGCGCCGCCGGCCGGTGAGGTCAGGGATGCACCACCGCGGGAGGTCGGCCCGCTACCCCTGCCGACCGCCGAGCAGCTCGAGCGCATCCATCAGGAGGCCTGGGGGGAGGGATATCGCCTCGGCGAGGAGGAGGGGCGCCGGGCGGGTTTCGCGGCTGGCCAGGAGGATGCGAGGGTTCACGCGGAGCGGCTCAGACTGCTGGCCGAGGCCCTGGACGCGGAACGGCTGCGCCAGGACGAGGAGCTGGCCCGGGAGGTGCTGCAACTGGCCCTGGCCATCGCCCAGCAGGTGGTGCGCACCAGCCTGCGCGTGCGTCCCGAGATCATCCTGGAGGTGGTGCGGGAGGCGCTGATGAGCCTGCCCAGCCTGACCGGGCACACCCGCCTGGTGGTCCATCCCGAGCACGCGGCCTTCGTGCGGGAATGGCTCTCCCACGAGCACGGCCATCTGTCCTGGAAGGTCATCGAGGACGCGGACATGGAGCTCGGTGGCTTCAGGGTGGAGAACGCCCACAGCGAGCTGGACGCATCCATGTCGCTGCGCTGGCGGGACGTGGTCGCGGTGCTGGGGGCGGACGCGGCATGGCTGGGCTGAATCGCGTCGCTCCCCTGATCGAGCACCTGCAGAATTGCCGCGAGGCGGTCGGGCAGATCCAGCCCTGGCAGGTCACGGGGCGACTCACCCGGGTGGCGGGGCTGGTCATGGAAGCGGTGGGGCTCAAGCTCGCCACCGGTGCCTCCTGCAAGGTCACCATGCCGGGCGGGCAGCAGGTCGACGCCGAAGTGGTGGGCTTCTCCGGCGAGCGGCTGTTCCTGATGCCGGCCACCGACGTCTACGGGATGGCGCCCGGCGCGACCGTGGAGCCTTGCCAGGAGTGCCGCTTCGAGCCCCCCAGGCTGTACAGGACCTTCTACCGGCGACGCCGCATCGAGGACCGCATCCGTCAGATCTCGGTGGGCCCGGAGATGCTCGGGCGGGTGGTGGATGGGGCCGGCCGCCCCCTGGACCGCCTGGGGCCGCTGGAGGCTTCCCGGCGCGTGCCCCTCTACAGCCGGCCGTTCAATCCCATGGAACGCGAACCCATCGACCACGTCCTGGACGTCGGCGTGCGCGCCATCAACGCCCTGCTCACCGTCGGCCGGGGCCAGCGCATGGGCCTGTTCGCCGGCAGCGGCGTGGGCAAGTCGATGCTGCTGGGCATGATGGCCCGCTACACCTCGGCGGACGTGGTGGTGGTGGGCCTGATCGGCGAGCGCGGCCGGGAGGTGAAGGACTTCATCGAGAACATCCTCGGCGAGGAGGGACTGCGCCGGGCGGCGGTAGTGGCCGCGCCGGCCGACTCGCCGCCCCTGCTGCGCCTGCACGGGGCGGCCTATGCCACGGCCATCGCCGAGTTCTTCCGCGATCAGGGCCTGAACGTGCTGCTGATCATGGATTCCCTCACCCGCTATGCCCAGGCGCAACGGGAGATCGCCCTGGCGGTGGGCGAGCCGCCCGCCACCAAGGGCTACCCCCCCTCGGTGTTCGCCAAGCTGCCGCAGCTGGTGGAACGGGCCGGCAACGGCCGCAGCCGCGGCGGCTCGGTCACCGCCTTCTACACCGTGCTGATGGAGGGGGACGACCAGCAGGATCCGGTCGCCGACGCGGCGCGGGCCATCCTGGACGGCCACATCGTGCTGTCACGCCAGCTGGCCGACCAGGGGCACTATCCCGCCATCGACATCGAGGCCTCGGTGTCGCGCGTGATCACGGACCTGCTCAGCCGCGAGGAGATGGAGCGGGTGCGCCGCTTCAAGGCCCTGTATTCCCGCTATCAGCGCAGTCGCGACCTGATCACCATCGGCGCCTACGCCCGCGGCAACGACCCGCAGCTGGACGAGGCCATCGAGCTGTATCCGCGCATGGAGGCCTTCCTGCTGCAGGATTTCCTGGACAAGGAGGGCTACGCCCAGAGCCGGGAACAGCTGGACCGGCTGTTCGCCCGCGCCAGCATGGTTTGACGACCAGACGTCAGCGACGTTCTTCCTCGCGGATGTTCTTCATCACGCGCAGGTAGATGAAGATGGCCATGGCGATGATGAAGCCGATGGTGAACAGGCTGAGCAGGCCGATGCTGCTGCCGAACAGTTCTTGCATCACGACGTCCATTGCGGGTCTCCTTATCTATGACATCAGGGGTGGGGCGGTGTATCGGGTTTGGCCGGCCGCATCAGGGTGGGGCCGGAGACGGGGCCGGTCCAGCGCCCGGTCAGCCGCCAGGCGCGGTCTTCCGGTTCCAGAAGCAGCCGCCGCTGCCCTGAGTCCAGGTCGGGCAATTGCGCGCGGTAGAACCCCTGGTCGCTGGCGCTAAGGGTGATGGCGCGGTCGGCTTCCGAGCGCGTGGGATGGATGACGTTCAGGGTCAGCCGGTCGGGATAGGCGTCCAGCCGACCGGTGAGACGCACTTCCAGCGATCCCCCGTCCACCCGGAGCTCGGCCGACAGGTTCAGGGCGGCGGCCCGGGCATCCCGTTCCAGGACCTGATGGATGACCAGCCCCTGCTTGTAATAGTCCTCCGCCACCAGGGGATCCGATCCGCGCGCGGCGATCCACACGGTGATCAGGCCGCCGATGACCGCCGCCAGGGGGAGGGCGATGATCAGCCAGACCATCGGCTCCCGCCACCAGTGCCTCTTCTTGTCCAGGATATCGGTCATTGCCCCGCTCATCATCTCAGGAAGCTGGATTTCGCCTCGCGCGCGATCTCCGGAGCGGCTTCGGCCTGCACCTTGAAGAACACCGGCTGACTCGGTCGGGTGAGCGCCAGGCGGGAGGCCTCCAGGGTGACGCTGACGTCCTTCGTCCCCAGGGCCGGAATCTCCACGGACGCGCCCGTGGTCACCTTGAGGCCATCGATCCCCTCGGCCGAGATGCGGTAGCGGTGAGGCCGGTCGTCCATGTTGATGACCTGCAGGCGATAGATGTTCTCGATGCCGCCGCTGGCGCTCTCCTGGGACAGCACCTGGCGGTCGCGGATCACGTCCACCCGCAACGGGACACGCGTCGCCAGGGTGGCGACGAAGGCGACCAGGATGCCGCCCAGGATCAGGGTGTAGATCAGGGTGCGGGGGCGGAACACGTGGCGCGGGATCTCCTTGTCCGGGTACTTGCCGTCGATGGCGTTCTGGGTCGAATAGCGGATCAGCCCCTTGGGATAATCCATCTTCTCCATGACCTGATCGCAGGCGTCGATGCAGGCCGCGCAGCCGATGCACATGTATTGCAGTCCGTTGCGGATGTCGATGCCGGTGGGACAGACCTGCACGCAGATGCCGCAATCGACGCAGTCGCCTAGTCCCTGGGCCTTGTAGTCGGAGCCCTTCCTGCGGGCGCCACGACCTTCGCCGCGGCGGTAGTCATAGGTAATGATCAGGGTGTCCGGGTCGAACATCACGCTCTGGAAGCGGGCATAGGGACACATGTACTTGCACACCTGCTCGCGCATGAAGCCGGCGAACCCCCAGGTGGCGAGGGCGTAGAAGAAGATCCAGAAGCTCTCCCAGGGGCCGAGATTCCAGGTGAGCACGGACTCGCCCAGCACGGTGATGGGGGTGAAATAGCCGACGAAGGTGAAGCCGGTCCAGAGGGCCAGCACCACCCAGGCGACGTGCTTGCCGCCGCGACGCAGGATCTTCTCGCCGTTCCAGGGCTGGGTGTTCAGTTTCTGCTGCTTCCTGTGGTCGCCCTCGAACCATTGCTCGATCCACAGGAACAACTCGGTGTAGACGGTCTGCGGGCAGGCATAGCCGCACCACAGGCGGCCGGCCACGGCGGTGAACAGGAACAGCCCCAGGGCGGAGATGATCAGCAGGGCGGCCAGCCAGATGAAGTCCTGCGGCCAGAGCACCAGGTCGAAGAGGTAGAACTTGCGCGCGGCCAGGTCGAACAGCACCGCCTGGCGGCCCTCCCAGGGCACCCAGGGCAGGCCGTAGAAGATCACCTGGGTGACGACGACTAGGATGACGCGCCAATTGTTGAACCAGCCGTGCACGGCGCGCGGATAGATCTTCTGCCTCACCTCGTACAGGGAGACGGCCGCCTCCCCGCCAGCTTCCTGGCCCGGATCACGGATTTCAGCCACTGCGCACTCCTTCTCTCAGTCCTGCTTCACGAAAAGGCCGGCTTTCTCCTGAGCCATAAAGCTTTTTCTAGTCGTGTACCGCGCCAAGGCGCAGGCAAGGAAGCTCCGGGAACCCCCTTGCCTGCGGGGCCGGCCCGGGGCCGGCCCGACAGGTTAGGCCGTTACTGCGCGGGAGCCGACTGCTCGGCCGCGGGGGCGGCTTCTGCTGCCGGTGTCGCGTCAGCCGCCGGGGCGGCGGGAGCGGGTTGCGTGCCGCCACCCAGGCCCCAGACGTAGGCGGTCAGCAGGTGGATCTTGGCCTCGCCCAGGTGGGCCTGGCCAGGCATGCCGCCCTTGCGGCCCTTGACGATGCTCTCCACGATGGCCGCCTCGCTGCCACCGAAGCGCCAGGCGTCATCGACCAGGTTGGGGAAGCCGGCGGCGGGCATGCCCTTGCCGTCCTCCCCGTGGCAACCCGCGCAGGCCGCGTACTTTTCCTTGCCGGCCGCGGCCAGGGCCGCGTCGTGCGGCTTGCCGCCGAGGGACAGGACGTAGTTGGCCACTTCCTTGGCGCTTTGCTCGTCGCCCAGCATGTTGGCCGGCATCTCCGCCGTGAAGCCGTTGGTGATGCTCGCCTTGATGGCCTCTGGCTCGCCGCCCCACAGCCATTCCTGGTCGGTCAGGTTGGGGAAGTCCCGCGAACCCTGTCCGCCGGAGCCGTGGCACTGGGAGCAATAGGTCAGGAACAGCCGGCGTCCCATGTCGCGGGCGTCCTTGTACTCGTCCTTGGTGGCGAGGTCGGCGACCGAAACCTGACCGTACTTGGCGAACAGCGGGTCGTACTTTTCCTTCGCCTTGCCGATCTCGCCCAGGTATTGGCTCTCGTGGGATCCCCAGCCGAGCAGGCCCTTGAAGCCGCCGAGGCCGGGATACAGGGCGAGGTATACGCCGGCGAAGACGAGCGTGCCGTAGAACAGCCACAGCCACCAGCGCGGCAGCGGGTTGTTGTACTCCTGCAGGGTGCCGTCCCAGGTGTGCCCCGTGACGTCTCCGGTGGCGGCCTCGCCGGCCCGCTTCCTCATCGTCCACCAGATCAGCCATAAGCAGGCCAGGATGTTGCCGACCGCGATGACAATGATCCAGCCGCTCCAAAACGAACTCATGACTCTCTCTCCTT
>JALOTG010000319.1 GCA_025458005.1 Thiobacillaceae bacterium
GACCGCGAACCTCGGGGTGGCCGGCGCCACCCGGATCATGGCGCCGATGATCCGCAACATCATCGGTCGCCTGGATAAAGACCAGCTCCTGACCATTGGCAACTATATCCGACACCTCATGCGTTGACAGCGCCCGCGATGAAAAGCCGCCAGGTGACAACGATGGAAGACCCCGCCCCCTACTACGCCGGCCCGACCGACGGCGCCGAGCCGCCCCTCGCCATCGAGGACCTGGTCGCCCAGGCCCATGCCCACCGCCAGGGCATTCCCTATGAGACCGGCGACCAGTGGCTGGAACGGCTGCCGGAACGCTTGCGCGCCCCGGCCGACCTCATCCTGGGCGGCAAGATGAACGCCGGCGACGTAGCTTAGGTGACTTCCTGGAAAGATCATACCTGTGGGTCGGGCTTTAGCCTGACTTTTTCAGTTTTTAATATAAAGAGTTAGGCTAAAGCCCGACCCACAGTGCTCCCTCTGCTCTGGTATAGTCTTTATGAGAATGACGCGCCCACTGTCGGATGCCCTGAAGGCCGAGATCCTGGATAACGTTCCAGTGATTATCGCCTTTCACGATCAGGATCAGAAGGTGGTCTGGGGAAACAAGGCCTACCAGAAAGCCATCGGCTTGTCCTTGCCGGAGATCGAAGGAAGGCGGTGCCACTCCGTCTGGGGGCTGGCCAAACCGTGCCGTCGCTGTCCGGTGGCGCAGGCCATCCAAACAGGGGAACCCGGCGAAGCCGAATTGACCCCCGAGCATCCGGAAGACGGGCCGGTTACGCGAGGCGCATGGCTGTCGAAAGCGGTGCCCCTCAAAGACGAGGATGGCAACCTCATCGGCATCGTGGAGACGGTTCATGACATCACCGAGCACAAGCGGGTCGAGCAGGTGCGACACGAGAGCGAACAGCACTATCGAACCCTGTTCGAGACCATGGCGCAGGGGGTAGTTTATCAAACCGCTGAAGGCCACATTTCCGCCGCCAATCCCGCCGCCAAACGGATTCTTGGACTGTCGTTGGATCAAATGCGCGGCAAAACCAGCATCGATCCGGCCTGGCAATCCATTCATGAGGATGGTTCGCCGTTTCCTGGTGCCGACCACCCCTCCATGGTGGCGTTGCGTACCGGCGAAACCGTCGCGGGCGTGGTCATGGGGGTCTATCATCCACACAGTGACGAGCACCGCTGGCTGATGATTGATGCGGTACCGGAATTTCTCCCCGGCGAGCGCAAACCCCATAGCGTGTATACCACGTTCACGGATATCACCGCGCACAAGCGGGCGGACGAAGAGATTCGCAAGTTTCGCACGATCGCCGACAAGGCCACCTATGGCGTCGCCATTACCGACTTGGATGGCAACATCACCTATGCGAACGAAACCTTTGCCCGCATGCATGGCTGGGAACCAGCCGAACTGGCGGGCCGCCATCTCGCCATTTTCCACAGCGAAGAACAGGTGGTCCGCGTCGAGGCCCTGCTCGAGCGCCTGGTCCGGGAGGGTGGTTTCGCCGCCGAGGAGGTATGGCATCGGAAGCGCGACGGGTCAGTATACCCCACCTTGATGAATGCTTCCGTGATCCAGGACGCTGCCGGCACCTCGCGCTTCCTGTCCGCAACGGCGCTGGACATCACCGAGCTTAAGCGGGCCGAGCAAGAGCGGGAAAAGCTGCAGGCGCAGTTGGCCCAGGCCCAGAAGATGGAGTCGATCGGACGGCTGGCGGGGGGCGTGGCCCACGACTTCAACAACCTGCTGGGCGTGATCCTCGGCCATACCGAGCTGGCGCTGGAGAACGCCAACCCCGCGCAACCGCTGTATGCCGACCTGCTGGAAATCCAGAAGGCCGCCCAGCGTTCCGCCAACCTGACCCGCCAACTGCTGGCGTTTGCTCGCAAGCAGACCATCGCGCCCCAGGTGTGCGACCTGAACGAGACCGTCGCGGGAATGCTCAAGATGTTGCGGCGGCTCATCGGCGAACCCATCACGCTGATTTGGCGGCCGGGTTCCCCCTTGTGGCCGGTCAAGGTGGACCCCGCCCAGATCGACCAGATCTTGGTCAACCTGTGCGTCAACGCCCGGGACGCCATCGCGGGCGTGGGCCGGATTACCATCGAAACGGGCAACGCCAGCCTCGACGAGACCTATTGCGCCCAGCACGCGGGGTTCGTGCCCGGCGAGTATGTCCGGCTGGCCGTGAGCGACGACGCCTGCGGCATGGATTCCGAGACCTTGGCGCATCTGTTCGAGCCGTTCTTCACCACCAAAAGCGTGGGCCGGGGCACCGGTCTCGGGTTGGCCACCCTTTACGGCGTGGTCAAGCAGATCCAGGGCTTCGTCAACGTGTACAGCGAGCCCGGCCAAGGGACGACCTTCACCCTCTACTGGCCCCGGCACCGGGGCCAGGCGGCTCCGGCCGCGCTGGCAGGCCCCGCCGAGCCGGCCGGCCGCGGCCACGAGACCGTGCTGCTGGTGGAAGACGAACCGGCGCTCCTGCACCTGGGCACGATGATGCTGGAAAAACTGGGCTATCGGGTGCTGGCGGCGGGCACGCCGGGCGAGGCGATCCGGCTGGCCGAGGAGCACGCCGGCGCGATCCATCTGCTGATGACCGACGTGGTGATGCCCGAGATGAACGGCCGGGACCT
>JALOTG010000021.1 GCA_025458005.1 Thiobacillaceae bacterium
CAGCTCGTATTCGGCGCGCGCCCGCTCCAGGGCATGTTCCCGGTACTCCGCGTCCACCGCCAGGGCCGGGCGCTCCACGTCGCGCAGATACTGGATCTCCTGCCAGGTCTCGTAGAGCCTCTGGCGCAGGTCCAGGCGCAGTTGCTCGTATTCCGCCTGCAGGGCCTGGAATCGGGCCTGTTCCAGGGCCAGCCGGGCGTCCAGCCGGCGGCCGTCGTAAAGGGGCCAGGCGAAGTTGAGGCCGGCGCGCAGATCGTCGCGCGTGGCGGAGGGTCGGGTGTAGCTGCCCGCCTCCAGGGCCAGTTCCAGGCGCGGTTGATCCTCCAGCCGCGCCGCCTGCAGGCGGCCTTGCGCGGCCGCCAGCAGGCCTTGCCACGTCCTGAGGCCGGGGTTGTGGGTCTGCATGGCCGTCAGCAGGTCGTCGAAAGGCGGCAGTCTGCGCGCGTTGCCGGACAGGACGGGCTCGGCGAGCGCCGCCGGCAACTCGCCGGGCCGGTTTATGGCGCTGGCCAGCAGCGCCCGCCGCTCCCTCGCCTTGCGCTCCGTATCGTTGCGGCGCAGGCGCCATTCCTGGTAGCGATGCTCCAGTTCCAGCAGTTCGTGAGTCGAGAGCTGGCCGAGCTGGTGGCGCTCGCGGCCGTTGTCCCAGTTCACGTAGGCCACCGCCAGATATTCGTTCTCCACCGCGTATTGCAGGTCGGTGATCAGCACGTCGAAAAAGCGGTTCATCAGCGCCAGCCGGCGCTGGGCACGGATGTCCTGCATCCGCGGGACCTGGGCGTCATGCTCCAGCCGGGCGGCGCGCAGGGTGGCGGCATGGCGGCCGGCGTCCCACAGCGTCTTGCGGGCGTTGAGCCTGGCGAAATTGTCGGCATGGTAACGGTCGTCGTACAGCTCGTTGCGCCCGGTGATCAGCGCGGCTTCCAGGACGACGCGGAAATCGCTGAGGCTCTCGGCCAGCGCCTGCTCGGCGCGGGCCAGTTCGTGCTGGGCGCGCGCCGCGTCCAGGTCGGGATGAGGCCCGTCCGCGTGGGCCAGCACCTCCTCCAGGCGCAACGCCTGGGCGGCGGCCGTGCAGACCCAGAACGCAAGCAGGCCGGCGGCCAGCGCCCTCATCGGGGGGCCTGGGTCTGCCGCTTGTAGACGTTGAACGGCATGGTCTTGTAGGCCCCCTCGACCACGTAGCGTCCGAGCAGAAGGAACTCCTCCGCGGTCTGCGTGGCGCCGGTGAAGCGGGTCATTTCCCGCCCCTGCAGATCGTAGAAGACAAACACCGGCGTTGCCCTCGCCCGTTGCCGGAGGGCGAACGCCTTCTCGGTGGTCTGCTGGCCCTGGAAATCCGTCACCGGCACGTCGCCCTTGACGTCCACGGCATAGATCAGGAAATGCGCCCGATAGTAGTCCTGCACCTCGGGCCGGTTCAGGACGCTGGTCTTCATGCGATGGCAGAACGGACACTCGTCCATCTCGTACATCAGCAGGACGCCGGTCCTGCCCTCATCCTTGGCGATGGTCAGGTCGCCCTGGAAGTCCCCCAGCTTGGGCTGGAAGAAATGGATCTGCGGATCGCGCACCTCGGCGGTGGCGGGCAGGACCAACATGGCCAGGGCAAGCATGAGCCAGCGCATCTCTCACCTCATCGTTTCTGGGCGGCGCCCCCCGGCTTGCCGTGGATGTATCGCTCCACGGCGGCCCGGGTGAGGGCGCCGACGTTGTAGGCCACCACCTTGCCCTGCGGGTTGTAGAGATAGGTGGTCGGCAGACCCTTGATCGGACCGACCTGGGCGGCCATCTTGTAGTCGCCCAGCACCAGGGGATAGCTGATCATCAGCTGGTCGGCGAACTGGAGCACCTCTTGCGGGTTCCGGTAATCCAGCGCCACGCCGATGACCACCAGGTTGTTGCGACGGTCATCATGCAGGGCCACCAGGTCGGGGATTTCCTCCAGGCAGGGGGGGCACCAGGTGGCCCAGAAGTTCACCAGCACCCACCGGCCCTTGTAATCCTCAAGGCGGTGTTTCCTGCCCTGGCTGTCGGTCAGGCTGAAGGCCAGGGTCTGGCCGGCAAGGACGCTCAACAGGGCGAGGAACAGCATTCGCTTCAGCATGTCGACTCCATACGTTCCGGGCCTAGTGACCCTCAGATCGGCCTTGGGTTCCAGCCCCGCCGGAACGGCGAGCAGGACGCGCCCGGCGATCCCGGGCCAGTCTGTGGTTTTCGCGCGGAGAGGACATCCGGGGGCTAGAGATCAAGGGAAGGCGGTCACGCCGCGCATCGCGGCGAAACCAAAATTTACAAGGCGGAAAGGCTTTACATACAATGGCGGAACCATTCAAGGGAACGGCCATGCAGCCCAGATACGTCCTTCCGGCCATCGCAGGCGGGAGCAATATAAACCTGGACATCAAGCCCAAGCAAGTCGCCGCCTGGCTCAACCGGCTGCCGCTCTCCAACCCGCTGGAGGCCGCCGAGGAGCTCGCCGACTATCTCGCCACGGCCAACCGGACCAAGATGGGTCACGATGTGCGGGCCAGGATGCTTGAGGCGGTCGGGCCGGTGGTGGAAGAAACCGTCTCCACGCTGCGCGAGCAGTATCACGGCACGTCCCTGCCGCTGCCGCCGCGCTATCGTCCCAACCCCGAGCTCGCCCAGCGTCTGCTCCTGGAACTGGCCACCAGTTACAAGATCCTCATCCTGGAGTGGCTGGGGCGCACCTTCCACCTGAACAAGAAGCCGCTGCCCCACTACCTGCAGCAACTCCTGCTCATTCTGCAACAGGTCCTGGAGATCAGCTTCGAGACCCACGAGAACGTGCCCAGCGGCGTCTGGGTCGACCTGCATCAGACCTTCAATTTCGCCCTTCGGGACGGGCTTGCCGAAGCGATCCCGGAAAACAGCCATCGCATGCAGACCCTGGAGCAGATCTACAAGTCGATCCTGCTCATGGCCCTGGCCGACCCCTACCGCTTTCCCCAGATCGAGATGCCCTGGGCCCGCGACATCATCGACCGCTTCAGCAATCTGGCCAACCTGTTCCCGGCCGAGGAGGCCAAGGGCCAGGCCGGCATCTTCATCATCGAGGTCAACACCGATGCCGCCCCCAAGCCGCTGGCCTGGGAACAGCACCCGACCAACCCGCGCTGGGACCTGATGCTCAACACCACGGAGCTGGCCAAGCACCTGGCCATGCTGTCCGCCCACGTGAAGGGCAAGGAGGACCCGGAGAAGCTGGGACTGCCGGCCGCCGCCAGGGACCCGGAATACGCGGTCATGCTGCGCCGCCTGAAGCTCAGCTGGGGGGCATCGATCCAGCGTCAGTCGCAGCGCCGCCACCATCAGCGCGGTCGGGAGTTCGAAGTCAGCTTCGGCCTCAGGTCCATCTATCAGCTCATCGGCACGATGGGCGCGGAGCGCCACGCGGCCGGCAACCCGTCCGGCGCCGGCGAGCCGCCGCCGGTGGTCATGCGCTGCCAGACGGTGGACGACAGCATGGGCGGACTGGCGCTGCGCAAGAGCGGCACGGTCTCGGCCCAGGTCAAGGTGGGCGACCTGGCGGGCATCCGCCAGGGCAACGGCACCTGGAGCGTGGGTCTGGTGCGCTGGTTCCGCGTCCCCGCGGCCGGCGAGATGTTCTTCGGCGTGCAGCTCATCGCCCCCAAGGCCATGTCCGTGCATGTGCGGCGCAACGACAGCGGCCGCCAGTTTCCCGGCCTGCTGATCCAGGCCTCCCCGGCGCTCAAGCAGTCGGCCATGCTGCTGGCCCCCCCTGGCAGCCTGGAACCGGAGCATCCCATCGAGGTGCGCACTCAGAGCGGCGGCATGGCGGTGCGCATCGAGAAGCGGCTGGAATACACGCCCAGCGTCGAGGTCTTCCGCATCACCGTGGCCTGAACCCGACCCGGGGACGAAATGACCGGTCACCGCACTGGTGGGCCGGGTGGTTCGATCTCGATCTCCCGCACATCCCCCTTCTTCTCGTGCAGGATGAGCACGTTGACGCGCCGGTTGCGGGCCCGCCCGTCCGGCGTCGCGTTGGTGTCCAGCGGCCGGTTGTCGGCGTAGCCGATGGCCACCAGGCGGGCCGGCGGCACGCCCTGTTCCGTGAACAGCCGCACCACGCTGCCGGCGCGGGCCGAGGACAGCTCCCAGTTGGAGGGGAAATTGGGATTGCGGATCGGCACGTCGTCGGTGTGCCCCTCCACCTGGATCGGGTTGTCCACCTCCTTGAGCACGCGCGCCACGGCGGTGAGGGTTTCCGTTGATGAAGGCTGCAGGATGGCCTCGCCGGTGGAGAACAGCACGCTGGCGTTGATCTCGACGGTGATGCCGCGCGGCGACTGGGTCACCCGCACCTGCCCTTCCTTGATCAACGGCGCCATGGCCTCCAGGACGTTCTTGGCCACTCGCCGCATGGACTCGGTCGCCGGCTGCTGGGACGCATCCTCTCGCGGCAGGGTCTGCGCCTTGCCGATCGGCTTGCCGGAGCCCTGCAGCATCTCCGGATGACGAGTGCCCAACTGGATCAGGCGGTCACTGCTGGGCGCCTCGCGAAAGGCCTGCACCAGCGAGTCCGACAAGACCCGGTACTTGCCCTCGTTGATCGAGGAAATGGCGTACATCACCACGAAAAAGGCAAACAGCAGGGTGATGAAGTCGGCGTAGGAGACCAGCCAGCGCTCCAGGTTCTCGTGTTCCTCGGCGGGCTTGCGGCGCATGGCTGGCAATCAGAGCAGTGCTCTGGGACATCCGATACCGCGGCCCGCCTCGTCACCCCCGCCGCTGACCGAGCGCTTCACAGCAGATAGCCCTGCAGTTTCGCCTCGATCATCCTCGGGTTTTCCCCGTTGGCGATGGAGACGAGGCCTTCCACGTACATCTCCTTGGTCCTGACCTGCCGGGTCACCAGCGCCTTGAGCTTGTTGGAGATGGGCAGGAAGATCAGGTTGGCGCTGCCCACGCCGTAGATGGTGGCGACGAAGGCCACGGCGATGCCCGAGCCGAGCTTGGACGGGTCGGACAGGTTCTCCATGACGTGGATCAGGCCCATCACCGCGCCGATGATGCCGATGGTCGGCGCGTAGCCCCCGGCCGCCAGCCAGATCTTGGCCGATTCCTGGTGGTGGTGCTCGTAGGAGCTGAGCTCCAGTTCCAGGGTCTCGCGCAGGACCTCGGGTTCCGCTCCGTCCACCAGCATCTGCAGGCCGCGGCGCTGGAACAGGTCGTCCAGGGCCTCGATCTGGGACTCCAGGGCGAGCAGGCCGCCGCGGCGGGCCTGGTGGCTCCATTCCAGCAACTGGTTGAGCACCTGCTCGGTGGCGACCTGGGGCGGCTTGAACACCCACCTGGCCATCGACAGCCCGTCCAGGAACACGCGCAGCGGACTCTGCAGCATCACCGCGCCCAGGGTGCCGCCGATGACGATGAGAAAGGCCGTGAGCTGCAGGAGGGAACCCAGGTGCCCTCCCTCCAGGGCCTGCCCGACCAGGATGGCGGCCAGCCCCAGGGCCAGGCCGATGATGCTGATGATGTCCCAGCGCACCTGTTCGCCCCGCGCCGTCAACCGCTGATCACGGCCCAATCCCTGAGCTTGCCGCGCAACCGGGAAATGGCCTGGCTATGCAACTGGCAGACGCGCGATTCGGACACCCCGAGAACGGCGCCGATCTCCTTGAAGTTCATCTCCTGCTCGTAGTACATGCCCATCAGCTGCTTCTCCCGGTCGGGCAGCAGGGCCACCGCCTGGGCCAGGGCGCGCTTGAAGGTGCGGCTCGCCAGCACGTCGAAGGGGCCCATCGATACGTCGTCGGCGAAGCGGTCGAGGAAATCGTCGCCGCTGTCCTCGTGCAGATCCTCGTAGTAGAGGAGCTGGGCGCCGCGGGCATCGTTGAGCATCTCGAAATAGGTGTTGATGTCCAGGCGCATCTCCGACGCAATCTCCTGTTCGGAGGGCGGCCGCCCATTGCGTTGTTCGAGGACGTGGATGGCGCTTTCGATCTGCCGGGCAGCCTTGCGCACGTTGCGCGAGGCCCAGTCCGCGTCGCGCAGCTCGTCCAGCATGGAACCGCGGATGCGCTGCGTGGCGTAGGTCTCGAAGTGCGCCCCCTGGTCGTCGTCGAAGCGGCTCACGGCGTCCAGCAGGCCCAGCATGCCGGCCTGGATGAGATCATCCACCTCCACGCTGGCGGGCAGGCGCGTCATCAGGTGATAGGCGATCCGCTTCACCAGGGGCAGGTATTCGCGGACCAGGGCGTTCTTATCCGAGGCTTCTGCTGAGTTGTACATTCTGTACGTTCTCCAGGGCGGCTTCTGCGGCCAGGCGACTGAACATCCACATTTTCAGCCAGAATTCATCCAGTCCGGGGCTTCCCTCCTGCGCCACCAGGCCGACCGCCCGCTCGGCGAGCTCCCGGAAGGCCTGCATGCCCGGCGTGCCCGGCGGCAGGTCGCGGATCGACCGCATGCGGCGCGAGGCCTCCGCCAGCGCGGCATCGCGGGGGATCCAGCCCAGTGAATCGAGGCGGAAGCCCAGGAAGCGCCGGGCGGTCGCCGCCAGGGCCTCGAAGGACTCCCCGGCCGCGTCCGCGTCCCGAGCCTGGACGACCAGCACCCAGCAGCGGTCGGCGGGATGATGCTGATGGGCGGCCTTGAGCAGGGCATAGGTTTCCGTGAGAGCGGCCTTGCGCTGCGGCATCACCAGCAGCCGATCGTGGGCGCACAGGGCCAGGCTGCCGCGTTCCCGGCCCGCCGCGGCATGCAGGAGCAGCCACAGCGGCTGTCCGGGCACCCCGGCCAGGTCATCCACCGTCATGCGCCAGCGCAGTTCCGGGGTGCCCGCCAGCCAGCCCATGCCGCCGTCTGCCGCCAGGACCTGCAGGCCATCCATCACCGGCGTCACGGCGGCCGACGCGTCCACCTCCCTGCGCAACGCCTGGTCCAGGGTAAAGCGCGGCTGGATGCCGAACTGGGTCACCACGTTGCGGGGGGCGGCCGCTTCGTCCAGCACCCAGGTCGGCGTCCCCCGGCGCACCAGGGCCAGGGCCAGGTGGGCGGACACGCTCGCCGTCAGGCCGGCATCCGTGCCGAACACCCCGACGGCCTGGAACGGGCGTCCTTGCCTCATCAACCTGCGCAGCCCGGCGGCTTGGTCCGACATGCTTACCTCAGCGCGCCCGCCATCCCCGTGCCCTGCTCCTCGTCGGGCAGGTGGGCCTTGTCCATGGCGGCCATCAGGACGGGGTAGTCACCCTCATCCGGGGCGTAGGGCGACTCCGACTGCACCAGGCGGAAGGCCCGGTCGACCAGATACAGGGCGCTGGCCGGATGCAGGTCCTCCGGCACGCGCTGGCCGTTGGTGACGTAATGCACGGCGAGCTGATGGCGGATCACCACATCCAGGCAGGGCCCGTAGGACAGCGCCTCGTCGATCTTGGTCAGGATGCAGCCGATCAGTCCGGCGCCGCTGTAGGCGCGCGCCACCTCCTCCAGGGTGACGCCCTGGGCCGTCGCGCCCAGCAGCAGCAGGCGCTTCACGCCGCGCTGCTCGCCGCACAGCAGGGCCACCTGCTCGGCCACCCGCTTGTCGCGCTGGTTCATGCCCACCGTGTCGATCAGCACCAGATGCTTGCGGCCCAGGTCCGAGAGGGTCAGCTCCAGGTCGTTCTCGTCCTGCACGGCGAATACCGGCGTGCCCAGGATGCGGCCGTAGATGCGCAACTGGTCCTGGGCGCCGATCCGGTAGGTGTCGGTGGTGACCAGCGCCACCTTGCCCGCGCCGTGCTTGAGCACGGCCCGCGCCGCCAGCTTGGCCACGGTGGTGGTCTTGCCCACCCCGGTCGGGCCGACCAGGGCGTAGACGCCGCCCTCGTCGAGGATGTCGCGGCCCTCCTCGGCGGTCCTCAGATTGTGGGCGATGGCCGCCCTGAGCCATTTCATGGCCCGCTCCAGGTCGAGTTCCCTGGGCAGTTTCTCCAGCAGGTGGCGGGACAGGGCGGTGCTGAACCCGGCCGCCAGCAGGCGCTTCATGATCTCCGCACGCACCGGATCGCGGCCGGCGATCTCGCCCCAGGCGAAGCCGGCCAGCTGTCCCTCCACCAGGTTGCGCAGCAGGCGGACCTCGCGGGTCAGCTCCTGCATGGGCGGCGCGGCCATGTCGGCGTCGGGGCGAGGGGCGGGCGTAGCGGGCGGAAGACCGGTCGCCTCCTGGGGCGACGGCACCACCGGACGAGGCGGCGAATCCGGCGGCCGGGCGGCGGGGCGCGCCGGCCGGATGAGGCTGGCCTCCTTCTGGGCGATGTACTCGGTCAGGGGCGTCACGGCGGGACGCGACGGCACGGCCGGCTCGGGAACGGGGACGTGGGCGGCCGGCTCGGCCTGGCTGGACAGGGCCGCCACGTCCAGATCGGCGACGGCGATGATCTCCACGCCGCCGTTCATCTGCCGGTTGGACAGGATGATGGCGTTGGCGCCGAGGGCGTCGCGCACCATGCGCAGCGCGTCGCGGGTGGTCGAGGCGTGAAACTTCTTGATCATGCCCGGCTGCCGATGAGCATGTTCACCCGCACGCTGCGGCCCTCAGGGACCTCGGCATGGGAAATGACCTTGAGATCGGGCGTCACCCGGCGCAGGAAGCGTGACAGCACGGTGCGCAGGGGCTGGCTGGTGAGCAGGACGGTGGGAGCGCCGTTGCCGGAGAGGCTCTCCACGGCGTGGCGGGTGTCGTGGACCAGACGCTCGGCCAGGCCGGGCTCCAGTCCCATGCCCTCGCCCTTCTGGCCGGCGAGGGCCTGCGTGAGGATGTGCTCCAGGCCGGGCTCCAGGGCCATTACCTGCAATTCCTGCGCTCCTCCGAAGATTTCAAAAATGATAGCACGGCCCAATGCGGCCCTCACGACCGTCGTCAGCTCGTCCGAGTCCTGAGTGCGCGCGCCGTGCTCGGCCAGCGTCTCCAGCACGGTGCGCATGTCGCGCAGGTGAACCCGCTCGTCGAGCAGGTTCTGCAGCACCTTCTGGATGACGGACACGGACAGCACCTTGGGCGTGAGCTCCTCGACCAGCTTGGGGTGCTGCTTGGCGACGTGGTCCAGCAGCTGCTGGGTCTCCTCGCGCCCGAGCAGTTCCGGGGCATGCTCGTTGATCACCTTGGACAGATGGGTGGCCACCACCGTGCCGGCGTCCACCACCGTGTAGCCGTAGGTCTGCGCCTGCTCGCGCTGGCTGGCATCGATCCACACCGCCGGCAGGCCATAGGCCGGATCCACGGCCGGCTGACCATGCACCGTACCGAGCAGGCGGCCGGGATTGATGGCCAGGTACTTGCCCACCTGCACCTCCCCCTCCCCCACCACCACCCCCTTGAGGGTGATGCGATAGGCCCCGGGACGCAGCTGCAGGTTGTCGCGGATGTGCACGGGCGGGACCAGGAAGCCGAGGTCCTGGGCGATCTTCTTGCGGATGCCGCGCACCCGACGCAGCAGTTCGCCGTCCTGGTTGCGGTCCACCAGAGGCACCAGACGATAGCCCACCTCCAGGCCCAGGCGGTCCACCGGCGCGACGTCCTGCCAGCCGACCTCGACCGGCTCTTCCGGGACGGGCGGCGCCGCCGCCTCGGGCGGGGCCAGGGCGGCGGCCCGCTGGCGCTGCATCAGCCAGTAGCCACTGCCCGCCAGCAGGGCGCCCATGAGCAGGAAGGCCACGTGCGGCATGCCCGGGATGATGCCCATCAGGGTGAGGATGGCGGCGGTGAGGAAGATGGCCTGGGGCTTGGCGAACAGCTGGCCCATCAGCTGCTGGTTGAGGTCCTGCTCGGTGGATACGCGAGAGACCGCGATGCCCGCCGCCGTCGAGATGATCAGGGCGGGGATCTGCGCCACCAAGCCGTCGCCGATGGTCAGCAGGGTGTAGTTGTTGGCCGCGTCGGCGAACGCCATGTCGTGCTGCAGCATCCCCACCAGCAGGCCGCCGACGATGTTGATCAGCGTGATGATGATGCCCGCCACCGCGTCGCCGCGCACGAACTTCGAGGCGCCGTCCATGGAGCCGTAGAAGTCGGCCTCCTGGGCGATCTCGGCGCGGCGGCGGCGCGCCTCGTCCTCGCCGATCAGGCCGGCGTTGAGGTCGGCGTCGATGGCCATCTGCTTGCCGGGCATGGCGTCCAGGGTGAAGCGGGCGGACACCTCGGCGATCCGCCCGGCGCCCTTGGTGATGACGACGAAGTTGATCAGCACCAGGATGATGAACACCACCAGGCCCACCGCGTAATTGCCCCCCACCAGGAAGTGGCCGAACGCCTCGATCACCTTGCCCGCGGCGTCCGGGCCGGTGTGCCCTTCCATGAGCACGATGCGCGTGGAGGCCACGTTGAGCGACAGCCGCAGCAGGGTGGTCACCAGCAGGACGGTCGGGAACACCGCGAATTCCAGGGGCTTCAGGGTGTACATGCCGATGAGCAGGACGATCATCGACAGGGCGATGTTGAAGGTGAACAGGATGTCGAGCAGGAACGGCGGCAGGGGCAGGACCATCATGGCCAGCACCAGGATCACCAGCACCGGCGCCGCCAGCTTCTGGTAGGTCATGCCGTTCCACGCCGTGGCCTGGGCCATCACGCCGCCCTAGTCGCCGGGTCCAGCTCGGCCGGCACCTGCCAGTCCGCCGGCAGCTCCGGCTCCGGGCCGGGCTGGCGCAGGCGATAGACGTAGGCCAGCACCTGGGCCACGGCGCTGAACAGGGCGGCCGGGATCACGTCGCCCACCTCGGCGTGGCGGTGCAGGGCGCGCGCCAGGGGCGGGGCCTCGACGATGGGCACGCGGTGCTCGCGGGCGATCTCCTTGATGCGCTCGGCCACCAGCTGGCTGCCCTTGGCCACCACCCTCGGGGCGCTCATGCGGCCTTCCTGGTATTCCAGCGCCACCGCGAAGTGCAGCGGGTTGGTCACCACCACGTCCGCCTTCGGCACCGCCTGCATCATGCGGCGGCGCGCCGCCTCGCGCATGACGGCGCGGATGCGCGCCTTGATCTGCGGGTCGCCCTCCATCTCCTTCTGCTCCTGGCGGACCTCTTCCTTGGTCATGCGCATCTGGTGCTGGAAGTGCCACAGCTGGAAGGGCACGTCCATCGCCACCACCAGGGCGAAGGCCGCGGTGGCGGCCAGGAAGGTGTACAGGGTGATCTGCCCGAAGTGGGCGACGGCGGTCTCGAGCGGCTCGGCCGCCAGGTTGAGCAGGCCCTCCCATTGCAGCCAGATCGTCCAGCCGGCGGCGCCGGCGATCAGCCCCCCCTTGAGCAGCGCCTTGGCGAGTTCCACCAGCGCCTGCCAGGAGAACATCCGCGCCAGTCCCTGCAGGGGGTTCATGCGCGCGAAGTCCGCGCTCAGGGCCTCGGCGGAGAACACCCAGCCGGACACCATCAGGTTGGCGGCGATGGTGGCCAGCAGGACGGCGCCGGCCACCGGCAGGAGGATCAGCAGGGCGTCCCAGCTGGCGGTGGTGAGGACTTCGAGCATGCGGGCGGGATCGGCGATCTCGGCGCGGCTGAAGGTCATGCCGTTCTGCATGACCCGCTGCATGGCGTCGAACATGAACAGGCCGAGGGAGGCCAGGATGCCGCCGCTGGCGAGCAGAACCGCGAAGGTGGACAGCTCCCGCGACCGGGCGACCTGGCCTTGTTCCCGTGCCTTGTCAAGCTTCCGGGCTGACGCCGGTTCGGTGCGTTCGAGATCGCTGTCTTCCGCCATCCTCGTATCCGGTCAACGCCGAGATCAAGGTGAATAATAAATTCGCCGGAGTGTAACACGTACCCCCGCTATTCCCCGGCGCCGCGGCGGGCCGTCCGCTCAATGTCGCATATCCGGCTCCGCCTCCCCGCGCGCGCGGGGCAGCAGGAAGCTGGCGGGCTGGCCGAGCATGCGCCGCCCCATCAGGCGCAACAGCTCGCGCCACTGCCGGAACTCGATGCCGCGCGCCCGAAGCGCCACCCACAGGGCGAGGGCGAAGCTGACCGCCAGGTTGGTCAGGCCGATCAGCGCCACCCCCAGCGCCGCCCAGGCAACGGTTCGCCAGGGCAGCAGGAAGTCGTGGGCCTGCAGCGCGTAGCCCAGGTTCGCCGCCGCGAAGGCAATATGGCGGATGTCCAGGGGCAGCCCCAGGATCATGCCGATGGTGCCGGCGGAGCCGAGCATGCAGCCGAACAGGAAGTTGCCCATCAGGCCGCCCAAGTGGTCCTCGACATAGATCCCGACCCGCACGGCGCGGCCCTCCCCGAGCAGACGCCGCAGCCAGCGCAGCCCACCGACCCGCGCGCCGATGTTGGCGTAGCTGGCCTTGTTGTCGAAATAGCCGGAGATCAGGCCGGAGAGGAAGAGGAACACGCCGGCGAGTGCGGCGTGGGGAATCGCCCAGCCGAGGGGGTCGAGGTCCTGCAGCAGCGTCGCCGCCTTGGCCTGCGAGAGAAGGGGCGCGCCCTTGGCGCCGGACAGGACATGGGCGATCAGCAGGGCGGTGGGCAGGGCCACCAGCACGTTGCCCAGGATCGCCGCCAGCTGGCTGCGCGCCACCGCCGCGATCAGGTCGACGACCCGCTCCAGGTCGGCGACGCGGCCACGCGTGGCGGTGCCGAGGTAGCCGGCGATGGTCTGGGCGGTCATCGCCGGCTGCTTGGTGGCGATGGTCATGCGCAGCATGTAGATGAGGGCGAAGCCCAGTCCGTAGTTGAGGCTGTAGAGCAGGGCATAGCCGGCCGGGGCGAGGGACAGGCCGCCGGCGAAGACCTTGAGCAGGGCCAGGATGGCGATGATGGACCCCGCCCCGGCCGCGGACAGCCACATGCCGAGGTATTGCCGGGGCGTCTCGGCGATGTAGTGCTCGCCGGTCTTGGCGGCATTGTCGGTCACCCGCAGGGCGAGGATGCCGATGCCCTTGGCCAGGTGGCGTCCCGGGCTGTTGCGCTGATTGCCCATGCGCACCGCCTCGCGCACCAGTTCGCTCCAGTTGCCGAGCACGGCCCCCTGCACATCGGCATGGCCGCCGACGCTCAGGAGCCGCGCGAGCTTCTCCATGCGCCGCAGGGTCTCGTGGCAGCGGCGCAGCAGGTGGGTGAGACGCAGGCTGGTGCCGCTGCGCCGGGCGATGCGACGGGCGTCGTCCAGGGCCTCGTCGCACTGGTCGATCAGCACCATCAGCTCCTGGGCGTCCGCATTGGGCGGGCGGCCCTCCGCCAGGCAGAGCCGCAGGGCGTCGGCGAAGCGCTGGGCGGCGGCGGCGGCGGCCTGGAAGCGCACCACGTGGCGGGCGTAGCGCGGGCCGAGGCGATCCAACTCGGGCTCGCTCCCCATGGCGCCGACGCGATAGGCCAGCACCAGCAGGGCCTCGATCATCTGCTCGACGACGTGCAGCCGCACCAGCTCGTCCTGTCCCTGCTCGGTCGTCAGGGCGCGCCAGAAGCGCAGGGTCACCTCGGGCGGCACCTCGTTGAGCCAGACCCAATCGTCCGGCCGGTGGAAGATGCGCTGCAGGCAGCCCTCCATGTCGCTGTCGTCCGGCACCTCGGGCAGCAGGCGTTGCGCCAGGATGCGCCAGTATTCCTGGAAGAAGCCGGTGCCGGGCAGGATGCCGCTTTCCGTGAGGAAGCGCGCCAGCCGGCGGCTCTCGATGAGGGCGCGTAGGTGCTCGCGCACCGCCACGGCGATGGCCGGATCCCGTTCCAGGCGCTCCACCATGTCCACATAGCGACGCACCGCGCCCGTGGGGCCCTTGCGGCGGCGTGGCCGGATGGCGTCGAACAGGGCGACGAACAGTTCGAGCGGACGTTGCGGGTCGTCCGCCCTGGGGGGCTGGTCCGCGAAGGCCCGCAGCGCCTGCTCCAGTTCATTCATGATGATGGGGGGCGTCATGATGAAAACACGCCTAGGTTAACGGACAATGGCGCGCCTGACCCGGTTGGGCCGCGCGCGATCTTGGTCGGCGCGCGATCGCTGCGGGACAATGCGCCGACCATGGCATCATTGCCCCAACCGGCTGCCGGGGAGCACCGACGCATTGATTCGAAACGCATGCACTTGGCCTTGGACTGGATCGCCGCGGTGGCCACGCCGTCTCGCGATGCCAGGATGAATCGCCGTCGCCCCGGGCGTGTCCCGCCATCCGCCGCCAGGAACGCGGGGCCCGCCACCCTCCCGGCACCCCGGATAGCGACCCGACCGAGATGATGAAAGCCGCGCTGTACTATGTTCCTGCCTATGTGCTGCTGGACTGGCTGAGCTACCTCCACCCCGTCCTGCCGCTTGCCATCACGCCCTGGAATCCCCCGCCCGGCCTGAGCCTGGCACTCCTGCTGCTGTATGGCCTGCGCCAGTGGCCATGGCTGTTTGCCGCCGCCCTGCTGGCGGAGCTGCTGGTGCGCGACGTGCCGGTCTCCTGGGGCTGGCTGGCCGCCGCCACGGCGGCGCCGGCCCTCTGCTATGCAGGGCTTGCCGTCGTGCTCCTGCGCGTCGGCCGGATCGATCCGCAGTTGCGCACCCTGCGCGACCTGACCTGGCTGATCGGCGGGGCGCTGGCCGCGGCCCTGCTCGCCGGGCTGGCCTATGTCGGGGTGTACACCCTGGCCGGCGTCGCGGTGGGCGGGGAGTTCCTCGCCAACGTCCTGCGCTTCTGGATCGGCGACGTGAGCGGCCTGCTGGTCACCGCGCCGCTGCTCCTGGCGCTGGCCGCCCGGCACCCCTGGAAGGCGCGCCCCGAGCGCGAGACCTGGCTGCAGGCCGCCAGCCTGCTGCTCGTCCTGTGGATCACCTTCGGCATCGAATTCACCGACGAATTCAAGTTCTTCTACCTGCTCTTCCTGCCGCTGGTCTGGATCGCCACGCGGCATGGCTTCCTCGGCGCCACGCTGGCCCTGGCGCTGATCCAGCTGGGCGTGATCGGCTTCCTGCAGCTGGGGGGCTATCACGCCAGGACGGTGATGGAATTCCAGATGCTGATGCTGGGGCTGACCGTGACCGGCTTGTTCCTGGGCATCTCGGTGAGCATCCGGCAGGCCGCCGAGGACCGCCTGCACCAGCGCGAAAGCGACCTCAACCGCGCGCTGCGGGTGGCCGCCGCCGGCGAGCTGACCCAGGCCCTGGCCCACGAGCTGAACCAGCCCCTGGCCGCCGTGGCCAACTACGCGCGCGCCGGCCAGATGATGCTGGCCGGGCCGGAACGGCACGACGCCCTGCTCGCCGACACCCTGGGCAAGATCGCCGCCGAGGCGGGACGCGCGGGCGAGGTGGTGCACACGCTGCGGGAGTTCTTTGGCGGCGGCAGGCTGCATCTGGAGGCCTGCGCGGTGGCGCAACTGGTCGAGGAAGGCCTCGCCCCCCTGATCAAGCGCGCCGAGCGCCGCGAGGTCGCGCTGCGCGTCAGCCTGCCCGACGGGCTGCCGGCGGTGCGCGCCGACCGGGTGCAGATCGGCACCGTGATCCTCAACCTGGTCGGCAATGCCCTCGACGCCCTGGAAGGCGCGGGCCGGACGAGGCCCGAAGTGGAGATCGCCGCCGAGCGCGCGGCGCAGGGCATGATCAGGATCTGCGTCAGCGACAACGGCGCCGGACTCGCCCCGGACATGCGCGAGCGGCTGTTCCAGCCCTTCGCCACCAGCAAGGTCGACGGCATGGGCCTCGGCCTGGCCATCAGCCGTACCCTGGTGGAGGCGCACGGCGGCAGCCTGACACTGGAAGGCACGCGGCCAGCCCGCTTCTGCTTCACCCTGCCGATCGATGCGACCGCCCCCCGTGACCAGGAGGCCACCCGCCCATGACCGAGAACTGTGTCTACATCGTCGACGACGACGCCTCCGTGCGCGACTCCCTGTCCCTGATGCTGCGCTTTCGCGGCCTGATCAGCCGCGAGTTCGACTCCGCCGAGGCCTTCCTCGCCGCCTGGCGACCCGACTGGCGCGGCTGCCTGCTGCTCGACCTGCGCATGTCCGGCATGGACGGGCTGGCCCTGCAGCAGGCCCTGGCGGGGCGCGGATCGCGGCTGCCCATCATCTTCATCACCGGCCACGGCGGCATCGCCCAGGCCCGTGCCGCGTTCAAGGACGGCGCGGTGGACTTCCTGGAAAAGCCCATCGACCACGACGCCCTGTTCGCCGCCCTGGCCGAGGCCCTGCGCCGCGACACCGAGCGGCGCCTGGCGGACGACCGCCGCGCCGAGTTGAACGCCCGCATGGCGCGCCTGACGGAACGCGAGCGGCAGGTGCTCGACCGGGTGGTGGCCGGCCGCCAGAACCGCGAGATCGCCGCCGAGCTGGATATCAGCCCGCGCACCGTGGAGGTGTTCAAGGCCCGCATGATGGAGAAGATGCAGGCCCGCAGCGTGCCGGAACTGGTCAAGCTGGTCCTGGAGGCGGCCGGCGACTAGGGGATGCCCTTACGGCCAGCGCCGGATTCCCCCCCGACCGCGCCCCACTAGAATTCGCTCTCCGTCAGGCGGCGCCTGGCCATGAGGGGAGACGAACGAGATTGGCCGAGACGACGGAAGCCATCGAGGTGACCTGGGCGCGGCGCCGGGAGAACATCCGCGGCGCGATCAAGCTGTTTCGCGTCGCGGTGGACGCCATCCAGCGGCACGCCGCCCACACCGAAGCCCAGTGCGGCATCAGCGACCCGCAGCTCTGGATCCTCTAGGAACTGGCCCACGCGCCGGGGATGCGGGTGCTCGACCTGGCCAAGGCCCTGGCCATTCACGTCAGCAGCGCCAGGGGCCTGACCACCCAACTGGAGACACTGGGTCTGGTGCGACGCATCGACACTGGCCCGACCGACAACGCCGCCCGACTGGCCCTCACCGACGCCGGGACGCGCCTGCTGCGGCGCGCGCCGGCCCCCGCCCAGGGCGTGCTGACGGCCGCGCTGGAAAGCCTTGACGACCAGGCCCTGGCCGACCTCATCCTGGCGCTGCGACCGCTCGTCGCCGCCATGGGACCAACCCAGGACCGGGCCGCCCTGATCCCCCTCGCGGACACCATGCGGGTGGCGGCACCGGGCCCCGAACCACGCCGGAACAGCCCATGAACCCAGCTGATGGACGGGGGACGGTTCCTCTTGGCCTATCCCGACGAGGCAAGGGTTCCGAGACACCCGGGCGATGGTCCGACATGCGAGACGTAAGGGTTTCCCATACGGGCACTCCCTGATTCCAGGATTGGTCCGGCCAACTAAGATAGGCGCGTCATCCTCCCCGTGCCCACCCCAGGCGAACGCCTCTCCATCACAGATCCGCCATGCGCCGCTGGTTTTTCCTGCCCTTGCTGCCGCTGCTGACCGCTCACGCCGCCCTCGCCTGCGAGCCCGGCCCCGCGGCCGGCTGCAACAGTGCGCAGCTGGGACGGGCCAAGCTGGCCGGCGCGAACCTGGAAGGCATCCAGCTGGAAAAGGCCAACCTGGAATGGGCCGACCTGACCGGCGCCAACCTGCGCGGCGCCAATCTCACGGGGGCCAATCTCAAGCACGCCCGCCTGAAGGGCGCCGAACTGAGCGGCGCACGCCTGGACGACGCCAACGCGGAGCATGCCAACCTGGAGTCCGCCACCCTGATCCTGGCCAGTCTGCGACGGGCCAACCTGGAGAAGGCCGACCTGAGCCTCTCGGACCTGGAGCAGGCGATGCTGGAAGAGGCCACCCTGTCGCGCACCGACCTGATCAGCGCCGATCTGCAGGGGGCCAGCCTGCGTCGCGCCACCCTGCGCGGCACCTTCCTCGAATACACCAACCTGAAGCGCGCCGACCTGACCGGCGCGGAGATCGACAAGCCCAAGCTGCGCGGCGCCCTGCTGAAGGGCGCGGTCTGGAACGACGGGCGCCAGTGCGCCATCGGGTCGGTAGGAGAATGCCGGACGCCGGTCACGCGACGTCCCTAGGAATCCCTGAGCAGGATGCCTGCGGTCATGCCGCAGTTGAACGGGGTGGCGATGGCCACCCCCTTTTTTTGCCCGCACGGATCGAGCGGGCGGAGAAACGGGCAGCGAAACTCCTGCCGCAGCCGCCGATCACTCCTCCCCACTACAATGCCCGCCGCCGCACTTCCCCGCCGAGCACGCCCCGCAGCCCCCCTCCTCCCGCCGGAACGGCCCCAGTTCGGGGTGGTGGCGGGCGAACAGCCGGTAGGCGCGCTGCACGGCAAGCCAGGCGAGCAGCAGGAGGAGGATGAGGACGATGGTGACCAGGTAGGTGGCCATATCCCCTATTCCCCCGCCCCCAGCCCGGCGAAGCCCATGAAGGCGAGCGAGAGCAGGCCGGCGAGCATGAGGGCGAGCGCCGTGCCCTGCACCGTGTCCGGCACGCTGGCCAGATGCAGCCGCTCGCGCAGGCCGGCCATCAGCACCAAGGCCAGGGTGAAGCCGACCCCGCCGCCGACGGCGAACACCACCGCCTGCAGGAAGCTGTAGTCGCGCGCGGTCTGGAACAGGGCGACGCCGAGCACGGCGCAATTGGTGGTGATCAGCGGCAGGTAGATGCCCAGGGCGCGGAACAGGGCCGGACTGTATTTCTTCAGCACCATCTCCACCAACTGCACCGCCGAGGCGATGACCACGATATAGGAGATGAGCCGCAGGAACTCCAGGTGGAAGGTGGTGACCAGCCAGTTCAGGCCGTAGGCGCACAGGCTGGCGACCAGCATGACGAAGGTGGTGGCGGCGCCCATCGGCGCGGCGGTGTTGAGCTTGCCCGACACGCCCAGGAAGGGGCACAGGCCGAGGAACATGGCCAGCACGAAGTTGTTGGTCAGCACGGTGGCCAGGAAGATCTGGCCGAGCGAGGCCTCAGCCATGGACGTGTCCCTCCGCGGGCTTGAGGGCGCCGCCCTGGCGCCGCCGCAGCCAGTTGAACAGCAGCAGCCAGCCGCCCAGCACGAAGAAGCCGCCGGGCGGCAGCACCATCACCACCCAGGGTTGGAAGTCGGGCCCGAACAGGGCGACGCCGAACAGCTTGCCGGCGCCCAGGATCTCGCGCACCGCGCCGAGCGCGAACAGGCCGATGCAGAAGCCCAGGCCCATGCCCAGGGCGTTGGTGGCGGCGCGCAGGGGCGGGTTCTTCGAGGCGTGCGCCTCGGCGCGGCCGAGGATGATGCAGTTGACCACGATCAGCTGGATGAAGGCGCCCAGGGCCTCGTAGAGCTCCAGGCTGATGGCGGCGATGAGGTAGTCCACCACGGTGACGAAGGTGGCGATGATGACGATGTAGGTGGCGATCCTCACCTCCTTGGGCACCGCCTTGCGCATCAGCGACACCAGCAGGGTGGAGCCCAGCAGCACGAAGGTGGTGGCCAGGCCCATGGCCAGGGCGTTGACCGCCGAGACGCTGACCGCCAGGGTCGGGCACATGCCCAGGACCATGACGAACACCGGGTTCTGCTTCCAGACCCCCTCCATGAATTCCTCCAGGTGGGTGAGTTCCTGCTGTCCGGGGAGGGCCATGGCCTGTGCTCCTGACGTGGGTCGCCCTTCAGGGCGACGCCTCCTGCCGGCCCGCGGGCCGGCCCAGCTTGTCCAGGTTCGGCGCCAGCAGCGGCAACAGCCGCTGGGCGCTGTCGTTGATGCCGCGGCCGACCGCCTTGGAGGTGACCGTCGCCCCGGAGATGGCGTCGATCTCCCAGGGATGCCGCCGGGTGCCGTGCTTGACCGTCTTGACAGTGTTGGCCAGGGCGCTCAGGTCGGCGTTGAGGCGCACGTCCAGGGCGGCGAAGTTGGTCAGGAAGGCGGCGTCGGTGATGATCTTGTCGCCGATGCCCGGCGTCTCGCGGTGCGACACCACGCCGATGCCGGTGATGGCCTGGCGCCTCGGGTCGTAGGCGTAGAGCACGCGCACCAGGTCGGCGTAGCCCATGGCGGCGGCCTCGGCGGCGATGCCCTTGAGTTGGCCGGCGGCGTCGTAGGCGGCGTAGAACCTGACGCCGCCCTCCGCGCCGGCGCCCTCGGCCGCCGGGACGACGCCGGCCCTGGAAGCGACGAATTCGCGCATGCTGGCCGCGCCCGGGATCACCCTGAACACGGCCCGCTCCAGGGCGATGCGCTTGTTGGCGGTGACCCGCTCCAGGGTGCCCTGGTAGGCGGAGACGATGAGGATGCCGCACACCGTGGCGACGACGCCCAGCGTGCGCACCATCGCCGCGCTGGAGGTGGCGTGGCCGGCGGGCGGGCTGACGGGATGCTGGCTCACGGCTTCGTGCCCTTCACGTCGCCGAACACGCGCGGCGGCGTGTACTGGTCGATCAGGGGGACCAGGGCGTTGCCGAGCAGGATGGCGTACATCACCCCCTCGGTGAGCCCGCCGAAGTAGCGGATCATCACCGTCACCACGCCGATCAGCGCGCCGTAGATCCACACCCCCAGGGGCGTGACCGGCGAGGTGGCCATGTCGGTGGCCATGAACGCGGCGCCCAGCATGAGGCCGCCGGAGAGCAGCACGAAGCCCGGGTCGGGATAGCGGGCCGGGTCCCAGAGCTGGAAGGCCCAGGCCGCCAGGGCCGCGCTGCCCAGCACCGCCACCGGGATGCGCCAGTCCATGAAGCGCCGCGCCACCAGGTAAAGCCCGCCGAGCAAGATCAGCACGGCGGTGGTCTCGCCGGCGGAGGCGGTGGCCGCGCCGCTCAGGAAGGCATCAGGCGGCGTGACCTGGTTCTCGAACTTCCAGAGCGCCAGGGGCGTGGCGCCGGTGAAGCCGTCCAGGGCGCCCTTCGCCCAGGCGGAGATGTCCGGCGGGGCCATCAGGGGGAGGGTGAAGGTGGTCGGGATGAACTCGGCGAAGCGGCCCGGGGCGAAGGCCGGCACCCAGGTGGAGATGGACACCGGGAAGGCGGCCTGGACGAAGGCGCGCCCGACCAGGGCCGGGTTGAAGACGTTCTGGCCGAGGCCGCCGAAAAGGGCCTTGCCCAGGGCGATGGCGGCGAAGCCGGCCACCGCGCCCATCCAGAGCGGGAAGGCGGGCGGCAGGGTGAGGGCCAGGAGCAGGCCGGTGATGGCGGCGCTCCAGTCCGACAGGGTGCCGGGACGGCCGGCCATCCAGTTGAAGAAGCGCTCGGTCGCCAGGCAGGTGGCGGTGACGGTGACGATCAGGGCCAGGGCCGAGAGCCCATACTGCCAGACGGCAAAGGCGCAGATCGGCAACAGGGCCAGCACCACGTTGCGCATGATCCGCTCGACGCTGACGCCGCGCTTGACGTGGGGCGAGCTGCGCAGTTCGATGGGGGCCTTCATCTTGACAGCATAGCCTGCAATCGGCCCGCCAGCGGGCCTCCTGGACGAGCGGAGCAACGCGGCAATCCGGCCATCCGCTCAGGCGGCCGCCGCCACCCGCGCGGCCTGCTCCCTCAGCACCCCCTTGGCCACCCGGAACTGCTGCACCAGCGGGATGTTGGACGGGCAGACGTAGGTGCAGCAGCCGCACTCGAAGCAGTCGGCGAGGTGGTAGTCCGCCGCCATGGCGTCGTATTCCCGGCGGCCGGCCAGCAGGCCCAGCATGGACGGGTTGAGTCCCTTGGGGCAGGCACGCACGCACTCGCCGCACTTGATGCAGGGGTAAACGCGCTGCGTCTCGGCGCGCACCTCGGCCGCGCCCAGCACCAGCACGCCGGAGGTGCCCTTGGTGACCGGGAGATCCAGGGAGGCGGCGGCGTTGCCCATCATCGGGCCGCCCAGGATGACCTCGCGGGCGCTCGCACGGGCGCCGACGCAGTCCATCAGGAAGCGCAGCGGCGTGCCGAGGGGCGCCACGTAGGTGCCCGGCCGCCCGACGCCGGGACCGGCGACGGTGATGACGCGCTCGACGAGGCCCTCGCCCGCCGGCAGCAGGCGACCCAGGTAGGCCATGGTCATGACGTTGTTCATCAGCACGCCC
>JALOTG010000154.1 GCA_025458005.1 Thiobacillaceae bacterium
CCTTCGCCCTGGGGCGTGGCCACCTTCTGGTGACCCCTCAGCACCCCCTTGTCCAGGAGCTTCAGGCCCACCAGCTGCTTTTCCCGGGGCAGGCGCAACAGGGCGTCCTTGCCGATGAAGTCGCGCTCGCCGGCGAGGTCCACGGTCCAGGCCAGGCCCGATTCGAAGGGGGTCACGCGCTCGTCCATGTCCTGGCCAAACAGGTTCATGCCCGCTTCCAGGCGCAGGGTGTCGCGGGCGCCCAGGCCGCAGGGCCGCACGCCCGCCTCCAGGAGGGCCTGCCAGAAATAGGGCGCGGCCTTGGCCGGCAGCATGACCTCGAAGCCGTCCTCGCCGGTGTAGCCGGTGCGGGCAATGAGCATCTCGCCCACCAGCACGGCGGTGAAGGGCCGCATGGGTTTGGTCAGGTCCTCGCTGCCGGGCATGGCCCGCCACAGCCGCTCGGCCGCCTTGGGGCCCTGCACGGCGATCATCGCCAGGTCGCGGCGCGGGCGGATCTCCAGGCCCGGCGCCAGCCGGTCGCGCTGCGTCTCCATCCAGGCCAGGTCCTTGTCGGCGCAGCCGGCGTTCACCACCAGGCGGAACCAGGTCTCGCTCATGTAGTAGACGATCAGGTCGTCCACCACGCCGCCGCCCTCGTGCAGCATGCAGGTGTACAGCGCCTTGCCGGTGGTGGCGAGCTTGTCGACGTTGTTGGCCACCAGTGTCCGCAGGAAGGGGCGCGCCGCCTCGCCGCGGATGTCCACCGGCAGCATGTGGGAGACGTCGAACATGCCGGCGTCGCCCCGCACGGCATGATGCTCCTCGAGCTGGGAGCCATAGTGGATCGGCATCTCCCAGCCGGAGAAGTCCACCAGCTTGGCGTTCAGCTCGCGGTGCTTGGCATTGAGGGGGGTCTGCTTCATGGGGGGTCGGATCTCGCTGTCGGCTGGCAGAGGTTAACCGAGCCCGCCCTGGGCGAACAAGCGCCGCGTGCCGGAGGCTCGCCGAACTCAGGGATACTGCTTGTCGAGCTTGTAGCCATAGGCGGACAGTCCCTGGAACTCCAGTTCCACGCGCAGTTCCTCTTCCCGGCCCGGTCCCATGCCGGTGGCCGGATCCACGCCGGCGGGCAGGTATTCCTCGGGCCGGATCGGGCGCTGGGCGATGGGGGCGTCGCGCATGTCGGTCAGGATCAGGATCAGGTGCGGCCAGGCCACCACCCCTTCGGAGCGGTTGCTGAGGGACACGCGCAGCAGGGCGCGGGCGGCGTTCTCCGGGTCGCTCTCCAGGGCGGAGGCCTCGATGCGCACCGCCGCCAGGTCGCGCGGCAGGGGCATGGCGCAGCCCAGGGACCGGCAGGCCTCGGTCAGCCAGGGGCGGGTCTGCGGCCACCACGCGGCGATCTCCAGGCGCAGGAAGAAGGCGAGCTGGGCGGCCAGCAGCACGGCCAGCAGCGTCCCCGCCACGGCCCAAGCCACACTCTTCCAGGTCCATGGCGGGGACGGCCGGCGGAGGGGCAATTCGGCGAGCAGGATGGCGTCCGGGGACTCCTCCCGCGCTTCCGGGGTCGGCGCCCCCGCCGGCACTGCCTCGCGGGGCGTCTCCTCGGGCGCCGCCGGGAACGCATCGTCCCGGACGGGTTCGCGCCCCTCGCCGGGCGATGCCTGGTGCGCCATTTCAGCGACCCGTTCCACCGGCCGCGACAGACCGGCGGCATAGGCCTGGGTCACCTCCGCGAGGCCCACGTCCGCCTGCGGCTCCGGCATCGGCGGCGCCGCCTCGCTTCCGGCGAGGGCGGGCGGTTGCGCCGCCTCGGCCGCCGGCCCCGCCGCTTCGGCTGGCGGCGGCGTCTCCAGCTCCGGCAGCAGGGTGTCGTAGGCGTTGAACACGGCGCTGCAGCGACCGCAGCGCACCAGGCCGCGGCGGCTGTCCAGCTGGGCCTGGCCGACCCGGAAGGAGGTGTGGCACTCCGGGCAGGTGGTCAGCACCGCTTCACCCCTTGCAGGCAGACCCAGCCCTCCTCGACCGCCCAGACGGCCATCTCGAACCAGGGACCGTAGGCGGCCATCACCTCTTCCGCCTGGGGTTCCAGGATGCCGGACAGGACGAGGCGCCCGCCGGGCGCGAGCCGGCCGGCCAGCAGGGGCGCCAGGGCCTTGAGGGGATTGGTGAGGATGTTGGCCACCAGGATGTCGGCCGCCAACGCGGGCAGCGCGTCGGGCAGGCAGAACTCGGCACGGGCCCGGTTGCGTTCGGCGTTGGCGCGGGAGGCGCTCACCGCCTGGGGGTCGATGTCCACCCCCACCACACGCCCGGCGCCCAGGCGGGCGGCGGCCACCGCCAGGATGCCGGAGCCGCAGCCGTAGTCCAGCAGCGTCTCGCCGCCGCGGAGGTGCTCCGCCAGCCAGCGCAGGCAGAGACGCGTGGTGGGGTGGCTGCCGGTGCCGAAGGCCAGGCCCGGGTCCAGCTCGATGTTCACCGCGCCGGCATCGGGCGCCACGTGCCAGGAGGGCACGATCCACAGCCGGTCGGTGACGCGGATGGGCTCGAACTGGGCCTGGGTGACGCGCACCCAGTCCTGCTCCTCGATCGTCTCGACGTCGCGTTCCGCGTCGGCGGGCAGTCCGAGGCGAGCCAGCAGCGCCGCCATGTCGGCGTCGCCGGGCAGCAGGGCGACCACCCAGTTGCGCCGCCAGGCGCGCGGGTCGGCCTCGCCCGGCTCGCCGAACTGGGGCAGCTCACGCTCGCTGCCGGCGTCGCGGTCCTCGATGGAGACGGACAGGGCGCCCGCCGCCAGGAGGGCGTCGGCCAGGGCCTCGGCGCGGTCCTGGTCAGCAGGGAGCTTGAGGCTCAGCCAGGCCACGGCCTGTTCGACGCGGTCAGTGCGTCAGGCTCGACAGCAGCGGTCACTCGCCCTCCCCCGGTGCCTAGGATTTGTGCAGCCCCATTTTCTTTTCCAGGTAGTGGATGCTCACCCCGCCCTCCAGCACCGCGGTGTCGTTGAGCAGTTCCTGGTGCAGCGGGATGTTCGTCTTGATGCCCTCCACCACCATCTCGGACAGGGCGATGCGCATGCGGGCGATGGCCTGGTCGCGACTCGCCCCGTAGGCGATCACCTTGCCGATCATGGAATCGTAGTGCGACGGCACGTAATAGTTCTGGTAGACGTGCGAATCCACCCGGATGCCGGGGCCGCCCGGGGCGTGGTAGAGGCTGATGCGGCCGGGCGAGGGCATGAAGCTGTAGGGGTCCTCGGCGTTGATGCGGCACTCGATGGCGTGGCCGCGGAAGTGCACGTCCTTCTGTTTCACCGACAGCTTCAGCCCGGCGGCGATGCGGATGGTCTCCTGGACGATGTCCACGCCGGTGATCAGCTCGGTGACCGGATGCTCCACCTGCACGCGGGTGTTCATCTCGATGAAGAAGAACTCGCCGTCCTCGTAGAGGAACTCGAAGGTGCCGGCGCCGCGGTAGCCGATCCTGCGGCAGGCCTCGGCGCAGCGCTCGCCGATCTTGTCGCGCAGCTTGGCGTCCAGCCCCGGCGCGGGGGCCTCCTCGAGGATCTTCTGGTGGCGGCGCTGCATGGAACAGTCCCGCTCGCCCAGGTGCACCGCGTTGCCGTGCTCGTCGGAGAGCACCTGGATCTCGATGTGGCGCGGGTTGCCGAGGAACTTCTCCATGTACACCACGGGGTTGCCGAAGGCCGCCTGGGCCTCGCCCTGGGTGAGCTGGATGGCCTGCAGCAGGTTGGCCTCGGTGTGCACCACGCGCATGCCGCGTCCGCCGCCGCCGCCGGCCGCCTTGATGATGACCGGGTAGCCGATGTCCAGGGCGATGCGCAGGCACTCGTCCGGTTCGTCCGGCACGGCCCCCTCGGAGCCCGGCACCACCGGCACCCCGGAGGCCTTCATGGCGTCCTTGGCGGAGACCTTGTCGCCCATCAGGCGGATGGTCTCCGGCCGCGGGCCGATGAAGACGAAGCCGGACTGCTCGATGCGCTCGGCGAAGTCGGCGTTCTCGGACAGGAAGCCGTAGCCGGGGTGGATGGCCTCGGCGTCGGTCACCTCCGCCGCGGCGATGATGGCCGGCACGTGCAGGTAGCTCTTGATGGATGGCGCCGGGCCGATGCAGACCGACTCGTCGGCCAGCTTGACGTACTTGGCCTCGCGGTCCGCCTCGGAGTGCACCGCCACGGTCTTGATGCCCATCTCGCGGCAGGCACGCTGGATGCGGAGGGCGATTTCGCCGCGGTTGGCAATCAGAATCTTCTCAAACATAGGTCGTCACGCTCGCGTGAAGCGTGAGGTATGGGGTAGGAGGCGAAAAGACGCGGGGTTCACGCCTCACGCCTCGCTCCTCTCGCCTCACCCGATTATGAACAGCGGCTCGCCATACTCCACCGGCTGGCCATTTTCGACCAGGATGGCCTTGATGACGCCGCCCTGGTCGGCCTCGATCTCGTTCATCAGCTTCATGGCCTCGATGATGCACAGGGTGTCGCCTGAGCTGACCGCCTGGCCGACCTCGACGAAGGACTTGGCGCCCGGCGAGGGGGAACGGTAGAAGGTGCCCACCATGGGCGACTTGACGATGTGGCCCTCGGGCTGAGCCGCCTCCGCCACCGCGGCGGGCTCGACGGGGTTGGCCGGGGCGCTGGCGGGCGGCGGCGGGGCCGCGTAGATGGGCGGCTGGGCGTAGGTCATGGCCGCGCCGGCCACGGTCCGGGTGATGCGCACGCGCTCCTCGCCCTCGTTGATCTCCAGCTCGGCGATGCCGGAGTCCTGCACCAGGTCGATCAGCTTCTTCAGCTTGCGCAGATCCATTAGTCTTCCTCCAAGGCATTGAGGGCGTAGCCCAGGGCGAACAGGTAGCCCATGGCGCCCAGCCCGGTGATGACGCCCGCCGCCAGGTCGGAGAAATAGGAGCGATGGCGGAAGGGCTCGCGGGCGTGGACGTTGGACAGGTGCACCTCGATGAACGGGATGGCCACCGCCGCCAGGGCGTCGCGCAGGGCGACGCTGGTGTGGGTGTAGGCGGCGGGGTTGATGATGATGAAGCCCACGCCCGCCTCGCGTGCGGCGTGGACGCGGTCGATCAGGGCATGCTCGGCGTTGCTCTGGAAGCACTCCACCGCCACGCCCGCCGCCTTGCCGTGCTCCTTCAGGGTGGCGTCGATCTCGGCCAGGGTCTGGCGGCCATAGTGGTCGGGTTCGCGGCTACCCAGCAGGTTGAGGTTGGGTCCGTGCAGGACCAGTATCCTGGCTTGGGGGGCCGGCTTCGTCGGCGATTTCGACGCGCGCTTTCCGGGCATGGGATGGCGCCTGAACAGGTTGGAACGGTGCGGGAGTTTGTCGCATTCTGTACCGATCTGTCCAGATTCTGCGGCAAAACAGGTTTGTTACAACGCACCCTCGGGCCCGTCCACGACGCCGCCGGCGCGGACCCGAGGGCGCGGACCCCTGCTGCGTCAGGGATTTTTCAGCCATCATTGCGCGCCAGCCATCCCGCGAGCCATTCCCACCCTCCACGCATGCGTCTCCTGCTCCGCCTCCTCGCCCGCCTGCCCCTGCCGGTGCTACACGCGCTGGGCAGCCCGCTGGGCATCGCCACTTTGCTGTTCCGCCCCAAGCAGCGTCGCGTCATGGCCGAGAACATGCGCCAGGCCGGCGTCTATTCGCCGGCCATGATGCTGCGCAACGCCAGCGAATTCGGCAAGAACATCCTCGAGACCCTGGCCGTCTGGCTGGGGCCCACCGAGCGCAACCTGGCTCGGATACGCGAGGTACGCGGCTGGGAGGCGGTCGAGGCGGCGCACGCGGCGGGGCGCGGCATCCTGGTGCTGATCCCGCACCTGGGCAACTGGGAACTGATCGGCCAGTTCACCGCCGCGCGGTTGCCCTTCGTCGCCCTCTACCGCCCGCCCCGGCAGGACTGGGCCGACGCGCTGATGCGCGAGGGACGCGAGCGCAACGATGCCCGCCTGGCCACCCCCGACGTCAAGGGCGTGCGCTCCATCCTCGCCGTCCTGAAGCAGGGCGGCGCCGCCGCCATCCTCCCCGACCAGGTCGCCAGCAAGGGCGACGGCGTGTGGACCACCTTCTTCGGCCGCCCGGCCTACATGCCCACCCTGTCGCATCGCCTGGCCCGCTCCAGGGGGGTCGCCCCCTTCCTGTTCTGCTGCGAGCGGCTGACCTGGGGGCGCGGCTATCGCCTGTGGATCTCGCCCCTGGACGACCTGCCCGAGGACCGGAAGGCGGGCGTCGCCCGGCTCAACCGGCAGATGGAGGCCCTCATCCTGCGCTTTCCGGAACAGTACCTCTGGCGCTACACCATCTACCGGCGGCGCCGGCGCATGGGCCCGCCGGACGCGGCATGACGGGTGACGCGAGGGGCGCGGCGACGCAACGGAGCTGACGCCCCTTCAGGCCGGCGGCGCCTCGGCCTCGCGGAACTGGGTCTGGTGCAGGCGGGCATAGTGCCCGCCCGCCGCCAGCAGCTCTGCATGGCTGCCACGCTCGACGATGCGACCCCGATCCATCACCAGGATCAGGTCGGCCTTTTCGATGGTACTCAGCCGGTGGGCGATCACCAGGGTAGTCCGCCCCGCGGTCGCGCGGTCGAGGGCGGCCTGGATGTGGCGCTCTGACTCCGTGTCCAGGGCCGAGGTCGCCTCGTCCAGGATCAGGATCGGCGCATTCTTCAACAGGGCGCGGGCGATCGCCAGCCGCTGGCGCTGGCCGCCGGACAGCATCACGCCGTTCTCGCCGATCAGGGTGTCCAGCCCCTCGGGCAGTCGGTCGATGAATTCCCTCGCAAAGGCATCCTCGGCGGCCTGCTCGATGACCGGCCGCGGCGACCCGGCCAGGTCGCCGTAGGCGATGTTGTTGGCCACCGTGTCGTTGAACAGGTTCACCTGCTGCGTCACCAGGGCGATGTGCCGGCGCAGGTTGCGCAGGGTGTAGTCCTCCACGTCCACGCCATCGAGCAGGATCTGGCCCTGGTCGTGGTGGTAGAAGCGCGGGATCAGGTTGGCCAGGGTCGACTTGCCGCTGCCGGAGCGCCCCACCAGGGCTACCATCTGGCCCGGCTCGACGCGGAAGCTGATGTCGCGCAGCACCCGCTTGTCGCTGCCCGGGTAGCTGAAGCCCAGATCACGCACCTCGATGCGTCCCGTGACCCGCTCGCGCTCCATCGTTCCCGTGTCGATCTCGGACGACTCGTCCAGCTGGCCGAAGATGCTGTCGGCTGCCGCCAGGCCCTTCTGCACGGTGGCGCTCACCTCGGACAGGTTGCGGATGGGCTTGGGCAGCATGCCCGCGGCCGTGACGTAGGCGATCA
>JALOTG010000320.1 GCA_025458005.1 Thiobacillaceae bacterium
GCGCATCGCTGGCCAGCGCCGCGGCGTCGAGGCGCCAGCGCTGGGCCAGACGGCGCCAGCGCAGGCGCTCAGCCAGGCGCGCCCCGGCCTCGGTCGTCGCCGCCGCAGCGCTCAGGTAGGCAGCCGCCACGGCAGACCGGCAGGCGCGGTACTGCGCCACCAGGATGGCGTTGCTCTGCATGGCGCTCACGTCGGCCACCTGGCATCCGTCGCCAGCGCGGCCATGATCGCGTCCAGGGCCGCGGGCGACTCGGCCGCGAGGATCTCGGCGCGGATGGCGGCGGCGGCGGCGTCGTGGCCGCGGACCAGGGGCTCGACCTGGCGCAGGGCCTCCATCAGCTCCAGGTCCTCCGCCGTGGCAGTGCCGGACTGCACGCGGTCCAGGATGCTGACGGCCGCCATCAGGCGATTGTCGCGGGCGCGGGCATCGGCGCCGGTGTAGAGATCCACCCGGCGGTGGCGCTCCTCCAGCAGATCGGCGAGCGCCGACTCGCGCAGGGCATCCTTGACGCGGGCCAGCCGCACGGCATCTGTCGGCGGGCGATAAATGCCAGGGGTCTCGGTTGCGTCCCACAGCTCCCAGCCCCAGCCTGAGAGCCAGCCCCAGCCTTCCGTGATGTGCTCTGGCGCGCCGTGCACGGCCACCACTGGCGGATCGGCATAGCCCGGCGGTGGCTGCCAGTCAGGGCCTACCTCGTTGTCTGCTGGCCCTGGACCGACATACTGGCCGGTAGCTGCGTCGATGAGTGCGATCATGTCTGTAGCTACTAGAAGATCTCGATGTAAATCAGCCCAGGACCGCCATTTCCACCGGCCCCAGAAGTTGCTCCGCCACCATCGACGGCCGCCCCGCCGCCGCCACCACCCCCGCCTGGTGCACCGCCAGCACCACCGGCCCCGCCAGAGACACCGGACGAATTGGCCGATCCGCCGCCGCCCCCACCGCCACCCGATCCGTAGGGCACCAGGGTCACATCCGACCCCGCATCTCCTGCGGCACCAGCAGTTCCGCCGGCACCGCCTCCGGTCCCGCCGGCGACAGTCGCGCTGCTAGCGGTCGTTCCGGTCCGATACATCTGGGCCATGGCGCGGGCGCCATCGCCGCCAGCATAGGTAGTGCCTCCCGCAGCGATACCGCCACCGGCCCCGCCGCCACCGCCACCATACTGTGGGGTATCGGTCGCGGTGCCACCAGCGGCGCCGACAGCGGCCGTGGCGCCCATGCCTCCAATGTAGATACCGCCGCTGTTGCCGGTCCCCCCGCTCGTCGATGTGGTTTTGCCCCCGAAACCCCCACCGCCGAATTGGGAGGACCACTGGCCGAGTTTGGTAATAGCCCCCACGCTACCATTGTTGCCGTTGCCGGGAGTGGTTACAGCGGCCCCTCCAGCCCCTCCAGCCCCGACCGCATAGGATGCGGACGATGGCAGACTGGCGTACGGGAGAGAGATGATCGTGGTGGACCCGCCGCCGCCGCCACTGCCGCCTGTGTACGCCGTGCCGGCGGCCGATAGCAGCGGCCCTGAGCCGCCCCCGCCGCCGCCACCGATCAAGACGATATTGGCCCAGCGATAGGGGCCGGCTGGTTTGGTCCAAGTCCCGGTGCCGCTGGTGTAAGTCTGCGTGTAGACTGCCGACGGGGTGATAGTCTGACACTCCCAGGCGGTATCCTCGGAATTGCGGCCGAGGACCTGGGATGCGGCGCAGTCCTGCAAGCCGACGCTGGCCCCCTCGGTGCCTGTCAACGTGAGGCCCTGGCTGGCGGTGGCACTGGAGACATAGGAGCCGGTCGTATCGGTCCCCAGGGCTACGGCATTGGCCGCGATGGTCATGGCCCCGGTGCCGGCCAGGGTGGCGTCGCCGGACACCGCGACGGACTCCCAGCTATCGCCGTCGGCGACGAGGAGATTGCCGGCGGTGGCGGTGGTTACTCCCACGTCGCTGAGGTCGGCCAGGGCCGAGGCCCCGCCGGACGGCAACCCGGTAAGCTGCGAGCCGTCCACAGCCGGGAGCTTGGCCGAGGCGTCGAGCTGGACGACATTCAGCGCGGCCGTCCCGACGTCCAGAAGCGCGGCACTCTTCAGCTCCAAAAAGGTCCGCTGGGCGGTCTTGTTGGCGGCGACCAAAATTGTCCGCCCAGCGGTGGAGGAATCTGTGATGTCGGTCGAGGCGACGCCGGCAGGCTCATAGGCGGTGCTGGCGGTATAGGCCGCGGTGCCGAGCCCGAGATGGGTCGCCAGCGTCGTGGCGTCGATCCCCAGGGCGATGGTCCCGGCCGCCGTGATAGGCGATCCGCTGTCTACCTGAATACCGCGGCATCGCGGCGCAGGACCTGGGAGGCCGCGCAGTCGATCAGGCCGAGGCTGGCGCCCTCTGAGCCCGTCAGGAGCAGGCCCTGATTGGCCGTCGCGCTGCTCACGTAGGCCCCGCTGGTGTCGGTCCCGAGGGCTACGGCATCGGCCGCGATGCTCAGGGCACCGGCCCCGCTCAGGGTCGCGTCGCCCGACAGCGCGACCGACTCCCACGAGTCGCCGTCCGCGACCAGCAGGCGCCCGGCGGTCGCCGTGGTCACACCCACGTCGGTCAGCTCGGCGAGCGTCACCCCCGCCGCCTCATAGGCCGTGCTCGCGGTATACGCGGCCGTGCCGAGCCCGAGATGGGTCGCCAGCGTCGTGGCGTCGATCCCCAGGGCGATGGTCCCGGCCGCCGTGATAGGCGATCCGCTGTCTACCTGAATACCGATCCGGATACGGCGACCGAGGTCACGGCGCCCAAGCCGCCGCCCGCAATGTCCGCCGCTACCAGAATGCGATTGAGCCCCGTAGGCGGCGAGGTCGCCGCATCGATGGCCGCGCGCTCGTCGGTCGTCAGCAGCCGGCCGGCCAGGAAGCTCGCCGGGTCGATGCCCGATAGACCAACCAGATCCGCGAGTTCGAGGGCCGTTGGCGAGTCGGGGACCTGCACACACTCGGCCCAGCCGCGCCCGCCGGTGGCGGAGACGCTGATCAGGTAGCAGGTCGGCTTGCCCCCAACCGTCGCAATGTCTGCGGTGGGGGTGAGTGCCACGGTAGCGGCGGCGGCCAGGTCGTGGGCGCTGTAGGTGGTGGCCCACTCCACGCCCGAGAACCCCAGCACCTGGGTCTTGCGGTCTGACTGCAGCACCAGTCGGACGCTGGCCTTGGCCCCCGTCAGGCCGGGGATACGGACCTCGGTCGCACCGAGGGCGGCGCTGCCACAGGCCAGGGCTAGGCCCAGCGCCAGTGCAGTAGCAGGGCGGCGAATCATGGTGCAGGGACCTCGACACCGATCAGGTCGGCCAGCTCCTGGACGCTGCCCGAGTCAGGGACTGTGATGCACCAGGACGCGGAGACCTCTTTGGCCAGCGACACCGAGACCAGGTAGCAGGTCCCCGCAGCGCCGGCGACGGCGATGGCGGCCGTGAGCGCCAGCCCCTGGTACGCTGTCGCCCACTCCGGCCCATCGAAGCCCATGACCTGGCGCGCCTGTTCTCCCTGATAGACGAGGCGCACGCTGGCCTTGCCCCCGGCGAGCGCCGGGATGCGCACCTCTGTAGCCAGGGCTGGCGCGCAGGCCAGCAGCCCGGCCAGGATCATCCACACAGGCATCTTAGGCCGCCATCGAGACCTTGAAATACCGGCTGATGCCGGTCCCGGTCTTGGTGCTGTCGAGCAGCACCTTGCCGCTGACCTCCAGGGCCGCGAAGTCGTCGCCGATCAGGCTCAGGTTGGCCGCGGCGCCGATCTGGAGGCGGTAGATGTCCAGCACCACCGGGCTGTTGCTGTTGGCCTCGTTGAGGCCGCCGAAAGACAGCTCGTAGGTCTGACTGCCGGCGGTCAGGGCCTCGACCACGTCATAGGCGGCATAGGTGTAGCCGACCCGGATCTCGGTGGCATCGGCGATGCCGGCCTCCAGGATCATGATGCCCTCGGGGCGGACCTCGTAGTCCACGTCCACCACATGGGTGGTATCGGTGCCGCCGGACAGGGCGGTCTCAGTCACGGCCACCACCAGCCCGCTGCCGTCACTGGTGCCGGTATCGGCGACGGTCACCAGGGCGGAGGCCGCGGCGCTCGCCTCGATGGCGGCCATGACCTGAGCCGCCGTACTGCTGATGGCGCTGGACCCGTCGGTGGCGCACGAGACGGTGATGTCGCTGCCGGCCACGGAGACCGCCAGGGCGGCATTGTTGCCGGCCGGGTCCACGATAGTGACCGTGACCGTATTGCCCAGGGTGCCCTTGGGGACGGCGGTCCAGGTGATCGCGTTGTCGGCTACCTCAGTACCCGTGTCCAGATCGGCCTGCACGTCACCGCTCTTCACGGTCACCGAGGTAGGCGCCGGGTGGGCCAGGCGTACCAGGCCGCGCTGATAGGCGGTGTGGGTCTCGGCGGTCACGGTCGCCCCGGTCTCGGCATCGGTGTCGCCGTAGAGGGCGCGAGACAAGTTGACCGGGTCGAGATCGTGCAGCGTCATCGACGCCGTGACGCCCGTCACCCGGGAGACCGCGGCCCACTGGCCGCCGCCGGGGCGGGTGTAATCCTGGAGGGTCTTCTCCTCCTCGGCGATCTCCAACTGGAGGGCCGACACGTTGCCGATGGCCACCAGGGGCGCGGCAGAGCCGGCGACGCGCAGATACACCTGGCCGGCGTTGAGGGTGGGGCGGTAGGTCTGGATGCTCATACTGTGGGCCTCTGGTCTGGTGGACTAGCTCGATACGCCGCGCGACAGGGCGCGGGCCTGGAAATAGAGGGGGACCCGCAGGACCCCGTTCTGATACATCGGATCTGGGGCCTGCACCCGGCGCAGGGTCCCGTCCGCATTCACGCCTGGCGGCTGCCAGCCCTGCAACTGGGCCAGCACGGCAGAGATCATCCCGCCGACACTATCGATGGCCTCACTGGTGTCGCGCAGATCCCGATGCGAGACGATGATGCCCCACACCTGGTCCACCACCTGGAGCCGGCCGTGGTGGGCGATCTCATCGCGCATCCGGTCGCCCATGTAGAGCACATGCACAGCCGGCAGGCGCTCCTCGGCCAGACGCACCCCCACCAGGTCTCGGGCCGACAGCACCGACAGCGTCGGCCACTGTTCGGTCAGGGGCCGCAAGCGCTCGCGGATCAGCCCGCCCAGGGCCAGGTAGTTGTCCATCCCCTACATGCCCTTGAGGCTGTCCATGGTGCTGCTGCGGTCCGCGACGGTCATGCGGACAGCGGGCGCGGCGGGCGCCGGTACTGCCACGCCGAGGGTGAGGGTCCCGTCGCGCAGCCCGGCCAGGGTCTGGTGGGCCGCCTTGGCACGGCGCACGATCCCGGCATAGGGGCCCTCGGGCACCGCGGCCCGTGCCCCCAGCAGGTCGTCCAGGGCCAGTGCCACCGCACAGCCGCGCACCAGGCCCGGGACCGGACTCAAGCCCGCAGGCCAGCGCACCGCCAGATAGCTCTCCACCAGCTCGCCGGCCACGGTGCACGCCTGGGTCAGGCGGGCCACGGCGGCCTGGGCGGACTCCACCTCTGTCGATAGCCAGGCGGTGTCGTCCTGCCAGCCCTCCGTGTCCGCGACCGCCACCCGGAGCAGCGGCCCTGGGACGGGCGGCTGATCCGAAGGGGCG
>JALOTG010000155.1 GCA_025458005.1 Thiobacillaceae bacterium
AATTAGGGGTATACAGGGGAGGATCAGCAGCAGTAGCAGCAGGTGAACGGGTTTCCGCAAATGGTTGGTGGTTTAGCCATGATGAGAATGCAAATCCGCCCACCGAGTTCAAGGGTGCACTGGTAGCTAAAGCCCGTTCTATTGCTGTTGTCGCTACCAACCTTGCTACGGGGGAAGATCGACATTTTCAAAGCGCGAAAGTAGCCGCCGAAGCATTGGGCATGAGTCGGTCATTGATTTGTTTAGCAATCAAGGGCAAACGAAAGTCGGCGAAAGGTTACAAGTTTAGCTACTCTTAACATGTCAAGCGAATTAATGCGGCAAGGGTCGATTATTGCTCGTCAGTAGCTCGGGGTCAATAGCTCGCAGAGCGGCCAATAGGGGACAGACCACGGTTATCTATACGCAGAAATCACAAAGACAAATGGGGACAGACCCAAATATCCGTTCGATACCCCCCACCGGCCGCCCGTCGACTCTGCCTCTATAATTCCCCATGTCCCAACGCACGCCCCCCAACCCCGCCGCTGCCCCGCACAAGGCCGATGCGGCCGACACACCCCCCGGTACGTCCTTCGATCGTCTGCCCCTGGCCCCCGCCGTGCTGGAAAACCTGCGCCAGCTGGGCTACCTGAGCATGACCCCCATCCAGGCGGCCAGCCTGCCCCTCACGCTGGCGGGGCACGACCTGATCGCCCAGGCCAAGACCGGCAGCGGCAAGACCGCCGCCTTCGCGCTGCCCTTGCTCAGGAACCTGCATGTGCGCCGCCGCTTCGATGTGCAGGCCCTGGTGCTGTGCCCGACCCGCGAGCTGGCCGAGCAGGTGACCCAGGAGATCCGCCGCCTGGCGCGGGCCGCGGACAACGTGAAGATCCTCTCCCTGGTCGGCGGCAGCACCATGCGGCCGCAGATGACCAGCCTGGAGCACGGCGCCCATATCGTCGTCGGCACGCCGGGACGCATCATGGACCACCTGCAGCGCGGCAGCCTGAAGCTCGATGCGCTCAACACCCTGGTGTTCGACGAGGCCGACCGCATGCTGGACATGGGCTTCCACGACGACATGGTGCACGTCGCCCGGCATTGCCCCAAAAAGCGCCAGACCCTGATGTTCTCGGCCACCTTTCCGGAGGGCGTCACGCGGCTCACCCGCCAGTTCCTGCACCATCCCAAGGAGGTGCGGCTGGCGGAGCGCCACCAGGCCGACAAGATCCGCCAGCGCTTCTACGAGGTGGCCCCCGATCAGCGGCTGGAGGCGGTCGCCCGCCTGCTCGACCACTATCGCCCGGTCAGCGCCCTGGCCTTCTGCAACACCCGCCAGCAATGCCGCGACCTGCTCAAGGTGCTGCGCGCCCGGGGCTTCCACGCCCTGGCCCTGCACGGCGAACTGGAACAGCGGGAACGCGACCAGGTGCTGATCCTGTTCGCCAACCGCAGCTGCTCGGTGCTGGTGGCCACCGACGTGGCCGCCCGCGGGCTGGACATCGCCCAGCTCGAGGCGGTGATCAACGTCGACGTGACGCCCGACCCCGAGGTCTACATCCACCGCATCGGGCGGACCGGGCGCGCCGACCAGGACGGCTGGGCGCTGAGCCTGGTCAGCCCCAGCCAGATGCGGCGCGTGGACGACATCGCCGAGGCGCTGGGCATCGAGGTGGCGTGGCACCCGCTCGCCGAGCTGAGCCCGGCCGGCAAACAGCCGCTGCTGCCGCCCATGGCGACCCTGCAGATCCTCGGCGGCCGCAAGGACAAGATCCGCCCCGGCGACGTGCTGGGCGCGCTCACCGGCGAGGCGGGCTTCAGCGCCGCCCAGGTGGGCAAGATCCAGGTCACCGAGACCGCCACCTACGTGGCGGTGGCCCGCGACATCGCCCGGGAGGCGCAGCGCCGGCTGGCGGCCGGCAAGATGAAGGGCAAGACCGTCAAGGTGCGCATCCTGGAGATACCGGACGAGGCGCAGGCCGACCGGGCGTCCCGCGCCAATGCCAGCATCAAGCGGCGGCCGAAGTGACGCCGGCATCCCCGCCGATGCGTCTTGCGGCTGTGTTGCGGCCGCCAGCCACGACTGCCGAACCCACCGAGGCCCCGCCGTGAAACGGTTTTTCATCGACTTCTTCAGGACCCTGCATCCGGCCTCGGGCCCCCTGCCGCCCCTCAGGGCGCGTCTTGGCGCGATCGTCTCCAAGTTGCGTGGCCGCCTCCTCCCGTCGGACCATGGGGCGTTGCCGGCCGAACTGCCGCGCATGATCTCGCGCGAGGAACTCGCCAACCTGCCCATCCGGCGCTACGAAGGCGAAGTGTGCATCGTCGCCACGCCCGAGGATCTGGAGTCGGCCATGGCCGACATCCGGCGGGAACGGGTGGTCGGCTTCGACACCGAGACCCGGCCCGCCTTCAGGAAGGGCGAAAGCCATCTGCCCTGCCTGGTCCAGGTGGCAACGGCCCGCGCGGTGTATCTGTTCCAGTTGCAGCGCCTGGATTGCGCCGCGGCGCTCGGCGAACTCCTGGCCGCGCCACGAATCGTCAAGGCGGGGGTGGCGCTGGCCCACGATCTGCGCCAGCTCGGCCAGCTGTTCCCCATCTCCGTCGCGGCCGTGCACGACCTGGGCAGCATCGCGCGGCGCCATGGCCTGCGGCAGTCGGGACTGCGCAACCTCGCCGGGCTCTTTCTGTCGTTCCGCATCGCCAAGGGCACGCGCACCTCCAACTGGGCCGCGCCCCGCCTGACGGCGGCGCAGATCTCCTACGCCGCCACGGATGCCTGGGTCTGCCGCGAACTCTATCTGCGCTTTCATGCCCTTGGCCTGATGACAGGCGGTGCGGGCTAGCCCCGCAGACTCCCTCTCCGGCCGCCTGCCGGCTCGTTCGGCATCCGCAATCACTCGCCCGCTGGCCCATGCAGACTTGAATCGCATTTCCCCTAGTGCCGGCAGGGTGGATTTCGCACACCACCGCCCTTAAGTTCCATCGTGTCAGCCCAGCGCGCCCTTCGCCCCGGAACCATGAATTCACCGATAGCCAATACCGCCATCCCTTTCGACAACAGCTACGCCCGCGAGCTGCCCGGCTTCTACGCGGCTTGCCAGCCCGCGTCCGTGCCGTCGCCGGTGCTGCTGTTCTTCAACCGGGGCCTGGCGGAGGAGCTGCGGCTGGGACTGGACGGCCGGGACGAGGCGGCGCTGGCCAACCTCTTCTCCGGCAACACCCTGCCCGAGGGCGCCGAGCCCATCGCCCAGGCCTACGCGGGGCATCAGTTCGGCCAGTTCAACCCGCAGCTGGGCGACGGTCGGGCGTTGCTGATCGGCGAGGTCATCGACCGCCACGGTCGGCGGCGCGACATCGCCCTCAAGGGCTCCGGGCGCACCCCCTTCTCCCGCCGCGGCGACGGCAAGGCGGCGGTGGGGCCGATGCTGCGCGAGGTGCTCATCGGCGAGGCGATGCACGCGCTGGGCATCCCCACCACCCGCGCCCTGGCGGTGGTGGCCACCGGCGAGCCGGTCCAGCGCGAGCGCACGCTGCCCGGCGCCATCCTCACCCGCGTCGCCGCCAGCCACCTGCGCGTGGGCACCTTCCAGTACTTCTGGGCCCACGGCACGCCCGAGATGGTGCGCCGGCTGGCCGACTACGCCATCGCCCGCCACTATCCCGAGCTGCTCGCGACCGAGGAGCGCTATCTGGGCTTCCTGCGCGCCGTGGCCGAGCGCCAGGCAGCGCTGATCGCGCGGTGGATGCACGCGGGCTTCATCCACGGCGTGATGAACACGGACAACATGGGCATCCCCGGCGAGACCATCGACTTCGGCCCCTGCGCCTTCATGGAGGCCTACGACCCGCGCGCCGTGTTCAGCTCCATCGACGAGATGGGCCGCTACGCCTACGAGGAACAGCCGCGCATCGCCCGCTGGAATCTGGCCCGCCTGGCCGAGACGCTGCTGCCGCTGCTCGCCGAGGACGAGGGCCATGCGATCGCGCTGGCCACCGGGGTGATCGACGACTTCGTGGCGCGCTACCAGCAGCACTGGCTGGCCGGTCTGCGCGCCAAGCTCGGACTCTCGGGACAGGTTGCCAACGGCGATGCTGCCGACACCGCCCTGGGCGAGAGCTGGCTGGACTTGCTGCAGGCCCAGCGTGTGGACTACACCCTGGCCTGGCGCCGGCTGGCGGACGCGGCGGCGGGCAACGAGGCGCCGCTGCGCGCCCTGTTCGCCGGACAGCCGGGGCTGGACCGCTGGCTGCAGCGTTGGCGCGAACGCTGCGCGGCCGAGGATGCCGCCGCGGGGGAGGGGTCGCCTGCCGCCGCCCGCGCCGAGCGGATGCGCCGGGTCAACCCCTGGCTGATCCCGCGCAACCATCGCGTCGAGGAGGCCCTCGCGGCCGCCTCGGACGAAGGGGAACTGGCGCCCTTCGAGCAACTGCTCAACGCGCTGCGTCGCCCCTATGACGAGGACCTCGCCCTGGCCCGCTACGCAGAGCCCGCGCCGGGCGCCTTCATGGCGGAGTTCCGCACCTTCTGCGGCACGTGATGGGCCGGCATCGCCAACCTGCGCCGGGCACAACCGGCGCCAGCCGTATTGCGCCGAAGGGCGCTTGGCCTCATTGCATCCGCGACGCCGTCCTGATCACCTCCCCCGCCACCATGAACACGCCCCGGCCGCGATGGTGCAGGGTCCTGGGCGCCTTCACCGCCGTGTCCACCCAGGCCTGGACCACTTCCAGGACGAACAGGCCGTAGCGATTGACCATGCGGGTGTCGGCGACCCGGCATTCCAGGCTGGCGTAGCACTCCCGCACCAGGGGCGCGGCCACCAGCCTGGCCGGCCTGGGCGTGAGGCCGCAGGCGCGGAACTTGTCGGTGTCCCGACCGGAGCAGTTGCCCACCGCCACCACCTGGTCGATCAGTTCGGCGGTGGGGATGTTGAGGCTGCATTCCCGGCTCGCCTTCAGCAGGCCGTGGCTGTAGTCCCTGTCGCTCAGGACGATGCCCACCCGGGGCGGCTCGAACTCCATGGGCATCTGCCAGGACAGGGTCATGACGTTGGGCCGGTCCTGGCCGGCGGTAGCCAGCAGCAGCACCGGGCCGGGTTCCAGCAAGGCGTAGACCTTGCCGAGGGGATAGGCGCGCTTGGCCATCAGGCACCTCCGTGGAATTGCTGCCGTAATGCTGTAAAGCTAGATCAGCGCTGCGAAAAGGGGCAAGGCTCGCCTCCAGCTGTCGTGGGGGTGGATCCGGACACCCCATCGATCCGGTGGCCACGCCATTCGTGCATGTGCCGGGGCAGCCCCGGTCCCATCAGCGCCAGCGTGCCCGGTAGTAGATGCCCAGGCTGCCGCGGGTCAGGCGGAAGCCCACCGGGTCGCCCAGGCGCACGCGCTCGTAGGTTGCCTGATCCGTATTCACCTCGACCGGACGTTGCTCCTCGACATCCGACAAGGTCAGCGCGTAGTGCGTGCCCTGCTTGTCGTGCCAGGTCCGCTTGTCCGTGACCGGGCCGACCACCAGCACCTCGCGCTGTTCGCCCACCAGGGCGTTCCAGGCCAGCACCCCGGCGCCCGACATCAGCCAGAAGAAGCCGAGCAGCAGGACTGAAAGCACCGTCTCGGCGATCCGCCCGCCGGGATGGAAGCGCGTCCGCCATCGCCACGCCAGCCAGACTAGCCAGGCCAGCAGCGCGAAGGGCATCACCCGCTGCCAGGCGATCTCCCAGGCTACGTTGCCCTCCTCGCTGGCGATGCCGAACAGGATCAGCAGGGTGGCCCCCAGCATCAACCAGAAGACGGGCGCGACGCCATGGCCCAGCACGCAGCCGAGGACCTCCCACCCGGAGTCCCGCGTCGATGCCTCGCGGGCCCCCGCCGCCGACCCCTGCCCACGGGCGAACGCCAGCCAGGCCAGGGCGAGATTGACGAGGCGTTCCGTCTCCTCGGGCCCGGCGTGGCCCGGGTAGACGAGCTCCAGGAGGGCTTCCCGCAGGTACACGCTGGCGGGCATCTCCAGATGGCCGGCGCGCAGGGCGGCGGGCAATGTCAGCAGCCGATCCCGCCCGGTTTGGGCCAGGAAGCGGCAGTCGTAATGCGCGTCGCCGGTCCTGGCGCGCTGCCGCGCCCGCAGCCTGCCCCAGAGGCCCGGCGAGGGGACGACGCTCAGTTCCAGGTCGGTTCCCGTCTCGCACAGCCAGCGCGTGTGGCGCCGCGCCGACTTGCCGGAGCCGACATGATACCAGTCCAGCCTGAAGGGGGTGCCGTCCGCCACCCCCTCAATGAAGCAGCGGGCCGGCTGATACCAGCGCGTCGGCACCTCCCCGTAGCGCCAGCCGCGCTGCTCGGCGAGGCGCCGCAAGGGCTGGCCGGAGGCGCGCAGCCGCCCGTGGCCCAGCACGGCCAACCCGATCAACGCGCTCAGGCCCAGGCCGATCAGGGCCGCCAGCAGCCAGACCGGCATCGGCATGGCGGCCTCACTGGGCCGGGGCTCGGGCGCCGGCTCGGGGGAGGCCGTCGGAACCCGGCTGGCGGCCAGCGCCAGGGCCTGATCCAGCTGGGTCGCGTCCAGGCGGTCCAGGTCCGCCAGACTGAGTATCGGCGCGGTCAGCGCCTCGGGCGCCGGCAGCGCGGCGCCATAGCCGAAGTACTGCACGGCCAGCCGCTTGTCGACCATCTTGGTCAGGCGGTCGATCACCCGGGGCGACCAGTGCCCGGGCGTGGACTGGGCATCGGCCATGTTGCTGGCGGAGACGAGGGCGTATCTGCCCGCCCCGTAGGCATAGGCGAAGCGCCAGTTCGTGCCGGCGATGTACATGTCATGGGCGCTGACGCCGATCACCACCGACCAGGCCTTCCATTTCCAGGGCTCGAAGACCCGCTGCATGAGGTCGTGCGCGCGCTCTGCGACGAGCTGCCGCCGCCCGACGTCGATGGTCCAGTCGGGCAGCGGGAGTTCGGCGGTGGTTTCCACCTTCAGGCGGGTCAGGCCCCGGTACCGCTCCGCCAGCCGCTGCAGGACGGCTGCCGGCACCGGACCGATGGGCACCAGGTAGAGATCCGCGTCATGGGCCAGGGCGGGCGCGTCCCCGGCATGCGCGGCGGGTTGGCACGCCAGGCCCGCGCACGCGACCATGCAGGCCGCCAGCAGCCCGCGCGTCGTCGAGATCAGTTGACTTGTCATGATGCCTCCCCCGCTCCGGGCCTCGCGGCGACCGGCAGGCAGATTAGCAGCTCCGGCGGCGCATGGAGTGGAACAGTCCCCCACCGCTGATAGGAGGGCCG
>JALOTG010000022.1 GCA_025458005.1 Thiobacillaceae bacterium
TGTTCGCGGTGCTGCGTGGCGTGATCGACCTGCGCCGGCGGGAAGGCGAGGCCGCCGGACAGTTCCTGCTGCTGGGTTCCGCTTCCGGGGACTTGTTGCGCCAGGCCAGCGAGAGCCTGGCCGGAAGGGTGGCTCGACTGGAGCTGACGCCGTTTCTGGCCCGCGAGCTGTTCCCGCCGGACTCGCCGGCCGCCGATCTCAATTCACTCTGGGTGCGGGGCGGCTTTCCCCTCTCCTGGCTGGCGCCGGACGACGCGGCCAGCCTGCGCTGGCGCGAGTCCTTCATCGCCACCTATCTGGAGCGGGACATTCCCGCCCTGGGGCCGCGCATTCCCGCCGCGACCCTGCGCCGTCTGTGGACCATGCTGGCCCACGCCCAGGGCGGGCTGCTCAACCTGTCGCAACTGGGCGCGTCCCTGGCCATCAGCGGCCAGACGGTGGCCCGCTATGTGGACCTGCTGTGCGATCTGATGCTGGTGCGCCGCCTGCCCGCCTGGCACGGCAACGTGGGCAAGCGGCTGGTGCGCGCGCCCAAGGTCTATGTGCGCGACAGCGGCATCGTGCACGCGCTGCTGGGCCTGGCGGACCTGGAGGCGGTGCTGTCCCACCCGGTGGCCGGAGGGAGTTGGGAGGGCTTTGTCATCGAACAACTGATCGCTGCCGCGCCCGCGGCGGAGGCCGCCTTCTTCCGCACCAGCCACGGCGCGGAGGCGGACCTGGTGCTCAGCTTCCGTGATGGAAAGTCCTGGCTGGTGGAAATCAAACGCGCCTCGGCGCCCACGGTCTCGAAGGGTTTCCACCTGGCCGCCGCCGATGTGGGCGCGGAGCGCAAGCTGCTGGTGGCGCCAGTGAACGAGGCCTATGCCTTGCGCGACGGCGTCGAGGTGGTCAATCCGCTCGCCGCGGTCGTGGCGCTCTCGGATCGCTGAGCACCACGGCCGGGCGCTGCCCGAAACCTGCACCTTGATGCCGGCCGGGCTGGGCGTGGGTGGCGGGCTGTGCGTGCGCCGGGTGCTCGCCGATGGCGGACAGGCGCCTTCCTACCGCCCTGCCGGGTGCCCGGACGCCGTCGCCGCCCCCCGGGTCCTGCTGCTGGCGCGTGACCCGGACTGGCCCGCGAACGGCCTAGACCTGGCCGCATTCGCCCACGCGCGCCACATCAGCGCCGCCGAACTGCGGGTACTGGAACTGCTGCTGCGGGGCCTGGCCCCCAAGGCCATCGCCGAACGCCTGAACCTGGGCGTGCGCACTGTGCGCAGCTAGCTCGCCAGCCTCTACGCCAAAACCGGCGCCTGCGGCCAGCGCGAACTGGTGGCCCTGGCGCTGCGGCAGGGACGCGAGGGGCGATGAGGGCGCGAAGGTTACAAGGATATTTCTATCCGCTTTTCCGTCATTTGACGGATGAAATCGGAGGGAGGGTTGCGCTAACTTGGAGCCGCAGAGCCCAGCCGACGTCCGCGCCCCCCCGAACGAAAAACTGCCAACGTCGCACGGATCGGGGAGTGAAAGCGGAGGGGCGCGAGATTCGCCGGCGGGCATGAGGTTTGTTTGTTAACCAAGGGAGTTAAAGAATGTTGAAGCCACGGAGTCAAACCATGAAATCCAGCCTTCTATCCCTGACCGTCGCAGGCCTCTTCGCCGGCGTGACACTCGCCACCAACGCGAACGCCGCGACCTTCAGCGACCGCGCCAGCTTCGATGCGGCCGTGGTCAACATGACCACCCTGGATTTCGAGGGCGTGATCGGCACACCCGGATTCGACGCCAACTATTCCATGGGCACCGGACACATGGCTTCGAGCATCACTTTGGCGGGGGTGCGGTTTTCCGACGTCTTTTCCGGCGGCAGTGGCGACTTTGTCTATATCCTCGCCAATGACGGAGCCGGTGCTTCCGGCTCCCTCAACGACACCACTGCCGTCTGGCTCGGCCGCTCCAGTTCGCGTATCACCCTGCCCGCCGGCATGACGGCGTTCGGCTCGGATTACGGCGTACCCATCGGCGTCCCCGGCGGGTTGCCCCTGGGCCACACGACTACCATCCAGGCCACCTTCCACTTTCGAGGCAACCCCGCCACCGAGACCTTCGCGTTGCCCGTGACCGGCAAGAGCCAGTTCTTCGGCTACAGCGGGGCGGAAATCGACTACATCGATCTGACCGGCAGTGGCATCTACATGGTCTTCGACAACATGAGCATCGCCCAGGCCGTCCCCGAACCCGAAACCTACGCCCTGCTGCTGGCCGGCCTGGGGCTGGTGGGCTTCGCGGCCCGGCGTAGGCGCTGATTTGCCTGGCCGCATGCATGCGATGCCCAGTCCCTATCAATTTCCGCTCACCGCGAGACGAACATGAAAAGATCTTCCAAACGGCGCGCATTCCATGTTTTCGCTCCCCTCTTCTGCCTATCCGTCTCCACGACCTCGCTGGCCTGGGAAAACACGGTCATTGCCGTGGCGGACTGCGATCCCCACCTGCTGACCTACGGCGGCATAACACAACCCTTATACCAACATTCAACCTGCGATGCGGGTTATGTGCGGTCCACCGTGACGACGACACCCGCCTCCAGCAAGCTGTTCCTGACGACAAGCAATGCACCCAAGGGTCTTTACCATGCGGACAGCGGAATTAGTGACACCGCAAGGGTGATTCCACAGGATCCCGCACTTCTCGGCACGAATGGAACCTTGAGTTTCAGCGCCAGGCTGAGTGGATCCCTGCAGAGCAACGGCCTGGGCAACATGAGTATCACGTTCCATGGATGGGATTATATTCCGGATCCGCCACCGAGCCGTGGCTCAACCGTCCAACCTGTCTATGGCTACGTCTATGGGCAAAAATCGGAACTGCCCAAGCAGATCGATGAGGTGATCAGCTGGCAATTACCCATCATCTACGGTGTGGACAAGCCTTATCTGATCACCACAGGGTTGACCTTCAGCGGCGAGGGCGACTCGCTGGCCGATTTCAGCCACACCATGCAATTGTTGGGCGTGAAGGCGCTCGATGCGTCCGGGAAAGAGATCGTAGCCTCCATTACCAGCGGCTCAGGGATCGACTTGGCCTATCCCCTTCCCGTCCCTGAACCCGAAACCTACGCCCTGATGCTGGCCGGGCTGGGGCTGGTGGGCTTTGCGGCGCGGCGGCGTGGGTCGGCCTGACCGCGAGCCTTACCCAACCAAGAGGGCCGCGTTCGCGGCCCTCTTTCATCTCAATCCCGCCGCCAGGTGGATACCAGCGAGGATTACCGTCCCGGTTCGGCTTGAGGCGATTCCAGCATTTCCAGTGCCGCCGACGGGTTGAGGATGGTCAAGTCGGCCAACCGGGGCGCCTCTAGCAAATCCCGGTCACCGCTCACCAGCAGGGCTGCCTGGGCGGCCAGGGCGGCGTGGATGAACTTGTCATCATCCGGATCGCAGCTATGGGTTTGCACGGCGATGCTCGCCGGAATGTCCACCCAGAGCGCAACGGCATTCAGGTCGTGGAGTATGCGGTGGCGCAGCTCCAGGCTCAGGTAACGGTCGAACTTGGGCTTCCACAGCCGGGTTTCCAGCTCCGCGAAGGTGCCGGCGGAAAAGACCGGCAAATGGCGTTGCAACACCACCCCCACCAGCCTGGCGGGGGTGCCTTCTCGAATCAACGCGGCGCTGATCCAGATGTTGGTGTCGATGACGACACGCATGCTCGCGGCGGCGCGCGCAATCAGCTTTCGTCCGCCAGCAGCGTGTCCAGCTTCTCCTGCGTCAATCCGGCCTGCGCGGCCTGGTCGGCGGCCTCGGCCAGGGTATGCCGCAGACGGTCGGCGAAGAACGTCCGCATGGCCTCGTAGTCCTGGGCGCTCACCATGACCCCCACCACCCGGTCGTGACGCATCACCCGCACCGGCTCGCGCTGGGCCTGGTCGAGAAACTCGCCGAAGCGGGTCTTGGCCTCGTTGGCGGTCATGGTGATCATCTGCTCTTCCCTAATATGAATTAGATAAGCTCAATTTAGGCGAATCGCGCGATTCGATCAAGCCGCGCGAATCAACCAGAAATACTGCCAAAGAACAGATACCCCGCCCCCACCGCCGCCAGAAATCCGGCCGCGTCGGCCACCAGCCCGCCGGCCACGGCATGGCGCACGCGCCTGATGCCGACCGCGCCGAAGTAGACGGCCAGGACGTAGAAGGTGGTCTCGGTGCTGCCCTGGACGATGCTCGCCAGGCGGCCGGCGAAGCTGTCGGCGCCGTGGGTCTGCATGGTCTCGATCATCATCGCGCGGGCGCCGGAACCGGACAGGGGCTTCATGAGCATGGTAGGCAGGGCGTCGACCCAGGCGACGTCCCAGCCCAGGCCGGCGACCCCGGCACGCACCGCGTCCATGAACACCGCGAGCGCCCCGCTGGCGCGCAGCAGGCCGATGGCCACCAGCATGGCCACGAGGTACGGGATGATGGTCACGGCGATGCCGAAGCCGTCCTTGGCTCCCTCGATGAAGGCCTCGTAGGCGTTCACCTTCTTCACCAGCGCGCCGAGCAGAAAGACGGCGATCACCGCCAGCAGCAGGAAGTTGCTGAGCAGGGACGAGCGGGCGGTCATCTCCGCCGCCGGCAGGCTCATGAACCAGGCGGCCAGCCCGCCCACCAGCAGGGTCAGGGCGGCCACCCAGCCGATCAGCACGGCGTCCAGGCGGATGCGCTGCACGGCGGCGATGAAGGCGAAGCCGGCCAGGGTGGAGCAGTAGGTGGCCATCAGGATGGGGATGAAGACGTCGGTGGGATCGGCCGCGCCCATCTGCGCCCGGTAGGTGAAGATGGTCACCGGCAGCAGGGTCACCGACGAGGCGTTGAGCACCAGGAACAGGATCTGCGCGTTTCTGGCGGTGTCCTTGTCCGGGTTGAGCTCCTGCAGCTCGCGCATCGCCTTCAGCCCCATCGGCGTGGCGGCGTTGTCCAGACCCATCATGTTGGCGGCCATGTTCATGGTGATGGAGCCCAGTGCCGGGTGGCCGCGCGGCACGTCGGGGAACAGGCGGGCGAACAGAGGCCCGAGCAGGCGGGCGAGCCAGTCCAGAAAGCCGGCCCGCTCGCCGATCTTCATGATGCCCAGCCACAGGCACATCACGCCGGTCAGCCCCAGGGCGATCTCGAAGGCAGTCCTGGCGTTGTCGAAGCCGGCCTTCATCAGGGCGGCGAAGATGTCCGCCTGGCCGCCGATCAGATACTGCCAGCAGGCGGCGGCGAAGGCGGTGAGGAAGAAGCCGACCCAGATCGCGTTCAGCATGGCGCGCCACGGCCCCTAACGGCAATCGCCGGCAAAGGCCCTCACAGGCCGCCCAGCCAGACCAGGCCCAGCAAGGCGACCCACAGCAGCACGGCGCGCCAGATCAGGGCCACCACGCCGTCAAGGTACTCGGGGCCGGCGGCCTCGCCGCAGCCCGGTTCGGGACGCGGCGGGGCCGGCTCCTCGCCGTCGACCGATCCACCCAGGCAGACCCCCAGGGCCCCGGCCGCGCTGGCGAGCAGGATGCCCGCGCTGCGGTCCCTCCCATCGCCCGCCTGGGCGCGCCAGGATTCCAGGGCGTCCTGGAAGTTGCCGACGATGGCGAAGCTGAAGGCGGCCGCGCGGGCCGGCAGCCAGTCAAGCCAGTGCAGGATCCTGAGCGGCCAGGCTGTGAAGGCCCCCTCCTCTCGCCAGCGTTCGACGCACACTCCACTCAGGCGATAGAGCAGGGCGCCGAAGACGCCCAGCAGGATGAACCAGAACAGCACGCCGAACAGGCGTGAGAGGGACAGCAGCAGGATCGCCTCGATGGCGGCGCGGGACACGGCGCCCTCTTCCGCCGCCGGGGGAGGTCCCGATCGCCAGGCGGCCAGTTCCTCCGCCGCCTCCTGGGTGTCGCCGCGCAGGATGGCGCGGGCGAGGTCCGCCGCGGCGAAGCTGAACTGCTTGAAGCCCATGCAGAAGTACAGCACCAGCACCGCCCAGGCCCACTCCAGCGGCCACAACAGGTCGCCCAGCAGGGCGCCGACGAACGCCGCGCCGGCGGCGGGCAACAGGACGGCCGCTACCCAGGCCAGCAGGCCGTGCTTTTCGACGCCGGCATTGATATGGCGTGCCAGCCATTCGACATAACGGCCAAACAGCACGCCGGGCGGGGCAGGGTCGCGCAGGGGGCGCAGGTGTTCCCACAGCAGCGCGGCAAGCAGGGTGAGCAGGGTCATGGCATCACCTCCACCGTCAGCACGCCCATGGTCAGCACGCTCGCGGAATCCTCGTAGATCTCCACGGTGGGCATGCGGATGCCCTTGCCGCGCGCCTGCAGGTGATCGTCCAGGGCCTGGTAGGCGCGGCTCGGCGCGAGCAGGATGGCGGCCCGCACGCGGGCGGTCAGCACCTCGCGCGCCGGCAGGGTGTCGAGCTGGAGCGGATCGGGCACCTCGATGCCGGGTTCCACCAGATAGCCCACCCGCGCCCGGCGATCGGCGCGTCGGACCACCTCCGGGTTGGAATACAGGAGGGTGAAGGCCGGCCCGGGCCGGATGCCCGCGTCCTCCAGGGTCTTGCGCGCCACGCCCAGCGCCTCGGGCAGCTTGGCGTAGTCGCCGGTATGCTCCAGGTAGGCGTAGGTGTAGGGACCGCGCACCTCGGTGGCCAGGGTGACGGGATTGAAGCCGCCCCACCAGGCATAGACGATGACCAGGGGCAGCACGAAGGCGAGCAGGAAGGGCAGGAACTTCTTGTAGTTCACGACGGGAACCATCCGCGCGGGCGTTTGACCGAAGATACTACATACCGGCCGCCCCTGGCTGCTGCCGGATGGGGCGCGCCCGGCACCGGAGCGAAGGAGGAACGCATGCGCAAGCCAATCGCCGTCATCCTGTCCCTGCTGCTGGCCGGCGTCGCCTGGCTGGCCCAGGCCAACGCCGGACCCGCCCTCCCCTCGCCCATCTACCCGCCGGTCTCCGTTCAGGTCGAGGCGGTGCGGCTCGGCGCGCACAGCTACTACGTGCCCGGCCTGTCCGGGGCGGCCTCGCCGCAGAACGAGGGCTTCATGTCCAATGCCGGCTTCGTCGTCACCCCGGCCGGCGTGGTGGTGTTCGACACCCTGGGCACCCCGTCCCTGGCCCAGGCCATGGTGGAGCGGATTCGCCAAGTCACCGCGCTGCCGATCCGGCGGGTCATCGTCAGCCACTATCACGCCGACCACTACTACGGCGCCCAGGTGTTCAAGGACCTGGGCGCCGAGATCTGGGCCCACCGGCACGGCCAGGGCGCCATGCACACCGAGGCGGCCCGGGAGCGTTTCGCGCAGCGCCAGGAGGTCTTGAAGCCCTGGGTGACGCAGGCCCTGCAGCGCTTCGTCGAGCCGGACCTCTGGCTGGAGGGCGACACGGACTTCGAGCTGGGCGGCGTGCACTTCCGGCTGCGCCACGTCGGACCGGCCCACTCCGCCGAGGACCTGGCCATGCACGTGGTGCAGGACGGGGTGCTGTACGCCGGCGACCTGGTGTTCAAGGGGCGCGTGCCCTTCGTCGGCGACGCCGACTCGCGCTTGTGGCTGGCCGCCCTGGACAAGCTGATCGCCCTGCGGCCGGTGGTCCTGGTGCCCGGCCACGGCGGGGCCTCCGAGGACCCGATCGGCGACCTGATCCTGACCCGCGACTACCTGAACTACCTGCGCCAGGAGATGGGCAAGGCGGTGGCGGATCTGACCCCCTTCGAGGATGCCTACGCGGCCACCGACTGGTCGAGATACCAGGACCTGCCCGCCTTCGCCGAGGCCAATCGGGTGAACGCCTACAACACCTACCTGCTCATGGAGAAGGAGGCGTTCGGTCGATAGCCCGCCCCTCAGGCCACCCGCGGCGCCCGCAGGCGCATCAGGCGCTCGTGGACGGATTCGTACAGCGACAGCATGGCCGGCAGCCAGAGCAGGCTCACCACGGTGGTCACCGCCAGGCCGAAGGTGATGCTGGTAGCCATGGGGATGAGGAACTGGGCCTGCAGCGAGGTCTCCAGCATCAGCGATGACAGGCCGCCGATGGTGGTCAGGGAGGTCAGCAGGATGGCGCGCAGGCGCAGGCAGGCCGCCTCGATCAGGGCCTCGCGCACCGGCATGCCCTTGTCGCGTTGATGGCGGTAGAACTCGGTGAGGATGATGGAATCGTTGACGACGATGCCGGACAGTCCGAACAGGCCGAACAGCGACAGCACGGTCAGGTTGATATCCATCGCCCAATGGCCGAGGATGGCCCCGCCCAGGCCGAAGGGTATGGCCAGCATGATGATCAGCGGCCAGCCGAAATGGGCGAACACCCAGGCCAGGATCAGGTAGATCAGGGCGAGGCCCAGCATCAGGCCGACGCGCATGTCGGCCAGGGTCTCGCGCTGGTCCGCCGCGCGGCCCTCGAAGGACCAGCGCACGCCGTGGCGATCCATCAGGTCCGGCAGGGTGTTCTCGCTGAGGCCGGCGAGGATCTCGCTGGCATTGGCCATCTCGCTGTTGACCTGGGCGTTGACCTCCACCGCCAGCTCGGTCTCGGCGTGGCGCAGGGCCTCGAAGCCCTGGCGGGTCTGCCAGTGGGCCACGCTGGCCAGCGGTACCCATTCCCCGGCCTGGGTGCGCACGGTGAGCCGTTCCAGGGCCGCCAGGCTGGCCCGATCCCGCTCGGACAGGCGCACCCGCACCTCCACCTCCTCCGGCCCGTCCTGGAAGATCTGCACCAGGCGGCCATCGAAGGCGGCGCGCAACTGCCGGGACAGTTCGTCGGTGGTCAGGCCCAGGGCCTCGCCGGCGGCGGTGAGGGTGAAGACGAGCTGTTCCCGCCCATAGGGCATGTCGTCCTCGACGCCATAGACCCCGGGGATCTGGCGCAGCACGCCCTGCACGTCCAGGGCCGCCTGCTTGAGGGTGTGGGGGTCGCGGCCGGTGAGACGGATCTGGATGTCCGAGCCCGGCGGCCCCTGGCGGCGCGGCGCCACGACGAAGCTCTCCATGCCGGCCGGCACCTGGATGCGCGACTGCCAGGCGGCGACGAAGTCGTCGGTGCGCACCTCGCGTTGATCGGAGGGGATCAGCTGCACGCTCAGGGCGCCGAACTGCTCGCCCTCGCGCAGCTGGGCATCCCCCGCCAGCCCTCCGGCACGGCTGACGGACTGCTCCACCAGGCGGGTGTCGAAGGACTTTTCGGTGGCGTCCAGGGTCGCCTGCAGATGATCCAGGAAAGCGTCCACCCGGGCCCGCGGCGTGCCGCTGGCGAAGGTGGCGTTGGCGAACACCATGTAGGGCTCCGGGGTGGGGAAGAAGTTGAACTTCACCCGCCCCCCGGCGAGCAGGCCGACGATCAGCATGAGCAGGGCCACACCCGCTACCACCGTGGTGCCGCGCCAGTCCACGGCGGCGCTCACCAGGCGGCGGAAGGGGCCGTCGCGCAGGTGGTCGAAGCCCATCTCCAGGCGCTGCCGGACGCGGCTGACGCGGTTGGCCGGTTCACGCAGGAAGGCATCGCGCAGGTGGGCGGGCAGGATGAAGAAGCACTCGATCACCGAGGCGATCAGCACGCAGACCATGATGAAGGGGATGTCGAACATGATCATGCCGATCGGCCCCGACACCATCATCAGCGGGATGAAGGCCGCCACCGTGGTCAGGCTGGAGGCGATGACCGGCCAGTACATGCGCCGCGCGCCGCCCTCGGCGGCGGCCAGGGGCGGCTCGCCCATGCGCCGGTGGGCGTAGGCGTCCTCCCCCACCACGATGGCGTCGTCGACGATCACCCCCAGGGCCATGATCAGGGCGAACAGGCTGATCATGTTGATCGAGCCCCCCGCCAGCCACAGCACCGCCAGGGTGGCGAGGAAGGCGGTGGGGATGCCCAGGGCCACCCACAGGGTGACGCGCCCGTTGAGGAACAGCAGCAGAATGCCCACCACGATGCACAGGCCCATCAGGCCATTGCTCACCAGCAGGCCAATGCGCTCCTCGATCAGGCTCCATTGCTCGTCGTAGACCAGCAGCTCGACGGATTTCGGCAGGGTGGGCCGTGTCGCGTCCAGCCAGGCATGGAAGGCCGCCGCCGCCTTGAGGGAGTTGCCTTCCTCCGCCCGCTTGAGCAGCAGCTCCACGGCGGGACGGCCGTCCACCTCCAGGAACATGCTGTTGTCCCGCGCCCGCCGCTCGACCCGCGCCACCTGGCCCAGCTCGATGCGGGTGCCCGCCTCGGTGACCAGGGGCAGGTCGGCATAGTCGCGCGGATCCTTGCGCAGGTTCGCGCCGCGCACCTCCCGCTCCACCTCCGCGCCGCCCAGCTTGCCAGCGGGCGCGTCCCGGTTCACCGCCGCCAGGCGGGCGGCCACCTGGTCCAGGGACATGCCCAGGCGCTCCAGCTCCCGATGCGGGATGTCGACGGCGATCTCCTCCTCGGGCAGCCCCACCAGGTCGACCTTGTCGATGCCCCCCGCCAGCAGTTCCCGCTCGAAGCGACGCGCCAGGTGGCGCAGCTCGTCGCGGTTGCCGCCGGTGACCAGCAGGCGGGCGATGGGCTCGTAGCGGATGACCCGCGTCGTCTCCGGCGGCTCGGCGTCGGTGGGCAGGTTGCGGAACAGGCTGACCGCCTGCTTCACCTCGTCCAGGGCGGTGACGGGGTCGGTGTCCTCCACCAGCTCGATGGTGATGGAGGACACCCCCTGGCTGGAGGTGGAGGTCAGCTTCTTCAGCCCGGCCACCGACTTGAGCTTCTGCTCCAGGGGGGTGGTGATGCCCTCCTCCACGTCCTCCGCCGTGGCGCCGCGCCACTCCACCCGCACGGTGATGACGTCCAGGCTGAAGTTGGGGAAGAACTGCACGTTCAGCCGCGTCAGCGCGAACAGGCCGGCCACGATCAGGATGATCATCAGCAGGTTGCCCGCCACCGGGTGATGGGCGAAGGCGGCAAGAGTGTCTTGGCGTTTCATGGCATGAGCGGACGACGCGGCCGCCTCGGTCGAGGCGGCCGGTCTATACCGGATGGTAGCTCAATACCTGGTGGCCGAGACCGGTGCGGACGACCTCTCCCTGGATCGTGACTCGCCGGCCCGTGTCAGAAAGGACAAACCCCGCCATGCGGCGGGGTGTGCTGAGGAGACTGAGGGGGACGCGGTCAGGCAGGCCTTCTGCGCCGCAGGGTCATCAGCCCAAGCAATCCCAGGGGCAGCAGGGCAAGCGTCCCCGGCTCCGGCACGCTGGCCGGCGCGGGCGGGTCGACCACGATGCTGTCGTTGCCGCAGTTCATGGTCCAGTGGATGTCGAAGGCCGTCAGGCCGTCCCAGCCGCCCTCCCTGAGCAGCTTGAGATCCACGCTCATCTCGTAGAAGTAGTGCTTGTCCTGAGTCCAGGCGCCGTAGCCCGTCGCGCCCAGCGTGGTGTACCTGAAGTCGGCCAGTCCCAGGTAGTCGCCCGCGGTCAGGTGGGTGGGCGGCTTCCTGCCCGGCTGCGAAATGGCCGGGTGGGTCTCCTCGAACAGGCCCAGGGCCCAGGTCGGGTCGGCGTAGACGCCGCCCAGCGCGCCGAAGGACTCCTTGGCCCCCTGGGCGCTGACGACGTGCTTCATGTTGATGCCCAGCTCGTAGCGGCCGTCCTTGCCGAAATCGATGGCGAAGTCCCCCGCCCCGTAGCTGTTGGCCGAGGGCTTCTCCAGGGTATGCGGGTTGTGGCCGGTGGCCAGGGCGATGTAGAGCAGGCCACCGTCGATGGTGGCGTAGATCGCCTCGGCGTCGTAGGCCTGGCCGCCCCAGCCGGGGTTGAGCCAGACGCCGGCGCCGCCGGTCTGGTCCTCGATGGTGTGCTCTATGCCGGTGCCGGCGTGGGGTGTCCAGTCGCTGGCCTGGCCGGTCCGCTTCACGCCCCAGTCGGCAAGATTGCCGTCGACGGTGATGACGCCGGCCAGGGCGGGCGAGGCGCCCAGCAATCCGGTCAGTATCCAGGGCAGGGTGGTTTTCATGTTTCGCTCGTCGTTCAGTGGGTCCGAGCGAACCTAAGCATATACCGTGCCAGATTATTTTTTACATGAACATCAACAGGTTAGACAATCAGTCGGATTCCGGAGTGGCATCAGGCAGGCGACCCCGAGTCAATCCCGTTGAAACATCGCCGGGGAGGTAGGCGCGCGGGGGGACCGCGGCGCCGCCCTTCAGAGGCCGGACAGCCCCCGCGCCAGGTCGGCCTTCAGGTCGTCCGGGTGCTCCAGCCCCACGGCGACGCGGATCAGGCCGTCGCCGATGCCCGCCGCCGCCCGCTGCTCGGGGGTCATGCGGCTGTGGGTGGTGCTGGCCGGGTGGGTGATGGTGGTGCGGGTGTCGCCCAGGTTGGCGGTGATGGACATCAGGCGCGTCGCGTCGATCACCTGCCAGGCGCCCGCCTTGCCGCCCACCACCTCGAAGGCGACGATGCCGCCGCCGCTGGCCTGCTGGCGCATCGCCAGTTCGTGCTGGGGATGGCTGGGCAGGCCGGGATAGAGCACACGGGTAACCTTGGGGTGGGCCGACAGCCACTCGGCCAGCTCCAGGGCATGCCGGGAGTGGGCGGCCATGCGGATGCCCAGGGTCTCCAGGCCCTTGAGCAGCACCCAGGCGTTGAAGGCGGACAGGGTCGGGCCGGCGGTGCGCAGGAAGGTGTACACCCCCTCCATCAGCGTCTTGTTGCCCAGCACCGCGCCGCCCAGCACCCGCCCCTGGCCGTCCAGGTACTTGGTGGCGGAGTGGATGACGATGTCCGCGCCCAGTTCCAGGGGGCGCTGCAGGATGGGCGAACAGAAGCAGTTGTCCACCGCCAGCCAGGCACCGTGCGCATGGGCGATGTCGGCCAGCGCCCGGATGTCGCTCACCTCGGTCAGCGGGTTGGACGGCGACTCGACGAAGAACAGCCGGGTATTCGGCTTGACAGCCCGGCGCCATTCCTCGGGATCGGTAGGCGAAACAAAGCTGGTCTCCACGCCGAAGCGGCCGAGGATGCTGGTGAACAGCTGCACCGTGGAACCGAAGATGGAGCGCGAGGCCACCACGTGCTCGCCGGCCTTCATCAGGCCCATCACGGTGGCCAGGATGGCGGCCATGCCGGAAGAGAAGGCGACGCAGCGCTCGGCCCCCTCCAGGGCGGCCAGGCGCTCCTCGAACATGCTCACCGTGGGGTTGGTGAAGCGCGCGTAGATGGGGCCCGGCTCGGCGCCCGAGAAGCGCGCCGCCGCCTCCGCCGCGCTGCCGAACACGAAGCTGGAGGTGAGGAACATCGCCTCGGCGTGTTCGTTGAACTGGCTGCGCACCGTGCCGGCTCGCACGGCCAGGGTCTCGGGGCGCAGCCCCTCGGGAAGTCGCTGCTCGCGCATCATCCGCTCGCCAGGTTGAGGTCCATCTGCCGGGTGGGCAGGGACTGCAGCACCGGGATGCTGCCGTCGCGCTGGCCCTCCAGGCGCAGCAGGTATTCCTCCGTCACGTCGCCGGTGATGTAGCGGCCGTCGAAGCAGGAGGCGTCGAAGTCGATGAGTTTCGGGTTTACCGAGCGCACCGCCTGGATGAGGTCCGGCAGGTCCTGGTAGACCACCGCGTCGGCGCCGATCTCGCGGCGGATTTCCTCGTCCGTGCGGCCGTTGGCCAGCAGCTCGTTGCGGGTCGGCATGTCGATGCCGTAGACGTTGGGATAGCGCACCGGCGGGCTGGCCGAGGCGAAGTAGACGTGGTGGGCGCCGGAGTCGCGCGCCATCTGGATGATCTCCCGGCTGGTGGTGCCGCGCACGATGGAGTCGTCCACCAGCAGCACGTTCTTGCCGCGGAACTCGAGGGGCATGGCGTTGAGCTTCTGGCGCACCGACCTCCTGCGCACCGCCTGGCCCGGCATGATGAAGGTGCGGCCGATGTAGCGGTTCTTGATGAAGCCTTCCCGATAGTCGATGTTCAGTCGCTTGGCGAGCTGCATGGCGCTCGGCCGGCTGGTGTCGGGGATGGGGATGACCACGTCGATCTGCAGGTGGCCGAACTCGCGCCGGATCTTGTCCGCCAGGTACTCCCCCATGCGCAGCCGCGTCTCGTAGACCGAGGTGCCGTCGATGACCGAATCGGGGCGGGCGAAGTAGACATATTCGAAGATGCAGGGGTGATGGCTGGGGCCGTCGGCGCACTGCCGGCTGTGGAACTGGCCGTCCAGGGTGATCAGGACGGCCTCGCCGGGCAGCAGGTCGCGCACGGTCCGGAAGCCCAGGGCGTCCAGGGCGACGCTCTCCGAGGCCACCAGCCAGTCGACGCCCGCCGGCGTGTCCTGGCGGCCGAAGATGAGCGGGCGGATGCCGTGCGGATCGCGGAAGGCGAGCAGGCCGAAGCCGGCGATCATCGCCACCACCGCGTAGGCGCCCCGGCAGCGCCGGTGCACGCCGGACACCGCCGCGAACACATCGTCCACCACCAGCCGGTGGCCGTGCACCGCCTCCTGCAGTTCGTGGGCCAGGACGTTGAGCAGCACCTCGGAGTCCGACCCGGTGTTGACGTGGCGCAGGTCCTCGCGGAACAGCTCGCCCTGCAATTGCTCGGTGTTGGTCAGGTTGCCGTTGTGGCCGAGCACGATGCCGAACGGCGAGTTGACGTAGAACGGTTGCGACTCGGCCGGGCTGGCGGCCGAGCCGGCGGTGGGATAGCGGGCGTGGGCGATGCCGGCGTTGCCGACCAGGTTGCGCATGTCGCGGGTGCGGAACACGTCGCGCACCAGGCCCATGGCCTTGTGCATGTGGAACATGTTGCCGTCGGCGGTGACGATGCCGGCGGCATCCTGGCCGCGGTGCTGCAACAGCTGCAGGCCATCGTAGAGCAGCTGGTTGACGGGCTGACCGGAGACGACGCCGAGGATTCCGCACATAGGAGGCCCCTAGAAACGAATGTGGGCGGCCAGGCTGTCCGGCACCCAGGGAATTACCATTTTAGCCGCAGATTCGAGTTGGCCATGGGTCAGCGACGCCTGCCAGAACCCGGTCTCGGGCAGGGCGGTGAGCCCGGCCAGCAGGGCGAAGAGGACGACGATCACGCCGCCGCGCAGGGCACCGAAGCCAAGACCCAGGAACCTGTCGTAGAAGCCCAGGCCCACCCATTTCACCATGCCCGCCAGGACCGACCCGGCCAGGCTGGTGCCCACCAGAATGAACACGAAGACCAGCAGCAGGGACGCCAAGTGGCGCAGCGCCTCGGACTCGATGCCCGGCACCAGCGGCGCCAGCAGGGGCGCCAGGGACTTGGCGAACAGGAAGGCGAGCACCCAGGCGGCCAAGGAAAAGGCCTCGCGCACGAGACCGCGCATCAGGCCGGCGACGGCGGATACCGCCACCACCCCGACGACCGCGATGTCCAGACCGGTCATGGTCCCAGCAGGACGGGCCCGAAGCCCTTGGCGCGCAGCCTGGACTGCATCTCCAGGGCCTCCTTGCGCTCCGCGTAGGGGCCGACGCGCACGCGCACCTGGCCGGCGACGGCCTGCACGGCGGGATTGAAGCCGGCGGCGCGCGCCTTGTCGGCCAGCTGGCGGGCGTTGGCCTCGCTGCTGAAGGCGCCCAGCTGCAGGTAGTAGCCCTTGGCGGCGAAGCCCTCCGAGGCGGGCTCGCTGGTCTTGTCGGCCTTCGCGGCGGTCTTCGTCTCGGTTTTCTCCTTCTGCCCGGCTTGATCCTTCTCCTGGACGGACGGTGGCTCGGACTTGGCCGGCTCGGGCGGCCTCGTCCGGACAGCGGCGGACGGCGCGCCTGCACCAGGCGCCGCCGTGGCGGGCACCGGCGAGACAGGCTCGACAGCGCGCTTTACCTCTTCTTGGTCGGGGGCCGGCTTGGGCATCTCCGGCTGGAAGGGGGTCGCCTGGTCCGGGATGCGGATGTCCACGTCCGTTCCCAGGGGCTTGGGTTCGGGGTTGAACACCATCGGCAGCACCACCACCGCCAGCAGGGCCAGGGCCACGGCCCCCACCAGGCGGCGCCGCGCGCGCCGGCGCAGGTCGGATTCCTCGGCGGTCAGAGTGTCGGGTTTTGCCATGTCATGCAGTCCCTGCTCCGGACAGGACCTTCAAGGCCTCTGCCACGGTGTGGAAGGATCCTAAAACGACGATTATATCGGCCGGGCCTGCCTCGGCACAGGCGGCTTGCAGGGCGCCCGCGACATCGGGCCACGCCCGCACCTCGCCCAAGCCGGCCTGGCGCATGCGCTCCGCCAACGCGTCGCCGGCCAGGCCGCGGGGCCCGTCGAGCCCGGCCGCGAACCAGGCGTCCACCTGCCCGGCCAGCGCCCGCGCCACACCCGCCGCATCCTTGTCGCGCAGCATCCCCAGCACGGCGAGGCACCGCCCGGGCCCTGGCCGGGCCGCCAGATTGCCCGCCAGGGCACGGGCGGCATGGGGGTTGTGGGCCACGTCCAGGATCACCCGGGGCGGGCCGGGCAACACCTGGAAGCGGCCCGACGGGCGGGCGCGGGCGATCCCCGCGCGCATTGCCAGCGCGCTCACCGGCAAGCGCTCGCGCACGACGGACAGCGCGGCGACGGCGGCCGCGGCGTTGTGCAGCTGGAATTCCCCCGGCAGGACGGGTCGGGGCAGGGCCGCGTGGACCCGATCGCCGACGCGGCAGGTCCAGGCCCCCTCCCCCGCCTCGACCCGAATCTCCCGGCCCAGGCACAGGAGGCGGGCGCCGATCGCCTGGGCATGGGCCAGCAGGGTGGCGGGCGGGTCGGGATCCGTCACCACCGCCGGACGACCGGCGCGGAAGATGCCGGCCTTCTCGTAGCCGATGGCCGCGCGGGTGTCGCCCAGATATTCCTGGTGATCCAGGTCCACGGAGGTCACGATGGCGCAATCGGCGTCGAAGACATTGACCGCGTCCAGACGCCCGCCGAGGCCGACCTCCAGCACCGCCGCCTCGATCCGGGCGCGCCGGAACAGCCACATCGCGGCCAGGGTGCCGTGTTCGAAATAGGTCAGCGGGATGCCTCCCCGGCCGGCCTCGACGGCGGCGAAGGCGGCGATGTGCTCGGCATCGGTCAGTTCCAGTCCGCCGACCCGCACCCGCTCGGGGTAGCGCAGCAGGTGGGGCGAGGTATAGCAGCCGACCCGATAGCCGGCGTCGGCCAGGATCGCCTCCAGATAGGCGCAGGTGGAGCCCTTGCCGTTGGTGCCGCCGACCGTGATGATCGGGAAGTCGGGGTCCAGGCCCATGGCGGCGCGGACTTGCGCTACCCGCTCCAGGCCCAGCTGGATGGCGCTGGGATGGCGGGTCTCCAGCAGCGCGAGCCAGGCGTCCAGACTGTCGGGCTGGGACACGGCCGGGCGTGTTCGGCAGGCGTGGGGCGGCGGCCGCCGGCTCGGCGCGGCTCAGGCCTGCAGGGGGGCCTTGCGCATCAGCATGTTGACGCCGCGGGCGATGACCTTACGCATCTCCCGGCGGTCGACGATCATGTCGATGGCGCCATGCTCGAGCAGGAACTCGGCGCGCTGGAAGCCCTCCGGCAGCTTCTCCCGCACCGTCTGCTCGATCACCCGCGGGCCGGCGAAGCCGATCAGGGCGTTCGGCTCGGCGATGATCAGGTCGCCGAGCATGGCGAAGCTGGCCGAGACCCCGCCCATGGTCGGGTCGGTGAGGACCGAGACGAAGGGCAGGCGATGGGCGGCGAGCTGGGTCAGGGCGGCGCTGGTCTTGGCCATCTGCATCAGCGACAGCAGGCCTTCCTGCATGCGCGCGCCGCCGCTGGCGGAGATGCACACGAACGGCTGCTTGCCCTTGATGGCCGCGTCGATGCCGCGCACGAAGCGCTCGCCGACCACCGAGCCCATCGAGCCGCCCATGTAGCGGAACTCGAAGGCCGCCGCCACCAGGGGGACGCCCAGCACGTGGCCCTGCATCACCACCAGGGCGTCGCTCTCGCCGGTCTGCTTGCCGGCCTCGGCGATGCGCTCGGTGTACTTGCGGCTGTCCTTGAACTTGAGGGAATCGATCGGCAGCACGTTGCCGCCGATCTCCTTGCGCTCGCCCTCGTCGAGCAGCAGCTCCAGCCGCTTGCGCGCCCCGAGCCGGTTGTGGTGCCCGCACTGCGGGCAGACATGGGCGTTGTTGTCCAGGTCGGCCGCGTAGAGCACCGCCTCGCAGTTCGGGCACTTGCTCCACAGGCCCTCGGGCACGGTCTTCCTGGCCGCCTCCTGACGCCGCTTGATCTTGGGGGGGAGTATCTTCTGGAACCAGCTCATGGGTCGCGAGGGATGAGGGGGCGGGCGTAACGACGGTTACGCGGCGTCCAGCGCGGCGCGCACGCTGGCGACGAAGTTGCGGACGTTGTCCGCCAGGGTCTCGCGCGGGGAGGTCTCCACCTCCTGCACGATGCGGCTGCCGATCACCACCGCGTCGGCCACCTGGGCAACCGCCCGGGCAGTCTCCGGATCGCGGATGCCGAAGCCGACGCCCACCGGCAGATCGGCATGGGCGCGGATGGCGGCCATGCGCGCGGCCACCTCGGCGAGATCCAGGTTGGCGGCGCCGGTCACCCCCTTCAGGGACACGTAGTAGATGAAACCGCTGGCATGGCGGGCCACCGCCGCCACCCGCGCCTCGGGGGTGGTGGGGGAAAGCAGGAAGATGGCGTCGAGGCCGTGCGCCGCCAGGGTGGCGACATAGGCGTCGGCTTCCTCGGGCGGATAATCCACCGTCAGCACCCCGTCCACGCCGGCCGCCCGGGCATCCTGGGCGAACAGCTGAGGGCCCATGGCCTCGATGGGATTGGCATAGCCCATCAGCACCACCGGCGTGTCGACGTCGCCCTTGCGGAACTCCGTCACCAGGGCAAGCACCTGGCGCAGGCTGACGCCGTGCTTGAGGGCCCGCTCCGAACTGCGCTGAATGGTCGGCCCGTCGGCCATCGGGTCGGAGAAGGGCACGCCCAGCTCCAGGATGTCCGCCCCGCCCGCCACCAGGGCATGCATCAGGGGAACGGTGAGGCCGGGCTCCGGGTCGCCGGCGGTGATGAAGGGGATGAGGGCCTTGCGGCCTTGGCTCTTGAGACGGGTGAAGGTGGGGCCGATGCGGCTCATTTCAGTCTTCCGCGAAGAAATCGGAATCCACGCGCTTGATCTCGTAAGTCTCGCGAGTGGATACACCGATGTTGTAGTCGATCATCAGGTCGGCCAGCATGGCGCCGTCGATCAGCACGACCTTGCTGTTGACCTGCCCGGCATAGGCGCGCGCCTCCTTGGAGAAACCGGAGGTGGTGATGAAGACGCCCTTGCTGGCCTTGTTGCCGGCCAGGGCGCCGACGAATTTCTGGATCTCCGGCCGGCCCACGTCGCCGTCCCAACGTTTGGCCTGGATGTAGATCACGTCCAAGCCCAGCCGGTCCTCGTTGATGATGCCGTCTATGCCGCCATCGCCGCTCTTGCCCACCACCTGGCCGGCGTCATCCCGCGTACCGCCATAGCCCATCTTCAGCAGCAACTGCATTACCAGACGCTCGAAAAACGCTGGGGACACGCCCTTGACCAGTTGCAGGATGTCGGCGGCCAGCGTGGAGCGAAGTGCTTGATAGCCCGATTCGAGCATTTCCTCGGGAGTAGTCTGGTCGATTTCGCCGGCTGTCACTGGCGCCCGGGCCCGCTCGCGGGTCCGGGACTTGAAGGCCTGGTATTCGGGGAATCGCTCCAGATACTTCATGTCCACCCGATGAGGAGCTTCCCTGAGCACTTGGCGACCCCGCTCGCTGATCCTGAACAAGCCGCGCCCTGTCGTTTCCAGCAAGCCTGCCTGCTTGAGATAGGACTTGGCCCAGCCCACCCGATTGTCGAACTTTCCTTGGCGACCCGTGGGCAACAGTTCAGTCATGTCCGCATCGCTCAACCCGAACTCTTTGCCCAGGGAAGGCAGAATGTCACCTTTGCTGTGCTCTTGGCCATCGGCGCAGTGTCTGAGCAAGGGCAACATGATGGATTGAAAGTCGGGTACCGGCATCTGCACCCTCAGCCGCGACGCCTGCGCAGCCAATCTTCGAGGGAGCTCTGGCTTTCTCCAGAGGCCTTGCCCAGCAGCAGGCCGACCAGGCTGATGTCCTCGTCGATCTCCTCCCAATGGATGCCGTAGCCTTGTCCGATGAGTCGCCAGTGCAGCCGTTCCTCCGGAGTGGCATGAGCCAGCCGGGAATACCAGGCCAGGGGCACCTGGAGGGTACGGCCGTCGCGCAGGTCGACGCTGAGGGTATCCTCCGTCATGCGCACATCCACCGCAGTGGGGGATTCGCTCTCAAGGCTCTCGACAGTAAGCATCCCAGGTCTCCATCAAGTCGGATTGGTGTTCCGCGACCAGTCTCCCCAGACGACTGATCTCCGCTCGCGCATAGCCACCACTAAGAGCCAGACGCACCGGATCGAGCCCGAACTTGGCCACCTTGTCTTCCCGTTCGATGTGGACATGGGGTGGTTCATCGCAATCGCTGGAATAGAAGAAGGAAGCGTTAGGGGCCAAGTCGCAGTGCTGCGGGCATGGGGCAACTACAGCGTGATCCCCGCCAGCCCCGCGACGGTGTTGATGTCCTTGTCGCCCCGGCCGGACAGGTTCACCAGCAGGATCTTGTCGCGCTCCAGGGTGGGCGCCAGCTTGGCGGCATAGGCCAGAGCGTGGCTGGACTCCAGGGCGGGGATGATGCCCTCGTAGCGGCACAGGTCGTGGAAGGCCTGCATGGCCTCGTCGTCGGTGACCGCCACGTACTCGGCGCGGCCGCTGTCCTTGAGCCAGCTGTGCTCGGGACCGACGCCGGGGTAGTCCAGGCCGGCGGACACGGAGTGGGTCTCGATCACCTGGCCGTTCTCGTCCTGCATCAGGTAGGAGCGGAAGCCGTGCAGCACGCCCGGCGTGCCGGCGGCCAGTGGCGCGGCGTGCTTGCCGGAGGCGATACCCAGACCGGCCGCCTCGACGCCGATCAGGCGCACGGCCTCGTGCGCGAGGTAAGGGTGGAAGATGCCGATGGCGTTGGAGCCGCCGCCCACGCAGGCGATCACCGCGTCGGGCTGGCGGCCGGCCAGCTCCGGCATCTGCGTGAGGCACTCGCGGCCGATGACGCACTGGAAGTCGCGCACCAGCATGGGATAAGGATGCGGCCCGGCGGCGGTGCCGAGCACGTAGAAGGTGTTCTCCACGTTGGTCACCCAGTCGCGCATGGCCTCGTTGAGGGCGTCCTTGAGCGTCTTGGAGCCGGACTCCACCGGCACCACCGTGGCGCCCAGCAGCTTCATGCGATAGACGTTGGGGGCCTGTCGCTTGACGTCCTCGGCGCCCATGTAGACGACGCATTCCATGCCGTAGCGGGCGGCGACGGTGGCGGTGGCCACGCCGTGCTGGCCGGCGCCGGTCTCGGCGATCACGCGCGGCTTGCCCATGCGGCGGGCGAGCAGGGCCTGGCCGACGGTGTTGTTGATCTTGTGCGCGCCGGTATGGTTGAGATCCTCGCGCTTCAGGTAGATCTGCGCGCCGCCCAGCTTCTCGGAAAGGCGGCGGGCGTGGTAGATGGGGCTGGGGCGACCGACGTAGTGCTTCAGCTCGCGGGCGAACTCGGCCTGGAAGG
>JALOTG010000156.1 GCA_025458005.1 Thiobacillaceae bacterium
AAGAACACGAACCAGGGGAACTTGATGCCGGCGTGCAGGAGGACCCCGGCGGACGCGGCGGCCAGCAGCATCCACACCATGAACAGGTGGCCGTCTGCCGCCGACTGGGAAATCATTGACTTGGAAATGAAGCCCGAGGTGAGCGGGAAGGAAGAGATCGCCAGGGCGCCGATGCCGCCGCAGATCGTCGTCAGCGGCATGCTATGGAACAGGCCGCCCAGCTCCGAGCACTTGCGCCGGCCGGTGGCGGCGAGCACGGCGCCGGCAGACATCAGCAGCAGCGCCTTGTAGATGATGTGGGTGAAGGCATGGGCGGCGGCACCGTTGAGGGCCAGTTCGGTACCGATGCCGATGCCGGTAATCATGAAGCCCACCTGGTTCACGATGGAATAGGCGAGGATGCGCCGCATGTCGTTCTCCAGCAGCGCGTAGACGATGCCGTAGAACACCATGAACAGGCCGACCCAGATCAACAGCTCGGTGCCCGGAAAGCCGCGCAGCAACACGTATACCGCCGTCTTGGTGGTGAAGGCGGAGAGAAACACAGTGCCGCTCCAGGACGCCTCCGGGTAGGCGTCGGGTAGCCAGGCCGAGAGTGGCGGCGCGCCCGCGTTGATGAGGAAGCCGATCAGGATCAGCCAGTGGGCGACCGAGTCGGGCTCCATGCGGGTGAAGGCGGCGTCGTTGGTGGCGATCAAGTGACCGACGACGCCGGCGAACAGGATCACCCCGCCGGCCAGATGCACCATGGCGTAGCGCAGGCTCGCGGCCCACGCGGTGCGCGTGCCGGCGCTCCACAAGACCAGCGTCGAGCCGATGGCCATGACTTCCCAAAACACGAAGACGGTGACGAGATCGCCCGCCAACACCACGCCGACCGCGGCCCCGGCATAGAGGAAGGCGGCGGGAAGCTCCAGCCGACTCGGCTGGCGCAGCGCGAACAGGCCGCCGCCTAAGGCCATCAGCAGGAAGATGGTGGCGAACAGGCGCGACAGGGGATCGACCGTGAGCGGCGTCAGCGTATAGTCGAGCCAGGTGGTTTCCCAGATGCGTCCATCGGGCAGCGACCACAGCGCGGCGAGCGCCATCGCGGGTAGGGCGAGGATGGCGCCGGTGCGCGCGCCGCCGCGCAGGAAGGGCAGCAGCGATGCGCCGAGGATCAACAGCAGCGCGGGATGCATCAGCAGGCTAATCATCCGCCGCATCCTTGGCGTAGTAGCGGTCGGACCGCTTCAGCAGGAGACCGAGTCCCTTGGCGACGACGATCATCAGCGCGCAGGCGATGAAGCCGTAGACCGCATGGAAGCCGAACAGGGCGTCGATCGCGAAATGCGGATGCAGGTGCACCAAGGGCTCGGCCAGCAGGGTCAGGGCCAGCACGACGAGAAAGCCGCGCCACAGTCGCTTGATGTTGTCCGGCTGGTCGAGCCAGTGCGGTTGCTCGGATGGAGTCATGGCAGTGCCATCATTTGCCGGGCGAGTGCCAGCGGCACGTCCGGGAAGAAGAAGAGCGCCAGGGTACCGGCGGCGGTGACGGTGAGCGCGGCGACCATCGGCAGCGGCGCCTCGCCGTGTGGATGCGCGGCGGCCTCGACAGACAGCGGCCGCAGGAAGGCACGGTAGATGATGGGTAGGAAATAGCCGGCGTTGAGCAGGGTGCTCAGCAGGATGACGGTCAGCGCGAACCACTGTGCCTCGGCGACGGCGCCCGACACGATGTACCACTTGCTGACGAAGCCGACCGCCGGGGGCAGGCCGATCATGGAGAGCGCGCCGATGGCGAACGCGGTCATGGTCCAGGGCATGCGTTGGCCGATGCCGTCGAGTTGGCTCACCTGCGTCTTGTGCGCGGCCGTGTAGATGGCGCCGGCGGCAAAGAACAGCGTGATCTTGCCGAAGGCGTGCGCGGCGATGTGCAGCGCCGCGCCGATCAGCGACAGCGGCGCCAGGAGCGCTGCGGCAAGAACCACATAGGAGAGCTGGCTCACCGTGGAATAGGCCAGCCGGCGCTTGAGGTTGTCGGCGTTGAGCGCAACCACCGAGGCGGCAACGATGGTGAAACCGGCAATGCCGATCAGCCAATCGCTGGCCCCGGCGAGGGTGTCGAGGCCGAACACGTAGACCACCACCTTGACCACCGTGAAGACACCGGCCTTGACCACCGCCACCGCGTGCAGCAAGGCCGAGACCGGGGTCGGTGCCACCATGGCGGCGGGCAGCCAACGGTGGAAGGGCATCAGCGCGGCCTTGGCGGTCCCGAAGAGGAACAGGGCCAGCAGCATCATGACCGCGCCCTGATCCATGTCGGCGGGCAGGATGCCCCCGCTCTGGAAATCGGTGGTGCCGGCCACGAACCAGACACCAAGCACAGCGGGAAGCAGGAGGAGCACCGAGGTCCCCATCAGGACGGCGAGATAGGTACGGCCCCCGCGCCGCGCCTGATCCGTGCCGGAGTGGGTGACCAGGGGATAGGTGATGAGCGTCAGCACCTCGTAGAAGAGGAAGAGCGTCAGCAGGTTGGCCGCGAAGGCGATGGCGATCGCCGAGGCCAGGCTGAGTGCAAAACAGACGTAGAAGCGGGTCTGGTGCCCCTCCCCGTTGCCGCGCATGTAGCCGATGGAATAGACCGAGTTGACGATCCAGAGCCCCGAGGCAATGAGCGCGAACAGGAGTCCCAGGGGCTCGACCCGGAAGGCGATCGGCAACCCGGGCAGGGGCTCAAGCAGCAGGAGCTCGGGCCGGCCTCCCAGCATCACGGGGTCGAGCAGTTGGACCACGCAGGCGAAGAGCAGGACGGCGGTGCTCAGCGTGACGCCCTCGCGCAGGTTGGGCACCCTGCCGGCCAGCGCGATCCCGAGGCCCCCCGCGATCGGCAGGGCGAGCGCGACGGCTAGGATGGTCTCCGGGGTCATGAACGGTGGACTCATCGGCCGCTTCTCACCAGGGACCCCGCGGCCTCCAGGGCGGAGCCGAGACTCAGCGAGGTGTCGAGGCCGAACCAGATGGTCCCCGCAACCAGCAACCAGGCCGGTATCAGCAGGGAGTGCGGCGCCTCCGTGCCGGCCTCATGCCCCGGCGCCGGCGACCGCAGGTAGGCCACCTCCACAAACCGCCAGAGGTAGGCGATGGCCAGCAGCGAGCTCAACAGGACGGCACCCACCAGCCAGGGCTGGCCGCTTTCCAGGGCGGCGAGGATCAGGTACCACTTGCTGATGAACCCAGCCGTGCCCGGCACGCCGATCAACGACAGGCCGGCGATCACGATACCGAGGCAGGTGAGCGGCATGCGCTTGGCCAAACCCGCCAGACGGTCGAAGCTGGGCGTCGGGGGCGCGGAGCCGGGCTTGGCGATACCCAGGACCAATCCCCCGATCAGGAGAAACAGGGCGCCCTTGGCGATCCCGTGGTTGAACAGGTGGACGATGGACGCCGCGAGGCCATTCACCGAGTCGAAGGACAGGCCCAGGGTGATGTAGCCCATCTGACCGACGCTCGAGTAGGCGAAGAGGCGCTTCAGGTTGTCTTGGAAAATGGCGGTAAAGCTCGCCGCGAACATCGCGAACAGCGATAGCCAGAGCATGATCTGAGGCAGCGGCAGCTTGTCGAACACCAGGCTCTCGCCGAAGACCGAGAAATAGAAGCGGATCAGCACATAGACCGACACCTTGGTGGCGGTGGCCGCGAGGAAGGCGGTGACCACCGAGGGGGCATAGGTATAGGCATTCGGCAGCCACTGGTGCAGGGGAAACAGGGCGAGCTTCAGCGAGATGCCGACCGTGAGGAAGGCCAAGGCGGCCAGCACCGGCCGCGAACTCTCGATGGCACCGATACGGGCGGCCATGTCCGCCAGGTTCAGGGTACCGGTCATCAGGTAGAGGAAACCGATGCCGATCACGATGAAGGTGGCGCCGATGGTACCCATGATGAGGTAGCGATAGGCGGCTGCCAGGGCGCGGCGATCCCGCCCCAGGGCGATCAGCACGTAGGACGACAGGGACGAGATCTCGAGAAAGACGAAGACATTGAAGGCGTCGGCGGTGATGGTAATGCCGAGCAATCCGGCCAGACAGAGGCCGAACATGGCGTAGAAGAGGTAATGGCTCTCCCGCGGGATCTCTCGCTCGACACTGGCGCGGCTGGCGGTCAGCACCAGGGCGGCCATGCCTGAGACCAGCAGCAGGACGAGACTGGTGAGGCGGTCCACCCGGTACTCGATGCCCCAGGGGGGCGCCCAACTGCCGATCGGGTAGGAGATGAAGGCACCCTGTTCCAGTTGGCCGACCTGCAGCCAGAGACCGATCGCGGTGGCAAAGGCAGCCCAGGCGCCCGCCGTGACCAGGACGAACGCCACGCCGCCATGGCGCAGCAGGACCGCCAGGGGCGCGGAGAGCAGCGGCAGGACCACCTGCAGGGCGGGCAGGTGCGTGGCCAGGCTCATGCTCTGCGCTCCTCGCCCTGCTCCTCCGCCTCCTCGATGCGATGGTCGAGCGCGAGGATCTCGTCCTCCTCGATGGTTCCGTAGACCTCCCGGATGCGCACCGCGAGCGCCAGGCCCAGGGCCAGGGTGGCGACGCCGACCACGATGGCGGTGAGGATCAGCACATGGGGCAGCGGGTTGGAGTAGACGCCGTATGCAGGCGCGAGGATGGGCGCGGTTCCACCGAGCAGCTTGCCCGGCGCGAGATAGAGCAGGTAGACCGAGGTTTGGAAGATGGAGAGACCGACCAACTTCTTGATCAGGTTACCGCGCGCTATGACGATATAGAGCCCGGCGATCATCAGAAAGACGGTGACGATGTAGCTGAAGTGCTCGATCATGCCCGGGCCTCAGCCCCTTCCGCGGGAGGCAAACATGTAGAAGATCTTCAGCATCACGCCGCACACCGTGATCATGACCCCCAGTTCTACCCAGAAGATCCCACGGTGCTGCCCGTGGATCGGGTCCGCATCGAGCACAAAATAGTCGAGAAAGTTGCCGCCCAGCAGCAGACCGGCCAGTCCGACGCCGATGTAGAGCAGCACGCCGGCCGCGAGCAGGATCTCCACCAGCCAGTCGGGCATCACCTTGCGCGCGTTGTCCATCCCGAAGATCAGGGCGTAGAAGACGATCCCGGCGGCAAAGATGACACCAGCCTGGAAGCCTCCGCCGGGACCATAGTCGCCATGGAACATGACATAGAGCGCAAAGAGCAGGATGAAGGGGATCAACAACTTGCCGATCACCCGCAGCAGCAGGTCCTTGGTCATCCCCGGCCCTCCTCGCCACCCTTCCTGGGCTTGCGCCGCCGCAGGAGCGCGATGACACCGGCGCCTGCGGTGAAGACGACCGTGGTCTCCCCCAGGGTGTCGTAACCGCGGAAGCTCGCCAGGACCGCCGTGACCACGTTGGGCACCTGGACCTCGTTCTGGAGATAGCGCGGGACCACATGCTGGTGGATGGGCGCCTGGGGATCGGCGAAGTCCGGGAGGCCCATGGCCCCATAGATCAATAAGACTCCGGTCGCGAGCGACAGGGAAAGCGGCAGCCAGGGGCGGTGCGTGGGCTTTGCCTCCTCGCTCTTGCACAGGTGCAGGGCGCCCAGCAGCAGCACCGTGGAAATCCCCGCGCCCACGGCCGCCTCGGTCATGGCCACGTCGACCGCGTCGAGGGCCACCATCACGGTCGCCATCAGGAAGCTGTAGATCCCCGACAGGACAACCACCGCGAAGAGATTTCGCACGCTCGCCAGCACCAGCACGACGATCGCCACCAGCACCAGCAACACATCGATGATCAGGGTCTCGATGATGTGGTCTCCTCTGGGTCGGCCAGCCGCGGCTTGAGGCCGCGCAGCAACGCGGCCCGGGCCAGGGCATGGCTCGCGGTCGGGCTGGCGAAGAAGATGAGCAGGCCAATCATCAGGAGCTTAACGGCCACCAAGACCGACTCCGCCTGCAGGAGCAGGCCGAACAGGATGAGGTCGGCACCCAGGGTCTCCAGCAGGCTCGCGGCGTGCATGCGGGTGTAGAAATCCGGCATGCGCAGCAGCCCGACACCGCCGACCACGCAGAAAAAGGCCCCGGCGAGCAGGCTCAGTCCGCTCACGAGGTCGAGGAGCAGGCTCATTGCCGTGGCTCCTGCGCCGCGTCCGTGACCCCGGCGGCCCCGAGGTCACCCTGGCGCAGGAACTTGAGCACGGCGATGACGCCGATGACGTTGAGCAGCCCGTAAACCAGTGCGAGATCGAGGAAATCCGGTCGACCGTTCAAGAAGCCGAGCAGGGCAAGCAGCAACACGGCACAGGTGCCGATGCTGTTGGCGGCTTGGAGGCGATCGAACACCGTCGGGCCCAGGGCACCCCGGGCGAGCGCCAGGACGACGGTGACGATGACGGCGAGGGTCGCGGCCGCGAACATAGGGGGCTTGCTCAGCCGCCCTCCAGTTCGGTGCAGCGGCGATCCATCTCGCTCCCAGCGAGTCCCGCCGCGCCCTCGCGGGTCAAAGCGTGGACCAGGAAGCGGCCCGGTTCCACCTCGACGGAGATGGTTCCCGGGGTCAGGGTGATCGAGTTGGCGTGGAGCACCAGCCCCAGATCGGTCTTCTGGGAAGGCTGGAACTCCACCAGGGTCGGGGAGATGGGGAGGCGCGGGTCCAGGATGCGCTTGGTCACGTCCCAGGCGGACCTGGCGATCTCCCGGGTGAGCCAGGGCCAGTAGGAGAACAAGGCGCGCCAGGCGAGGTGGATCGGAAAGCCCTCATGATCGATGAGGTCCATCCGTCGCGCCAGCAGGAAAACGCCCAAGGTGCAACCGGCACCCGCCGCCATCAGAAAGGGCGTGTACATGCCCGAGAGCAGCAGCCAGAAGCCGAAGAGGACGGCCAGGAAGATCAGTGCGCGCGCCACGGGGGGAGGCTCTCGCCGCTTGCGGTTTCCGGAAACTTGGTTCGGGGGCTGGGGCATGATAGTCCTTCGCGATCCGTCAGGCACGCGCGTCGCCGCGGTGGTTGCCTGAGCCCCAAATCCAGCGCTGGGTTCGCCATTCGCAGCATCGAACCGCCTTCGCGCATCGGATGAGGTTCCAAGACGACCTGACCACTGCTTGTCGCGAGGATAGCCATTCGGCCACGTGGCGGCTCGGACGGCAGCAACATAGCATCGAAGGTGGCCGCCTGCAACGATCAAGGGGGCGCATATGGGCCAAGCTGGGGACGGGCCTGTGGCAGGCCGCCGATCA
>JALOTG010000157.1 GCA_025458005.1 Thiobacillaceae bacterium
ACCTCAAGACCCCCGAGGAGATCGGCCGCACCATCCAGCGCCAGATCGAGTCCACCGCCGTCCAACTGGAGATCCCGGCCGGCAGCGTGCTGGCCATCTCGGCGCAGAAGGCCCTGGTCGGCAAGATCCGCGGCGACGCCGACCTGCTCAAGCGCTCCGGCATCCAGGCCCTGGAGGTGATGCTGGCGCGGGAGATCATCCCCTCGCGGGAGAAGATCATGCGCGAGTCGGTGGTGCGCGAGCTCGGCCCGCGGCTGAACGAGACGCGCGAGTCGGCCTTCAAGCGCATGGCCTCCGCGCGCCAGAGCCTGCACGACCTGCAGGCCCTGTCCGGCAAGAACCAGCAGATCGTCGCCCAGATGCGCGACAAGGTGATGGCCGACAAGCAGAAGTACGAGGAGACCACGCGCAACTTCAACGTCACCCGCAAGATCGTCTCCCAGCAGGGCTGGGACCTGCTCGCCCACCTGGACGACGAGCGCATGGACAAGATCATCGAGGAGTCGATGATGGCGATCAACGACAGCTGGACCACCGCCGGCCTGATCCGCGGCATGCAGCTCCTGATCCGGCGCATGAGCGCCGAGTTCGACCACTCGCACCAGCAGTGCGCCGCCATCAAGCAGCTGCTCAAGACCGCCTACCAGCGCTTCCACGACGAGCACGGCCTGGAGCAGGTGAATCCGCCGTCCTTCGAGCTGAACCGCTACCGCGGGCGGCTCGACGAACTGGTGGTGAGCACCCAGGAGTTCTGCGCCGATCCGCTCAACATCATGCTGGAGAAGCGCTTCATGGTGAAGAAGTTCTACATCGGCCTGGTCACCCAGGCGCGCATCGTCTTCCAGCAGGTGCGCATGGAGGCGGAGACCTGGATCCGCCTCACCCTGGACCCCATCGTCGCCCGCATCCAGGAGCACAAGGCCCAGTTGGAGCACCGCCTGGAGAACATCAGCAAGGTGCACACCAACCTGAGCTCCATCCAGGAGCGCAGCCAGGCGGTCAGCCGCGAGATGGTCCAGCTCAAGGCTCAGGTCGACCAGATCGAGGCGGTCGTCAAGGAGTTCTCCCTCCTCACCGGGGTGGCCTTCCGCGCCATGGACACCGGTTTCCCCGCCACCGCCCCGGCCTAGAGGCGCGGCGGGAGCCATGCCGGCGCGCACGATCGGCTTGCGCAAGCGCTGTCCGCGATGCGCCGGACCGGGCCGGGCGGAGGCGCAGCTGGCCGGCTTCGCCGGCACCCGCCCGCCGGAATTCGACCTCGACGACCTGGACAGGCTGGCGGCCCGGCACAGCCTGGGCATCCTCCTCGCCCTGGTGGAGTTGTTGCCCTACAAGCAGTTCACCTGCGCCGGCTGCGGCTATCAGTTCCGGCTCGCCAACCGGGATGCCAAGAACCTGGTGCTGGGCATGCTGTCGGCCATGCAGCCGGTCCCCGACGACGGGACCAGCGCGTTGCCGGCGGCCAGGCCGGCCCGGCCGCATCGCGCCAAGCCGGCCCGGCCTTCGCCCCCCGCAACGCCCCCCACGCCGGTGCGGGCGGCGAAGGCCGGTCCGGCCAAGCGGCCGCCGAATCGGCCCGCCAGCCCGCCCGACCTGTTGCCCCTCGCGCCGGATAGCGCCGCCTTGCCGCCGCCCACCTTCCCCGACTGGGAGCCTGAGGGGCTGGACTGAACCGGGCTAGCCCCCGTGGGGCTCCAGCAGCAGCCGGAACAGGAAGTTCTGCAGCATCACGGCGTCACGCTTGCCCAAGGCCTGGAACTCGACACCCTGCCGCCAGACGGGCAACCCGTCCGCCCCGTGATGCGGGTCGACATGCTGGATGGTGGCGGCCACGTTGACCTCCGCCTCGCCTTCCATGGGCGGCACCGGAAAGGCGAAGCGCAGCTCCGTTGTGTCCCCCGCCTGTCCGAGGGGATGGGCGCTCTCCACCAGGGCGCCGCCCAGGCCCAGATCCAGCAGCAAGGCGGGGCGCCAGTCGCCCTGGACCCGGGCCTGTGCCAGCAGGCGCAGCGGCAGGCGCTCCTGGGCGCGGATCTCCAGGTACTGGACCTCCTCCGGAAAGGCCAGGTGAAGGTAGAGAAAGGGGGCGATGCACAGGCGCTGGATCCGGGTCGCGAAGGCGAAGGCCCGCGTGCCGGAGAAGGCCCGGATCACCACCCCGGCCCCCTCGCTCACGTTCACCGGCAGCTGGTTCTCGTAGGGCGTGCGCACCAGCAGGCTCTGGCCCGGCTCGTAGCCGATCAGGTGGGTGTACAGGCGCGGGTGCAGGGCGCTGGGCATCAGCTGGAACTCCAGCCGCTCCCCCACCCGCGGATTCATCTCCTCGAAGGCACAGCGAGACACGGGCTGGGCGCTGGGGGTGAACAAGGATTCGGCCATGGCTGTCTCCCTCTGCGTTTCCATCCGCGCCGGCCGGGCGCGGGCATGAACTCCCGATTCGGCTTGCTGGAATGCCCAACCGGTTCTTAAATGAAATTATCAGGCAGGCGCGGCAAAAGCAGAAAAGGGGGTTGACATGACCATAGGCGAAATCTGCAACCGGGAAGTGGTGATCGTCGATCGCGCCACCTCGGTGGCCGAGGCGGCCCGGCTGATGCGCCGCCACCACGTGGGCGACCTGGTGGTCGTCGAGGCCCTGGAAGGGGGGCGACGGCCGCTGGGCATCGTCACCGATCGGGACATCGTTCTGGAAGTGGTGGCCATGGGCGTCGTGCCGGACGCCCTGCGCGTCGGCGACATCATGGGCGCCAGCCTGGCCAGCGTGCGCGAGACGGAAGGCGTGTTCGAGACCCTGCGTTATATGCGCGGCCGGGGCGTGCGCCGCCTGCCGGTGGTGGACGAGGCGGGCGGGCTGGTGGGCATCGTCACCCTGGATGACCTCATCGAGCTGCTCGCCGAGGAGATGGGCGAGCTGGCCCGGCTGCTCGGCCGGGAAAGAGCGCGCGAGCAGGCCGCGCGCCCCTGAGGGCGGCCCGCCGACGCGTCGTGTGACAGCCCGGACCGCCGCCACGGTCCGGAGAAAGGAAAGCAAGCATGAAACTACCTCTGCAGATCGTGATGCGCGACATGCCCCACTCGGATGCCCTGGAGACGGACATTCGCGGCAGGGTCGAGAAGCTGGACCAGTTCTATCCCGACATCATGAGTTGCCGGGTGACGGTGGAGGTGCCCGGCAAGCACAAGCACCAGGGCAAGGAGTTCAACGTGCGCGTCGACATCACCGTGCCGGGCGGCGAGATCGTCGTCAACCGGGAGCGCGACGAGGACGTCTACGTGGTGCTGCGCGACGCCTTCGACGCCGCCAGGCGCCAGCTGGAGGACTATGGCCGCAAGCAGCGGGGCGACGTCAAGACCCACGCGCCGGCCGTCCAGGGCGTGGCCCGCGCCGAGGAAGGGCAGTAGGGTCGCGCCGCCCGCGGGGTGGTGGCCGACGCGCCGTGTTCAGGGAGCCGGCCGCTGGCCGTAGTCCCGGAATCGCGCCAGGATCTCGTCCATCTCGGCGTCGCCGAGCAGCACCGGCTCGCCCAGCAGGCAGGCCCGCCAGTACTGTCCGCACAGGTCCTCCACCTCCACGGCGAGGGCCAGGGCGGACTCCAGGCTGTCGCCCAAAGCTACCTGCCCGTGGTTGGCCATCAGGCAGGCACGCCGGTCGCGCAGGGCGGCGAGCACGGCGTCCGACAGGGCCTGGGTGCCGAAGGTGGCGTAGTCCGCGCAGCGGATGTCCCGACCGCCGGCGGCGGCCACCATGTAATGGAAGGCGGGCAGGCCGCGCCGCAGGCAGGCCAGGCTCACGGCCTGGGGGGAGTGGGCGTGCACCACGGCGGCCGCCTCGGGCCGCGCCCGGTAGATGTCGCGGTGGATGCGCCACTCGCTAGAGGGCCTGAGCACGTCCTGGGCGTGACCGTCCATGTCGAGGTAGACCATCTCGCCGGCGGCGAGCCCATCGGTGGGCAGGCCGCTGGGGGTGATCAGGAAGCCGTCGCCCCAGCGCACGCTGACGTTGCCGGAACTGCCCCGGTTGAGGCCATGGACCACGCTCAGGTGGGCGGTGTGCGCCAGCCGGGCGCGCAGTTCGGCTTCGGTCGTCGCGGCCGGACCACTCATTGCAGCGTCCCCGGCCAGCCCGCCTCGGCCTCCGGGTACAGGCCCAGCAGGCCCTCGCGGCTGGCGGCGCACAGGCCCCGCTCGGTGATCAGCCCGGACACCAGGCGCGCCGGGGTGACGTCGAAGGCGGGGTTCGCCGCCGGGCTGCGTTCCGGGGTGAGACGCACGCTCTGCACCCCGGCCTCGCCACGGCCCTGGATGTGGGTGACCTCGCGGGCGGCGCGTTCCTCGATGGGGATCTCGGCGCCGGATGGCAACCGCCAGTCGATGCTCGGCCCCGGTACCGCCACCAGGAACGGCACCTCGTTGTCCCGCGCCGCCAGGGCCTTGAGGTAGGTGCCGATCTTGTTGGCCACGTCGCCGTTGGCCGCCACCCGGTCGGCGCCGACGATGACCAGGTCGACCCGGCCGCCCCGCATCAGGTGGCCGGCGGCGTTGTCGGCGATGACCGTGTGGGGCACGCCGTGCTGGGCCAGTTCCCAGGCGGTCAGGGCCGCGCCCTGGTTGCGCGGGCGGGTCTCGCTGACCCATACGTGCAGGGGGATGCCGGCGTCGTGGGCCAGGTACACCGGCGCCAGCGCGGTGCCCCAGTCCACCGTGGCGAGCCAGCCGGCGTTGCAGTGGGTCATGACGTTCACCCCGGCGGCGCCGCTGCCGACCTTGCGCGCGTGGTGCCATTTCAGATAGTCCATGCCGTGGCGGCCGATGGCCTGGTTGAGGGCCACGTCCTCGTCGCAGATGGCCGCCGCCTCGGTCCAGGCCGCCTCGGCCCGCTCGCCAAGCGGCAGCGGTTCGAGGCGGCCCTGCATGCGTTCCAGGGCCCAGCGCAGGTTCACCGCCGTCGGGCGGGTGGCCAGCAGACGGTCGCGCGCCGCGCGCAGGGCGTCATCCGAGGCATCCGCGATCATGGCCAGGGCCAGCCCGTAGGCGGCGGTGGCGCCGATCAGCGGCGCGCCGCGCACGCGCATGGTCGCGATGGCCTCGGCGGCCGCCTCCAGGTCGTCCAGGACGCGGAATTCCAGGCGGTGCGGCAGCAGGGTCTGGTCGATGATCTCCACGCCACCCCGGTCGGCCAGGGGGCGGATGGTACGGGTCGGGCGGCCTTGGATGTTCATGCGCGGTCGGGAGAGGAAATCGCGGCTTCGCATTATCCACCCGACGCGCGGCGGACGCTTCCCTTACAATCCGGACTGCAACGAAAGATCGCCATGGACGCCCTGCTCGCCTCCCTCCTCAATCGCCTGCTCGCCGATCAGCCCGAAGCCCGCGCGCGTCTCGAACGCCATGCCGGCAAGCGCCTGCGTCTGACCCTGCCGCTGCTGCGCGCGGACCTGAGCGTGGACGGCGAGGGCCGGCTGCGCGCCGCAGAGGCCGCCGAGGCACCTGAAGCCGCGGCGTTCGACTGCGAGATCGTCCTGCCGCCCCATGTCCTCGCCCAGCTGCCCCTGCTCGGCGGCGAGGCCCTCAACGGCGCTCGGGTCAGGGGCGACGGCGTGCTGGCCGGCGACCTCTCCACCCTGCTCAGGCAGCTCGACTGGGCCCTGGTGCTGGCGCCCTACGTCGGCCCGACGGTTGCCGCGCGGGCGGACCAGGCCCTGCGCGGACTGGGCCGCTGGCGGGGGCAGGCGGGCGAGGCGGTCGCCCGGTCGGTGGCCGAATACCTGGTCCACGAGGCGGGGGTGTTGGCCGAGGGCGAGGCGGTGCGCGGCTTCGTCGCCGAGGTGGACGAGTTGCGCGAGGGGGTGGACCGCCTCGCCGCCCGCCTGGCCCTGCTCGAAGGCCAGGTCAAGCGTCGCTCATGAGACCGGACGGCGCCCTCGCCCGCAGCCTCCCACCGGCACGTGGCAGAGGGGGGCGTCGCGAGTCGTTCGCGCGACCTTGAGCGAGAGCTGATGCGCCTCGTCCGTATCCTCACCATCGTCTGGGTTGCCCAGCGCTTCGGCCTGGACGAATTCATCCTCGGCCACGAGCGTTTCCGGCTGCTGCGCTGGGGCGCCCGCGTCATCCTGTTCTGGCGGCGGCTCGACCGGCCGCGCGCCGAGCGCCTGCGCCTGGCCCTGGAAAGCCTGGGGCCGATCTTCGTCAAGTTCGGCCAGATGCTCTCCACCCGCCGCGACATGGTGCCCGAGGACCTGGCCGAGGAACTCGCCCGCCTGCAGGACCGGGTGCCGCCCTTCCCCACCGACCAGGCCCAGGCGGTGCTGCGGCGGGTCTACGGCCGGCCGGCGGCGGAGGTATTCGCGGAATTCTGCCCCGAGCCGGTGGCCTCCGCCTCGGTGGCCCAGGTGCACTGGGCGCGCCTGAAGACCGGCGAGGAGTGCGCGGTTAAGGTGCTGCGGCCGGGCGTGCGCAAGGTCATCGACCACGACATGGAGGTCCTGGCCGCCGGCGCCTGGCTCATGGAGGTGCTCTGGTCGGACGGCAAGCGGCTGCGGCCACGCGAGGTGGTGCGGGAGTTCGCCAAGCACCTGGACGACGAGCTGGACCTGATCCGCGAGGCGTCCAACTGCTCCCAGCTGCGGCGCAACTTCGAGCATTCCCCCCTGATGGCGGTGCCCGAGGTGCACTGGGACTACTGCACCCCGGAGGTGATGGTCATGTCCTGGATGAAGGGCACCCCCGTGTCGCGGGTCGACACGCTGCGCGCCAAGGGCATCGATCTCAAGAAACTGGGCCGCGCCGGGGTGGAGATCTTCTTCACCCAGGTGTTCCGCGACGGTTTCTTCCACGCCGACATGCACCCGGGCAACGTGCTGGTGCGCGACGACGGCATGTATCTGGCGCTCGACTTCGGCATCATGGGCACGTTGAACGACAGCGACAAGAACTACCTGGCGCGCAACTTCCTGGCCTTCTTCCGGCGCGACTACAAGGCGGTCGCCCAGGCCCACATCGAGTCGGGCTGGGTGCCGGCGGGCACCCGCTCGGACGAGTTCGAGGCGGCCATCCGCGCGGTGTGCGAGCCGGTGTTCGACCGGCCCCTCAAGGAGATCGCCTTCGGCAAGGTGCTGCTGCGCCTGTTCCAGACCTCGCGCCGCTTCGGCATGGAGGTGCAGCCGCAGCTGGTGATGCTGCAGAAGACCCTGATCAACATCGAGGGCCT
>JALOTG010000023.1 GCA_025458005.1 Thiobacillaceae bacterium
CATCTGGGCGGAACTCAATCTGGGCTCCAACCTGGAAGCGGCCCGCTTCTATGGCAACGATGGGAGCCTGCTCGCCGCCTGGGGACAACAAGGCGACGGCTCCTCGCTGCGTCATCTGGCGGTCCTGGCCGGTCAGCGCGAAGCGCCCGCGGAAATGCTGTCCTGCACCGGTTCATGCCTTTATTACACGGCGGTGCCGCGGGTCGACCGCGGCCGGTTCCTGGGCGCCCTGGTCCTGGGCGCCGGGCTGCAGGATCTCATCCTGCGCTTCCGCGGCCTGTCGGGCGTCGAACTCGCGGTGCTGTCCCCCCTGCCGGCTCCGGGCCGTTCCTACCTCGTCCCCCTCAAGGCCCACCTCGTCTCCGTGAGCGGTGATCCCGGCTACGGAGACCTGCTGCGCCACCTCGACGATGCTGCTCTGCTGCAGGGGGAATACCACCTGCAGCACGGGGCCCGGCAGTATCGAGTCCAGCATTTTCCCGCCCCGATCGCCGAGGGCGAGGCCAGCTTCGCGGTCATCGAGGATGTGACCCCGGCGGTACAGGCCATCCATTCCGCCACGCACAAGAACCTGCTCTGGGGGCTGTCGGTGCTGGGACTGGCCGTGATCCTGCTCTACTCCCTGCTGATGCCCATCATGCATCGCTTCCGGCGCGTGGCCAAGGCACTCCCCCTGCTCGGCCAGGGGCGTTATGACGAGGCGCGCGGCGCCTTCCCCGCCGGCCGGCGGCCGATACGCGACGAGGCGGACGAACTGGGCGAGGCCGCCACCGCGCTGGCGAACACCCTGGAGGAGCTCAACGCCCAGGCCGGGCGGCACGCCGCCCAGCTGGCCGATCAGGCCCGGCAACTGCGCGGCGAGCGCGATTTCATCAGCGGCCTGCTGGATACCGCGCCGGCCCTGATCGTGACCCATCAACTGGATGGCCCCATCCGCCTGGCCAATGTGCATGCCGTTCAGGTCAGCGGCTTGGCGCTTGCCACGCTGCAGAGGCAGGATTTCATCGACAGTTTCTTCAGCCCCGACCAGTACGCCGATCTGCGCGCATTACTCGGCCAGCTCCGGGCAGGAGAGGTGCGCCACAGCGAGGGCCATTTCCAGCGGCCCGACGGCAGCGAACGGGAGGTGATCTGGTTCCACTCCCTGTTCGAGGCCGACGCCGAGCGGCCCCTCCGCCTGTCCGTCGGCCTGGACGTGACCGCCCACAAGCAGGCCGAACGCCGTCTCTCCATGCTGGTGGATCACGACATGGTCACCGGGCTGCTCAGCCGCGGCGCCTTCCAGCGCGAGCTGGACGAGGTTCTGCGCGCCACGCCCCGCCAAGGCACCCTGTTCGTCTGCGACATCGACGAATTCAAGGCGGTCAACGAGGTGAGCGGTCATGAGAAGGGCGACGCCATGCTCGCCTTGTTCGCGCGCAAGGTCATGGCCCACGAACCCCTCCCCACCCTGGCCGGCAGGCTGGGCGGCGACGAGTTCGCCCTCTACTACGCCGGCATGAGCACGGCGGAATCCATCGTCGCCGCCCGCCAGTTCAATCAGGCCTTGGTGGGCATCGGCCCCGGGCTGGGGCTGCCCAAGCACAGCTTCACCACCTGTGTCGGCATCGCCCTGGTCCAGGAGGACGAGCCGCACGCCGACAGCCTGATCGCCAACGCCGAGACCGCCCTGGTCCAGGCGCGCCGCAAGGGCGAGGGCAACTGGCACCTGTATTCGCCGAGCGACCCCTACCAGGCCGACAAGGGCCGGCGCGTATTCTGGAGCGACGAGCTGGAGCGGGCCCTGGCGGAGAACCGGCTGGCGCTGCACTTCCAGCCCATCCTGGACCTGCGCAGTCGCCGCGTCAGCCACTGGGAATCCCTCATCCGCCTGCACGACGGCGACGGCAACCTGGTCATGCCCGGCCAGTTCATGGGCGTGGCCGAGGCCACCGGGCTGGTGCGGCGGCTGGATCGATGGGTGATCGGCGAGGCCGGCCGGACGCTGCGCCAGGCCTTCCAGCACCAGGACGTCCGCCTGGCGCTCAACCTGTCCGGCCGCAGCCTGGACGACGAGGAGACCCTGGAGACCTTGCGCCAGTGCCTGATGGAAACCGGCGTGCGGGGCGATCGCTTCATCCTGGAGATCACCGAGACGGCCGCCCTGGCCGACATCAAATCGGCCGCCCGGCTGATGGCCAGCTACCGGGAGCTGGGCTGCGCCTTCAGCCTGGACGACTTCGGCGTCGGCTACACCTCCTTCCAGTACCTCAAGGAACTGCCGGTGGACTCGGTCAAGATCGACGGCTCCTTCATCGTCGGCCTGAAGCGCAACCACGACGACCAGGTCTTCGTCAGGGCGCTCACCGAAGCGGTGCATGGCTTCGGCAAGCAGGTGGTGGCGGAGTTCGTCGAGGACGGCGAGACCCTCGACATCCTCCAGGAGTTCGGCGTCGACTACGCCCAGGGCTACTACATCGGCCGTCCCTCCTCAAAGCTGGCCCTGTCCCTGGCGGCATGAACAGGCACAAGATCCAGGGAACAAGGTACAAGGCAAACCACGCCCTGCATTTCCTTCACCCTTGAACCCTGCCCCTTGAACCTCATCTATGCCCCGTTTTCCATAGGGGAGATTCGAGAACATGTCCGATACCGTCAAGGAAACCCTGGGCTTCCAGGCCGAGGTCAAGCAGCTGCTGCGCCTGATGATCCACTCCTTGTACAGCCACAAGGAGATCTTCCTGCGGGAACTGGCTTCCAACGCCGCGGACGCGGCCGACAAGCTGCGCTTCGAGGCGATGGGCGACCCCGCCCTGTTCGAGGACGACGCCGAGCTCAGGATCTGGATCCGCGCCGACAAGTCCGCCCGTACCCTGACCCTGCGCGACAACGGCATCGGCATGAGCCGGCAGGAGGTGATCGAGCACATCGGCACCATCGCCAAGTCCGGCACGCGCGAATTCTTCAGCAAGCTGACCGGCGACCAGCAGAAGGACGCCCAGCTGATCGGTCAGTTCGGCGTCGGCTTCTATTCAAGCTTCATCGTCGCCGACCGGGTCACCCTCACCACCCGCCGCGCCGGGCTGACCCCGGAGCACGGCGTGCGCTGGGAGTCCGAAGGCAGCGGCGAATACACCCTGGAAACCGTGGAGAAGACGGGCCGCGGCACCGAGATCACCCTGCACCTGAAGGAGGGCGAGGACGAGTTCCTCGAGCCCTGGCGCCTGAAGGCCGTCATCCGCCAGTACTCCGACCACATCCCCATCCCCATCGTGCTGATCGACGAGCAGGGCGGGGAGGAAACCGTCAACCGCGCCAATGCCCTGTGGGCGCGGCCGAAGAGCGAGATCACGGAAGACGAGTACCAGGCCTTCTACCAGCACGTGGCGCACGACCACGAGGCCCCCCTGGCCTGGACCCACGCCCGCGTGGAGGGGCGCCAGGACTACACGGTGCTGATGTACGTGCCGTCCCACCCGCCCTTCGACCTGTGGGACCGGGAGGCCAAGACGGGCATCAAGCTGTACGTGAAGCGCGTCTTCATCATGGAGGACGCCCAGCGCCTGATGCCCGCCTACCTGCGCTTCATGCGCGGCGTGATCGACGCGGCGGACCTGCCGCTCAACGTCTCGCGCGAGATCCTGCAGCAGACCCGCGACATGGAGATGATCCGCGCCGGCTGCGTCAGGAAGGCCCTGGATCTGCTCGATGACCTGGCAGCCAGCAAACCGGCCGGGTACGCCACGGTATGGGAGCACTTCGGCGTGGTGTTGAAGGAAGGTGTCGGAGAGGACCCCGCCAACCGGGAGCGCATCGCCAAGCTGCTGCGCTTCGCCACCACCGCGAGCGACGCCCAGGCCGTCTCCCTGGCCGACTATGTCGGCCGCATGAAGGAAGGCCAGGACCGCATCTGGTATCTCACCGCCGACAGCCCGGCCGCTGCCCAGGCCAGTCCGCACCTGGAGATCTTCAGGAAAAAGGGCGTCGAGGTCCTGCTCCTCACCGACCGGGTCGACGAATGGCTGGTGGCCCACCTGTTCGAGTTCGACGGCAAGGCCCTGGCCAGCGTGGCCAAGGGCGACCTGGACCTGTCCGCCGTCCAGTCCGGCGCGGCGGAACCACCCGAGCAGACGCCCAGTGGGGAGGCTGCTCAGACCTTGGTGGACGCCCTCAAGGCCGTGCTCGGGGCGCAGGTCCAGGACGTGCGCGTCAGCCATCGGCTGGTGGACTCCCCCGCCTGCCTGGTGGCCGGCGAGCACGACATGAGCGCCCACCTGGCCCGCATGCTCAAGTCCATGGGCCAGCAGGCGCCGGAGGCCAAGCCCATCCTGGAGGTCAACCCGGCCCACCCGCTGGTGCGCCGCGTGGAGGTCGAGGCGGGCGAGCGCCAGGCCGACCTGGCCCGGTTGCTGCTCGACCAGGCGGTGCTGCTCGACGGCGGCCAGCTGGCCGACCCGGCCGGCTTCGTGCGGCGCATGAACGCCCTGATCGCCGGCTGACCGGCGGCTGGCGCGGCCCGCTCAGCGCGGCTTGTGGAAGAGGCTGCCGAGATGCAGCCGGAAGGCGCCGCGCCGCCGGTCCGCGTAGTAGTCGTCCAGGGTGTTGTGGATGGTGCGGAAGGCGATCTCGCCCCAGGGGATGTCCGCCTCGCGGAACAGGGCGGCCTCCAGGCTCTCCTCCCCGGGCGCGAAGTCCAGGTCCAGCAGGCGGGCCCGGTACATGAGATAGACCTGGTTGATGTCCGGCAGGTTGATCAGGCTGTGCAGTTCCAGCACCTCGACGCGTGCGCCGGCCTCCTCCAGGGTTTCCCGCGCCGCGCCGTCGGCGGTCGTCTCGCCGTTCTCCATGAAGCCGGCGGGCAGGGTCCACAGGCCATACTTGGGCTCGATGGCGCGGCGGCAGAGCAGGATCCGGTCCTGCCATTCCGGGATGCAGCCCACCACCATCTTGGGGTTCTGGTAGTGGACGCTGCCGCAGGCGTCGCAGACGAAGCGGGGGCGGTTGTCGCCGGCCGGCACCCGGAAGCTCAGGGCGGCGCCACAGTGGCTGCAGAAATTCATGATTGACGGCGCGAGGGAGTTTCGCCGAAGGTAGCAAAATCGTATTTGCGGCGTAAAGCTCCCATGGATCCCTGGCTGATCAAGATCACCGACCGGCTGCGCGCGGCACGCACCCGGAACGAAATAGAGTCCGTGATGGACGACCTTGAGGACCGGTTCGACGCCTTCTCCGGCCCGGGCGAGGAACTGGTGGCCCAACTCATGGAGGAGGCCCGCCGGCGGCTGCGCGAACTGGAGGCGGGCGCCTGAAGGCGCATCGGCCGGGAACGCCCCCCCTCCGGCCAGTCCTCCAGTCACCACCCGACCTCGCCTCCGACCATGCAGCCCCGCTACTACACCCACCGCCGCCTCAATCCCTACCGCGGGGTGGTGCAGATCATCGAGGTGGAGGACGCCATGGCGCACAGTTACGACGGCCTGACCTGGCACCTGCGCGCCGACGATGGCTATGGCTGGGTGCGGCCCATCGGGGTCTGGCTGGAAGGGGAAGGGCTGAAGGCCGGCGTGCGTCTGCCAGACGCGCTGCGCGCCGCGCTGGAGACCCACCCGCCGCTGCCCTTTGCCCTGGCCGACCAGTGTGAGCTGTGGCTGCTGGACAAGGAGCGCGGCCTGCCCCTGGCCCTGCTCGGCGCCAGCCTGCCCAGCCGGCATCGGCACGAACGCATCGACCCGGAGTGGCAGCCCTTCGTCCTCACCTACACCGGGTTCCGCTCCCCCACCCTCGCCCGCCGCGACCTGGCCGGCCATGGCGGCGACGACCGCCACCGCGACTGGCTGGCGCGGACGGTGAACAACGCCGCGCGCCCCTACCCCGCCGCCCAGTGGTTCCGTCGCCAGGCGGACGGCATCGGCGCGGGCCTCGGCGGGCTGCGCCTGGAGAAGGACTGGCAGGGGCGGACCCTGGCCGCCGACGCGTTTCCGGAACTGCCGGTACGTTCGGCCTGGAATACCCCACTGGAACAGTCGGTTATTTGCGACTATCATATGCACCTCGCTCCGCTGCTGCTGCTGCTGCCCGGCCTGGCCGATGCGACTCGCGAGGCCCTGGAGGCGGCGGCCTGCCAGCAGCCCCATCGGCTGGCCAGGGTGCACCGCCTGATCCCGCGCGTGCTGCGGCCGGAGCGCCTGAACGCCGCCCTGGTGGCCGCCCGCCTGGAGGCGGCGATGGGACAGCCAGAAGACAGCCTGCTGGACAGTTGACTGAGACGACACGACAAACATCCGGAACGACCCGCCATGCGCCCTTCCCACATCGAAACCATCCTCGACCAGGAATTCGCCAGCTGCGCCGAAGGCCAGCACACCCCCGTCATGCTGTGGGGCCCGCCCGGCGTGGGCAAATCCCAGATCATCGCCGGCATCGCCAGACGCCACGGCGCGCAGCTGCTGGACATCCGCCTGTCGCAGATGGAGCCCACCGACCTGCGCGGCATCCCCTTCCGCACCCAGGAGAAGGGCAAGGAGACGGTCAAGTGGTCGGTGCCGGATATGCTGCCGGACGCCGAGCGGCACGGCGAGAAGGGCATCCTGTTCCTCGACGAGATCAACGCCGCCCCGCCCAGCGTGTCGGCCGCCGCCTACCAGCTGATCCTCGACCGCCGCCTGGGCGAATACACCATCCCCGCCGGCTGGGCCATCTTCGCCGCCGGCAACCGGCAGGGCGACCGCGGCGTGACCTACGCCATGCCGGCGCCGCTGGCCAACCGCTTCACCCATTACCACGTCGAGCCCAACCTGGACGACTGGATCGGCTGGGCCCTGGAGAACGGCATCGACGAGCGGATCATGGGCTTCCTGCGCTTCCGCCCCGATCTCCTGTTCCGCTACGACCCGGCGCACAACCCGGAGGCCTTTCCCAGCCCGCGCTCCTGGGAGTACGCCGACCGCGCCCTGAAGAAGTTCTCCCGCCGCCCGGACCTGCTCACCGACACCCTGCAGGCCTGCGTCGGCGACGACGTGGGCGTCGAGCTGAAGGCCTACATCGATAACATGGAGAACCTGCCGGACATCGACGCCATCCTGGCCGGGGCGGAGACCGGCGTGCCCAAGGGCATCGACCTGCAGTACGGCGTGGCCGCCGCCTTGGTGCGGCGGGCGAAGCAGTCCGAAGGCGACGCGCAGAAGCTGTCCAACATCCTCAAGTACGCGCGCAGGTTCCCGCAGCGCGAGATGGGCGTCATGCTGGTCACCGACCTGCACCGGGCGGTGGGCCAGCCGCTGTTCCGGGTGCCCGAGTTCGTGGAGTGGGCCAACAGCGTCGCGGAACTGATGCTCTATGACTTCAAGCCGACCGCGTGAGGGATGAGGCGCGATGAGTGACGAGCTCCAGGCCATCGAGACCAAGCTGGCCGCGGCGCGCACGCGGCTGATCCTGGACAAGCCCTTCCTGGGCTCCCTGGTCATGCATCTGCCGCTCAAGGCGGCCGACCCCAAGTGGTGCGAGACCACCGCCACCGACGCCCGACACTTCTACTACAACCCCGGCTACATCGGCCGGCTGACCCTGGAGCAGACCCAGTTCGTGCTCGCCCACGAGGCCATGCACTGCGCCCTGTCCCATTTCGCCCGCCGCAGCCACCGCCAGAAGCACCGCTGGGACGTGGCCTGCGACTACGCGGTGAACATGATCCTCGACGACGAACGCATGCGCGGCCCGGAGGACGCCCTGATGGACGCCAAATACCGGGGCCTCACCGCCGAGGAGATCTATCCCCTGCTGCACGAAGACCCGCCCGAAAAGACCCAGGACATGCACCTGTTCGACAACGAGTCCTCGGAGGGCGGTGGCGAGAGCGAGTCCCAGGAACAGGACCAGGGCGAGGAGCGGCAGCAGGGCCGCGGCGAGGACGATCGCCAGGACCAGGACCAGGACGGGGGTGGCGGCCAGCCGGAGCAGCGGGAAGGCCAGGGCAGCCAGCCGCAGCGGGAAGGCGAGACGCAGCAGGCGCCGCCCTCCCCGCCCAGGGACCTGGACCAGCTCGACGAACAGTGGAAGAGCCGGCTCGCCGCCGCCGCCCAGGCCGCGCGCCAGGCCGGCAAGCTGTCCCAGTCCCTGATGCGCTTCGTCGACAACCTGCTCGCCCCGCAGCTGCCCTGGCGGGCGCTGCTGGCGCGCTACATGATGAACGCCGCGCGCGACGACTACAGCTTCCAGCGCACCTCGCGGCGCGAGGGCGAGGCCCTCATGCCGCGCCTGTACAGCCAGAGCGTCAACGTGGTGGTGGCCCTGGACACCAGCGGCTCGGTGAATGACGACGAGCTGCGCGAGTTCCTCGCCGAGGTGGACGCCCTCAAGGGTCAGGTGCGCGCCGAGGTGACCCTGCACGCCTGCGACGACAAGCTGAGCGAGCAGGGTCCCTGGCGCTACGCCATGTGGGAGTCGCTCGGCCTGCCGGAGGGCGTGTCCGGCGGCGGCGGCACCGACTTCCGCCCGGTGTTCGACTGGCTCGACCGCGACCGCCTGAGCCCCGATCTGCTGGTCTACTTCACCGACGCCGAGGGCGAGTTCCCCAAGCAGGAGCCCCACTACCCGGTGGTCTGGCTGGTCAAGGGCAAGGCCCCGGTGCCGTTCGGCGTGCGCATCCAGCTCAACTGAAGCGATCCGGACAGGGACGAATATCCGGTTGACCGCCCGGATGGCATCCCCTCAACATAGGCCATGCCCAAGATCCTGCCGATCCTGCTGCTGTTCCTGCTGACCGTCGCCGCCGCGCGCGCGGCCGATGGCCAGGAACAAGCCCTCACCCTGCCGTCCGGGACGAAGCTCGTCAGTCAGCGCTACGCCGCGACGGGCGAGGTCCTGGTGCTGTGGATGACGGGTCAGAACGGCCGCGTCGAGGCGGAACATCGGGCGGCCGCCGATCTGGCGGCGCGGGGCATGGAGGTGTGGGTCACCGACTGGCTGGAGCCCTATTTCCTGCCGCAGCTGCCCAGCAGCGTCGCCCGGGTCCCCGACGCCGATCTGGCCGATTGGCTGCAGATGATGCTGCTGCGCAATCCGGGCAGGCGCCTGCTCCTGCTGGCCAGCGACCACTCCACGGCCTGGCCCCTGCGCGCCGCGTGGCAGTGGCGCCAGCGCCACGGCGACAGCCTCCCCGCCGCCTTCTCCGGGGCGCTGCTGCTGTGGCCTCTCCTGTATCGCGAGCCCGAACCCGGCGAGGATCCCGAATACGATCCGGTGGTCCAGCAGACACGCATGCCGCTCACGATCCTGATACCCGGCCTATCCGCCGGCTACTGGTGGCGTGAGCGGATGCAGGCGGCCTTCGCGGCGGCGGGCAGCCGCGTCCGCCTGGAAATCCTGCCCGGCCTGCGCGACGGTTTCCATTGGCGGGAGGACGCCGACGCCCTGGAGAGGGCCGCGGCCGAACGCCTGAGCGTACTCCTCGCCCCTCATCTGCGTGACCTGTCCCGGGAGGATCGTCCATGACGCGCGCCCTCTTGCTCTTACGTCTCGGCCTCTGCCTGGCGCTGGCCCTGGGGGCCGCGCCGGCGGTCGCGGCGCAGCTCAAGCCATTGGCCCCGCGCCCCGCCGCGGCGCTCGATCTGCCCCTCGTGGACGGGGGCCGGGCGAACCTGGCGGATCTGCGCGGGCGGGTGGTCCTGGTCAACTTCTGGGCGACCTGGTGTCCGCCCTGCCGCGAGGAGATGCCGTCCATGGAGCGCCTGGCCCAGCGGCTGGCCAACCGTCCCTTCACCATCCTGGCGCCCAACGCGGGCGAGACGCCGGACCAGGTCCGGGCGTTTCTGGCCCAGCAGCCGTTGAGTTTCGCGATCCCGATGGACGCGAACAGCGAAAGGATGAAGGCGTGGCGGGTGTTCGTCCTGCCCACCAGCTTTCTCGTCGACAAGCAGGGACGGATCCGCTACGGCCTGACCGGTTCCATCGAATGGGATGAACCAGCGGCCGTGGCGATCGTGGAATCCCTGCTGGCCGAATAGGCCCTGCCGCAGCCTCGCAGCTCGCCGGGTGGCGGCCGCCGCTCAGAGCATTTCCACCGTCATCACGGCCTTGATCACGGTGCCGGAGGCACCGCCGCGCACCCGGTTGGTCAGCCAGACCACGCCGCCCTTCTTGATGCCGAGTTCCCGCTCTTCCCCACACAGCAGCAGCCCCGCCGCCAGGCCCAGGGTGGGCTGATGGCCGACCAGCAGGACGGGGGCCGAGGCGTCCGGCCAGCCGGCGGCGGCCAGCAGGGCGGCGGGATCGGCGCCCGGCGCGATCCCGTCCACCACCGTGTACTCCAGGCCCAGGGCAGCGGCGGTCTGCAAGGCCCGTTTCGCCGGGCTGACCAGGATGCGCGTCTCCTTGGGCAGCCGCTCGCGCAGCCAGGCCGCCATGCGCTCCGCCTGCTTCCTGCCCTTGGCGGTCAGGGCGCGGCCCAGGTCGGGCATGCCGTCCTCGGCCTCGGCGTGTCTCCAGAGTATGAGGTCCATCGCGATCTCCTTGAGTGGTAAGCCAGCCTGGTGCCGCCCGTTCCTCGCCCGGACTAGCGATTGTCCCCGTCCAGCAGGCCGCCGAACCCGCCCAGCACCGAGCCCTCGCCGACCTGCCGGCCGCCCGCGGCGGGGGCGGCGGCAAGGATGCGGTTGGCCAGGCGGGACAGGGGCAGGGTCTGCAGCCAGACCTTGCCGGGACCGGTGAGCCGGGCGAAGAACAGACCCTCGCCGCCGAACAGGGCGGTCTTCAGCTTGCCGACGAACTGGATGTCGAAGTCCACCGACGGCTGCAGGGCGGCCACGCAGCCGGTGTCGACGCGGATGGTCTCGCCCGGCGCCAGGTTCTTCTCGGCGATGGTGCCGCCGGCATGGAAGAAGACCATCCCGTCCCCCTCCAGCTTCTGCAGGATGAAGCCCTCGCCGCCGAAGAAGCCGGCGCCCAGGCGCTGCTGGAAGGCGATGCCCAGGCTGACCCCCTTGGCGGCGCACAGGAAGGCGTCCTTCTGACAGACCAGGGTGCCGCCGATCTGCGTCAGGTCCACCGGGATGATCTTGCCCGGATAGGGGGCGGAGAAGGCCACCCGCCGCTTGCCGCTCGCCTGGTTGGCGTAGATGGTGGTGAACAGCGACTCGCCGGTAAGCAGACGCTTGCCGGCCCCCATCAGCTTGCCGAGCAGGCCGGACTGGGCGGCCGAGCCGTCGCCGAACACGGTCTCCATCTCCACGCCGTCCTGCATGTACATCATCATGCCGGCCTCGCCGATGGCCGCCTCGCCGGGATCCAGCTCGATCTCCACGTATTGCATGTCGTCGCCGAAGATGTCGTAGTCGATCACATCCATCGCCATGGGGTCTCTCCTCATCAGTCCATCAACAAGATCCTGCGGTAACCCGAGATGGTCATGGCCCGGGCCTTTACAAGCTCGCCGGCCGCATCGTCCAGGCGCAACGCGGCAGCCAGTTCGTCCAGCTTGGCGCCCGCCGCGGCGCCGTCCAGCAGGCGCAGCCAGCACGTCCAGCGGGGACCAGCGGCGCGCACGGTCCGCTCGGGCAGCGCGCCGGCGCGCTCCAGGGCACGTCGGCGCGCCACCAGTCGGACACGGGCGTCGTCCAGCTGGGCGGCCAGGGGCAGGCCGAGGTCGAAGGCCAGGGTCAGGGTACCGGGCTCAGATGACGGATCCTCGATCGCCGCCACCTCCCGCACGGCCAGGGCCTGCTCCCGCCAGTCGAGTTCCACCCCCGGTTCGGGCCGCTCCAGCGCGGGGTCTGGCGGGAACTTGCGCACGCCCCACTTGGCGCCCATCCAGCATTCGATCAGCACCTGATCAGCCTCGCCCGGACAGGCGTCTGCCGCGCACGCGCCCAGTTCCGTTTCGGCACGCCAGGCGCGCGGGTCCTGCCGCCAGCGGAAGAAGTCGCGCTGGGGCGGGGCGCCATAGTCGGCCTCCAGGGCCCGCCAGGTAGCGATGAACCAGGCGTAGTCCGACTGATAGCCGGGATTGCGGCGCAGGAATTGCCAGGCCCACTCCGCCCCCGTCAGGGGCGGATCGAAGGCGTAGGGCCCGGCATCCCTCCAGCTCACCTGATCCCTGATCCCTGTTCTCTATCCCTGAAGGACTAGATCGGCAGGAACACCAGGCCGTAGACGACGCGGTTGATGGAGCGGTGGGAGCGGTCCTCCACGATCAGGGCCAGCAGATCCTGGATGGCGATCAGCTTGCCGAATTCCCGCTCGAAGCTCAGATTCTGGACGTCGCCCTCCAGGCTGTTGCTGATCAGCACGCGGTTGCCGTTGGCGAGCCTGGCGTTGGACAGCTTCCACACCGCCACCTCGACGTTGCGGGCGCTGTTGTAGAGCTTCTGCGGATCGAGCTGGTCGGGGAGAAAGAAGGTCGTCTTGAAGTCGTAGGCGGCCAGGGTCATGGCCGTCATGGCGGCCATGTAGGCGTAGACGCGGTCGCCGTTGTAGCCCTCCTGGAAGGCCAGGCCGAAATTGTCCTGCCAGTTCATCAGGGCCAAGGGGGAGTCCCCGCCCTTGTCCAGGTGCTCGAAGATGCGCGCCGCGGCCGCCTCGGGAGAGGCCATGCCGGCCTTGCGGTATTCGGACGGATTGCGGCGATAGAGTTTTTCCGCCACCAGTTTCAGGCTCTTGATCGCCTCGCGCTGGCTCAGTTCGCTGATCATGTCCACATCGCTCTTGGCCAGATTGGCCAGACTGTAGGCGCGGACGGACTTGTTGCCGTCCTTGCGCTGGATTTCCTGGCTGGCGCATCCGGACAGGAGGAAGACGGTCATCAGCAGGGTCAGGGACAGTTTCATGCGGCACTCGTTGGTTGGCGTCACAAGGGGAATTCTATCTGCGTCAGCGTCCCGCACGCATGACGATCTCAACCCTGTCGATCTGTCGGCCGGCGGGCCTCCCCGCCACCCTAGCCAAGCCGGTCGGTCCAGCAGGGTCCGGGGTGGAGACACAGACATGGGCAATTAAACCATTCTATTGAGAGGGAATTTTTTGGCCCACTTTAGGACAGTCACATCCAAAAAGTTTATTAGGAAATAAATAACTTGATTAGGGCGGCTGGTAAGGCCGTGCTATTCTCCGCCCCCTATTCAACCCAACCCTCCCATCAATTCAACGACATAAGCAAGGAGCCAGCATGTCCCGACTCGTCAAGCCCCACGGCGGCGGCGAACTGAAGCCTCTCCTCCTGACCGGCGACGCCCTCGCCGCGGAAAAGGCGCGCGCACAGAGCCTCAAGCAGGTGAAGATGTCCTCCCGCGAAACCGGTGACCTGATCATGATGGGCATCGGCGGCTTCACCCCGCTGGACGGCTTCATGACCAAGGCTGACTGGCAGGGCATCTGCGATGGCTACAAGATGGCCAGCGGCCTGTTCTGGCCGATCCCGGTCACCCTGTCGACCGATGACGAGGGCGTCAAGGTTGGCGACGAGGTGGCCCTGGTCAGCGGCGACAGCGGCGAGATCATGGGCACCATGAAGATCACCGAGAAGTACGCCATCGACAAGGCCCACGAGTGCATGCAGGTGTACAAGACCACCGACCTGGAGCACCCCGGCGTCAAGATGGTCATGGCCCAGGGCAAGTACAACCTGGCCGGCCCGGTCAAGGTGCTGTCCGACGGCGGCTTCAAGGCCAAGTACGGCGACCAGTTCATGACCCCGGCCGAGACCCGCGCCAAGTTCGAGTCCATGGGCTGGAGCCGCGTCGCCGCCTTCCAGACCCGCAACCCGATGCACCGCTCGCACGAATACCTGGCCAAGATCGCCATCGAGACCATGGACGGCGTGCTGGTCCACTCCCTGCTCGGCGCGCTGAAGCCGGGCGACATCCCCGCCGAGGTCCGTTCCGAGGCCATCGAGGTCCTGATCAAGAACTACTTCGCGCCCAACACCGTGATCCAGGCCGGCTATCCCCTCGACATGCGCTACGCCGGCCCGCGCGAGGCCCTGCTGCACGCCCTGTTCCGCCAGAACTACGGCTGCTCGCACCTGATCGTCGGCCGCGACCACGCCGGCGTGGGCGACTACTACGGACCGTTCGACGCGCAGAAGATCTTCGACGAGATCCCCAAGGGCTCGCTGGAGACCGTCAACATGAACATCGACTGGACCTTCTGGTGCAAAAAGTGCGGCGGCATGGCCTCGCAGCGCACCTGCCCGCACACCAAGGACGACCGCATCCTGCTCTCCGGCACCAAGGTGCGCGCCATGCTGTCCGAGGGCCAGGACCTGCCGGTCGAGTTCAGCCGTACCGAGGTGGCCGCGGTGCTGAAGAAGTACTACGCCAGCCTGGCCGAGCACGAGAAGGTCAAGGTGGAACTGAAAGGCCATTCGGCTGCCTGACGTCATGGGTCGGCCCGAGGCCGACTCACGACGACCCGAATTCCCGGACCCGCCGGAAGCGGAATCGCGATACGCCCCGGCCAAGGTTGGGTCCGGATTTCGAAGGACCGCGCTGCAGCGCGGATTGTTAGCTAACAAGGAGAGAAGTTACATGCCTACCTATGTGCGTACCGACAAGTGCGACGGCTGCAAGGGTCAGGACAAGACCGCTTGCATGTACATCTGCCCGCACGACCTGATGAAGCTGGACAAGGACGGTTCCGAGACCGGCCACGCCATGCGCGCCTTCAACCAGGAGCCCGAGCAGTGCTGGGAGTGCTATTCCTGCGTGAAGATCTGCCCGCAACAGGCCATCGAAGCCCGCCACTACGCCGACATCGTCCCCCTGGGCGGCCAGGTGCAGCCCCTGCGCGGTTCCGACTCCATCATGTGGACCATCAAGTTCCGCAACGGCACCCTGAAGCGCTTCAAGTTCCCGATCCGCACCACCCCCGAGGGCTCCATCGATCCTTACGGCGGCAAGCCGCAAGCCGACATGGCGAAGATCACCGGTCCCGGCTTCTTCAACCACATGGAGATGAACGGTTACCGCGCCGGCAACCCCGCCGAGCTGATCCGCAAGTAATCCAGTTTAATGAAAGGTAAATGTAATGGCTGATTTTGCTAATCCCGAAGTCGTCCAGGAGGAGGTAGACATTCTCCTGATCGGTGGTGGCATGGCTTGCTGTGGTGCCGCTTACGAGATCATGCGCTGGGCCGAGGCCGCCAAGATCTCCTCCGGCGTGGACCTGAAGATCAAGCTGGTCGACAAGGCCGCCATGGACCGTTCCGGTGCCGTGGCGCAGGGCCTGTCCGCCATCAACACCTACATCGGCACCGAGCAGGACCCCGCCGACTACGCCCGCATGGTCTCCAACGACCTGATGGGCATCACCCGCGACGACCTGGCCTATGACCTGGGCCGTCACGTGGACGAGTCCGTGCACCTGTTCGAGGAGTGGGGCCTGCCGATCTGGAAGACCGACGAGAACGGCGAGCGTCACGACGGCGCCCAGGGCATGACCCTCCTGAAGGACGGTGGCAAGCCGGTGCGTTCCGGCAAGTGGCAGATCATGATCAACGGCGAGTCCTACAAGTGGATTGTCGCCGAGGCCGCCAAGAAGGCCCTGGGCCTGGACCGCATCCAGGAGCGCGTGTTCATCGTTCACCTGATGAACGACAAGAACGACAAGGGCCGCATCGCTGGTGCCGCTGGCTTCTCCACCCGCGACAACACCATCTACATCTACAAGGCCAAGGCCATCCTGCTGGCCGCCGGTGGCTGCGTGAACATCTTCCGTCCGCGCTCCGTCGGTGAAGGTACCGGCCGTGCCTGGTACCCGGTCTGGAACTCCGGTTCCACCTACTCGATGGCCGCCGAGGCCGGCGCCGAGCTGACCATGATGGAAAACCGCTTCGTGCCCGCCCGCTTCAAGGACGGCTACGGCCCGGTCGGTGCCTGGTTCCTGCTGTTCAAGGCCCAGGCCACCAACGCCTTTGGCGAAGTCTACATGGTCAAGAACAAGGAGCTGCTGAACGACTATCCTCCGTACGGCCAGGCCGCCGTGCCCGCCTCCTGCCTGCGCAACCACCTGATGCTCAAGGAGATGCAGGAAGGTCGCGGCCCGATCTGGATGGATACCGTCACCGCCCTGGCCAAGATGCGCGAGACCCTGTCCCCCCGCGAGGTGAAGCACCTCGAGGCCGAGGCCTGGGAAGACTTCCTGGACATGTGCGTTGGCCAGTGCGGCATCTGGGTCGGCGAGAACATCGAGCCCGAGAAGAAGAACTCCGAGCTGATGCCCACCGAGCCCTACCTGCTCGGCTCCCACTCCGGCTGCTGCGGCATCTGGACCTCCGGTCCGGACGACTTGGGTGCCCCCACCGACGAGGCCCTGCCTGGCGTCCCCGAGCACCTGCCCCGCGGCTGGAACTGGGGCTACCGCGGCATGACCACCGTCAAGGGTCTGTTCACCGCCGGTGACGGCGTTGGCGCCTCCGGCCACAAGTTCTCCTCCGGCTCCCACGCCGAAGGCCGTCTGGCCGCCAAGGCGATGGTGAAGTACTGCCTGGACAACAAGGACCTGAAGGTCGAGATCGACGAGAGCCCCGAGCAGATCGCCGAGGCGATCTGGAAGCCGGTCCGCAACTACCTCGAGTTCAAGGACTACACCACCGCCATCGACGTCAACCCCAACTACATCACGCCCAAGATGCTGCAGTTCCGTCTGCAGAAGATCATGGACGAGTACGTTGCCGGTGTCGCCACCTACTACAAGACCAACAGCGTCATGCTGGAAGTCGCGGAGCAGAAGCTGGAGATGCTGAAGGAAGACGCCCAGAAGATGCGTGCCAAGGACCTGCACGAGCTGCTGCGCGCGTGGGAAAACTACCACCGCATCCTGACCGCCGAAGCCCACATGAAGCACATCCAGTTCCGCCAAGAGAGCCGCTACCCCGGCTTCTACTACCGGATGGACAAGAACTTCGTGGACGAGGAAAACTGGCACTGCTTCGTCAACTCCATCTACGACAAGACCACCAAGAAGTGGACCTGCTTCAAGCGCGCCCACGTCGATCTGGTCGACAAGTCCAAGCTGTTCAAGGCCGCCGCTCACTAAGCGACAGGCCCTAGGCTGAGGAACCGGGCGCTCACAAGGCGCCCGGTTTTTTCTTTGCGGCGACCAAACCCCTTGTGCCGTCATTGGGTTAGCGTCAAGACGGCAGGGCGCGTTGTCCGGTAGAATGCGCGCCTTTCCGCCTTCGCGTTGCGAACCGCCACCGCCGTGACGGGTCCATTCGTCAGGACCGTTTTTCAGAGAGGTGCCCCATGCAAGACTACAACGAGCGTTTTCAGAATCTGGCCGAGGACGCCCCCTTCGAGCAGAGCCCGGTGATGCCCAACATGCTGGACGGCGATGCCCAGCTGAAATTCCGCTGCCACCGCGGCGTGAAGTGCTGGAACGCCTGCTGCAGCAACATCGACATCACCCTGACCCCCTACGACATCCTGCGCCTGAAGAACCGTCTGGGCCTGTCCTCCGGCGAGTTCCTGCAGAAGTACACGGTGCCCTACGAGATCGACAAGGACGGCACCCCCGGTGTCAAGCTGCGCAGTGTCGACGGCGGCACCGCCTGCCAGTTCATGGTGCCGGAGGGCTGCTCGGTCTACGAGGACCGCCCCACCGCCTGCCGCTACTACCCGGTCGCCCTGCTCTCGGTGCGCCGCTCGGACGAATACACCGACCGGCTGTCCTTCGCCCTGGTCCAGGAAAAGACCTGCTTCGGCCACCAGGAGCCGGACATCCAGACCATCGACGAATATCGCGCCGGCCAGGGCGCCACCGAGTACGACGAGAAGGGCCGCGGCTGGCGCCAGCTGATCCTGAAGAAGAAGTCCGCCGGCCCGGCGGTCGGCAAGCCGCCGGCCATCACCAACCAGCTGTTCTTCATGGTCAACTATGACCTGGACCGCTTCCGCGCCTTCGTCATCAGCGAGTCCTTCAACAACACCTACGACATCCCGGTGGAGCAGATGGCCGAACTGGTCGCCGACGACGAGAAGCTGTTGCAGTTCGGCTTCGATTTCCTGCGCCATGTCCTGTTCGGCGAGAAATGCCTGACCGAGAAGGCAGGCGTCCACGAGGCCCGCCGCGAGCGCCTCAAGGCCAAGGCCGAGCAGATCCGCGCCGAGTTCGAGGCCAACCGCGACAGGATCGAGGACGAGAAATACTGCGCCCCCCCCGGCCAGCCCGGCGATTGCGGCTGCAATTCTCGTGAGGGGTGAGGAGGAAGGGGTGAGGAGCCAACCTCACCCACCTCGCACTCCCAACCCCTGACTCTTCACTGCATCCATGGACGCCCATACCCTCACCCCCGAACAGCACTTCATCCAGAAGGAACCCTATTACGAGGCGGTCGGCAACGAGATCGCCATCTTCGAGGCGGCCTACCGGAACCGGCTGCCGGTGCTGCTGAAGGGGCCGACCGGCTGCGGCAAGACCCGCTTCATGGAGCACATGGCCTGGCGCCTGAAGCGGCCCCTGATCACGGTCTCCTGCCATGACGACCTGACCGCCTCCGACCTGGTCGGCCGCTACCTGGTCAAGGACGGCGAGACGGTCTGGGTGGACGGACCGCTGACCCGGGCGGTGCGCTGCGGCGGTATCTGCTACCTGGACGAGATCGTCGAGGCGCGCAAGGACACCATGGTGGTCATTCACCCCCTGGCCGACGACCGCCGCGAACTGCCCATGGAGAAGGTGGGCCAGCTGCTGCAGGCGCCGGAGGACTTCTGTCTCGCCATCTCCTACAACCCCGGCTACCAGAGCGTGCTGAAGGACCTCAAGCAGTCCACCCGGCAGCGCTTCGTGGCCCTGGAATTCGACTACCCGACGCCGGACCTGGAGCGGCGCATCGTCGCCAACGAATCCGGCGTCGCCGCGGCCATGGCGGAGAAGCTGGTCAAGTTCGCCCAGATGACGCGCAACCTCAAGGGCAGCGGGCTGGACGAGGGCGCCTCCACCCGCCTGCTGGTGCACGCCGGCAAGCTCATCTCCAGCGGCGTCGACCCGGTCGTCGCCTGCCAGAGCGCGGTCGCCCAGGCGGTCACCGACGACGCCGACATGCTGGCCGCCATACAGGAACTCTCCTCCTCGCTGTTCTAGGGCCGCAGCCTACGCCATGGCCAGGAAAGCGCTGACCCGCGCCGAGATCGAGGCCCTGCTCGATGTCTGGCTGGAGACCGAGTTCACCTTCCACCAGGTCGGACCGGTGGCGCGGGCGCTCTGCAAGTTGCAGCGCGGCGAGCAGGACTTCGTGCTGGACTGGATCAAGCGCATCGCCACCACCCACATCACCCTGGCCTTCCATTTCGCCCGGCGCGCCCCGGACCTGATCCAGCGACTTGACCGCCGCGCCATCGAGGCCTGGGCGGTGCACCTGTGCGACACCTACGACCGCTCCGGCATGTACGCCGCCCTGACGGTGGCGGAACAGGTCGATGCCTTCACCCGCACCCGCCAGGACCACACCGCCGGGGCCCTGTTCGAGGACGTGGCGCCGGTGCTTTCCAACTTCGTGCGCGGCCTCTCCGGCCGCAAGCTGAAGATCGAACAGGGCGACGGCGCCTGGAGCGACAGCGAGAAGATCGTCCTGCCCGCCATCACCGTGGCACTGGAGAGCCGGGAGGACAACTTCAAGCTGGCCAAGGCCACCGTCGCCCTGCTCTGGGCCCAGACCCGCTTCGGCACCCTGCGCGCCGACCTCGCCGCCGCCTGCGCCGACTTCGCGCACCCCGATCGGGCCCTCGGCCAGTTCAATGCCCTGGAGACGATACGCCTGAGCGCCTGCATCGCCCGGGAACTGCCTGGCTTGCATCGCGAGATGCGACGCCTGATGGCGGCGCTGGGCGACCAGCTGCCGGCCGCCTGGGCCGACTTCGCCGCGCGCCTGTCCGATCCGGCAGCGCGCGTGGAGGACAGCCTGGAATTGCTGGCGGCGGCCTATTCCCTGCCGGACTTCAAGCCCTGGTGCTTTCAGGCCGAACTGCGCCCGGACGCGGTGGCCGCCCTGCGCGCCGCCCGGCTTGAGAAGGAGAAGGCCCGGCTGCGCGTGAAGCTGGCCGAACTGGAGGAGGAGCACCGCCGGCACAAGGCCGGCGAGGAGCGGGAAGCCACGCCCGAGCAACCCCGCTTCGATGCGGAGGCCATCGACCAGGACGGGCGGCTGGATTTCGAGATCACCCTGAACGATGCGCCCATCGCCCCGCCGGACGACGTGAAGCAACTGCTGACCTCCATCTATCTCGACTTCGGCGAGATCCCCCCGGACTATCTGGTGCCGGCCGGAGACGGGGAGTACGACCCGAGCCTGTATCAGGACCAGCCCGTCGACCCGGACGCGGTCTGGCAGGGGACCTATCACGAGGAAGGCGCCCTGTTCTACCCGGAATGGGACCTGGGCCGCCAGCACTATCGCAAGAACTGGTGCGTGATGCGGGAGAAGGAGGTCAAACCGGTCTACGACGACTTCTACCGCCAGACCCTGGACAAGCACTTCGCCCTGGTCAAGCACCTGCGCAAGGGCTTCGAGGCCATGCGCGACGAGAACCGCACCCTCAAGCGCCAGGCCTTCGGCGACGAGGTGGACATCGACGCCCTGGTGGAGGCCCTGGCGGACTCCCAGGACGGCCGCGAGATGAGCGACCGCCTGTTCGTCCGCCAGCACCGGGCCGAGCGCAACATCGCCGTGGCCTTCATGGTGGACATGTCCGGCAGCACCAAGGGCTGGATCAACGAGGCCGAGCGGGAGGCCCTGATCCTGCTCTGCGAGGCCCTGGAGCTGCTCGGCGACCGCTACGCCATCTACGGCTTTTCCGGCATCACCCGCAAGCGTTGCGAGCTGTTCCGCATCAAGACCTTCGACGAACCCTACACGGAAGAGGTCAAGGCCCGCATCAGCGGCATCCAGCCGCAGGAATACACCCGCATGGGCTTCGCGATCCGCCACCTGACCAAGCTGCTCAACGAGATCGAGGCGCGCACCAAGGTGCTGGTGACCCTCTCGGACGGCCGGCCCGACGATTATTTCGACGTCTACCGCGGCGCCTACGGCATCGAGGACACCCGCATGGCGCTCCTGGAGGCCAGACGCAGCGGCATCCATCCCTTCTGCGTCACCATCGACCGGGAGGCGCGCGACTACCTGCCGCACATGTACGGCGCGGCGCGCTACGTCATCCTGGATGATGTCGCCCAGTTGCCCCTCAAGGTGTCGGACATCTATCGCCGTCTGACCTCCTGAATCCGGCGCGGCGTTGCCTGTGGCGACCGCGGGCACGGCAGGGCTACAATGTCGACTGCAACGGTCGGCTCGCATCGTCCCCCGATGTGCCCGAGAGGACAGCGGTGGCCAGCCCGAAACACAAGCCCCGACAGTCCAACCCGCGCCAACGATCACGATGCGTCAGGCATGAACCCACTCCAGATCAAGGTCGGCGCCTTCTACAGCAATGGCGCCTATGGACGCGCCTGGGGCGTGCGCCAGGTCCTGGAATTCTCCCTGGACCCGGAAATCGGCGAGGAAACCCTCAGCTTCAAGGGCATCGCCGGAACCTG
>JALOTG010000158.1 GCA_025458005.1 Thiobacillaceae bacterium
GACGACGGCGGCGGGGATGCGGCGTTCGACCTGAACGTCGCAGCCTTCGAAGGACTCCTTGGTGACGCGGGCGGATTCGAGCGCCCATTGGACGTTGAAGCCGTGGTCGACGACGTTGGAGACGAATTGCGCGTGGGCCTGGGACTGGTTCCAGCCGCCCATGATGCCGAAGCCGATTTTCACGTCGTCTTTTTGCATGAAAGCCGGAATGATGGTGTGGAGCGGGCGCTTGCGGGGCGCGAGCGTGTTGGCGTGGTTGCGTTCGAGGGTGAAGAGCGCGCCGCGATTCTGAAGCATGAAGCCGGTTCCGGGCGGGACGACGCCGCTGCCGAACCCCTGGTAGTTGCTCTGGATGAGCGAGACGATGTTGCCTTCGGCGTCGACGGCGGACATGTAAATGGTGTCGGCGCCGGGCAGGCCGGAGAGGGGCTTGAGGTCCGCAGGGGTGACGAGGCAGGCGTGCAATGACACGGCCAATCACAATGGCTGGTCCGAGCGGCCTTCCGGAAACCGGTGCGATGCAGGTCAGGCCTGACCGGATGGCCGGCCATCCGCTACCGTCCGTCCTGGCGTCAGGCGACCACTTCTAGGAGCACCGCGAATGAACACGACCCCTTTCATGAGATCCGTTGGCATGTGCGCCTCCATCCTGTTCTGTTGCCTGGCGTTCGGCACGGCGACCCTGGCCGCGACCCCCAGGCAGGCCGAGACCCCGGCGGCCGCGAAGGGCAAGAAGGCCGGCAAGCCGGTGGCGCAGGCGAAGTCCAACTACATCCTGCCCTTGCGGGCCATGATCGAAGCCGATTATTTCGTGCGCAGGGTCATGCCCGGCGGGCGCTGGGCGCACATCGTCTGGGTGGTCGAGCACGACAACAAGTCCGGCACGATCGAGGTGGAAGTCGACGGCAAGACCGCCCGGAAGCACGCGTTCAGCTTCGACGGCCATGATTCGATCAAGCTCAAGGATGTCGAAACCACGCCGGACGACACCGTGTCGGCCAATGACCTGTTAACCCTGAAGGAACCGTCCCCCATCCTGACCTTCAGGAAGGAAGCGCCTAAAAATGCCGGGGCCTTGACGATGATGCAGGGGCCCGACACCTATTTCATGGAGCTGAAGCCGAAGTCCGACATTTGGATTCCCATGCGCCGGATCAGCGACGAAACCCTCCTCGACTGCCCGTTCAGGTTCGACTGGGACGCGCCCCTCCTGACCGGGGTGAACTATGCCGACAAGGCCAATGCCCAGGCGAGGCGGCTCCAGCACCTCTGGGTCGAGAAGCGGGAGGTCGAACTGGCCGACAACACGGTGGACGAGCAGGGCTTCGTCAAGACCAAGGCCTTCGGCCGACTCGAGATCAAGGTCCCCGCGGCGCCCCCTTCCATGCTCGAAGGCTTCCATTTCCAGGCGACCTGCCGCGCCACGCGGCCGCAGCTGAAGTCCCTGGTCGAGTGGATGGCCACGGTCAGCCCGACGCAGCCGGACACGGGCGGCGTGCGCACACAGGGCATACAAATCAACAGGTAAACCGTCGCGAGAACCACGGATGCATCCAGCAACGACCAGGACCCCGGCTTGCGCCGGGGTCACGACTGAATCGGCCGGTCGGCGGGGTTTGAACAACACACATCGATGAGCCGACTTCCCGAATCCCTGCGCGCCTGGGGCACCCCCGAGTTCAAGGGCGTTCTCAAGCGCGAATTGGAGCGGTTGGGTTCCGACCAGCTGCCCCTGCAGCAAGGCCTGTCCAGCAGCAGCTACGCCCTGGACGACAAGCTCAGCGTGATCGTGCTGGGCGCGTCCGAGGAGGCGGACCGCATCCGCGTCAAGGCCGGCATCTTCTACGCCGGGATCATCGCCGGCTGCAGCTGCGCGGACGACCCGACGCCGGTGGACGAGAACGTCGAGTACTGCGAGGTGCTGGTGGTGATCGACAGGCGCACGGCGGAGGCGACGATCACGCTGCTGGCGGATTGACCGGACTCCCGTGCGATGCCGCGAAGCGCGGTGCGTCGATGCGGGTAGCGTGCGCTGCGGGGCTGCGAGCTTTGGCGGCGGTCGAGGCGCTCGCCGCGCGGCAGAATCGGCGTCATGGCGGTGAAGCGGGCTTGCCCGCGATGGGTGGCGTCAAGCGCGGACAGGCTCCGCTCCCACAGGACCGCCAACTGCGTTTGTTTGTTCTTCGTCACGCAAGGGTGAGCCGCCGCTTCCCTGGCGATCCGGGACCCGTCTATCCCCGGCCTTCCCGCCCGAGCAGCCAGGCGGCGAACTCCAGGTCGCGCGGGAAGGTGACCTTGAGGTTGGTCAGGTCGCTTTCCACCAGCAGTGGCGCGAGGCCCAGGGCCTCGACGGCGGAGGCCTCGTCGGTCACCTCCAGGCCGGCGGTCTCCAGGGCCTGGCGGAGCAGGCCGTGGCGGAACATCTGCGGCGTCTGGGCGCCCCACAGGCCGGCGCGCGGCACGGTCTCGCGGATGCGGCCGGCGTCGCCCTCGCGCTTCAGGGTGTCGGCCACCGGGGCGGCCAGGATGCCGCCCACCGCGTCCCCCCCCACCTCGTCGAGCAGGCATTGCAGCAGGAACTGCGACAGGCAGGGCCGCGCGGCGTCGTGCACCAGCATCCAGTCGTCCGCCGCCACCTCGCCGGCGACGGCCTTGAGGCCATTGAGCACGCTCTCCGCGCGCGTCGCGCCGCCGCAGTGCAGCACGCGCAGCTTGGCGCAGTCGGCCCAGTCGTGGCCGTCCCAGTAGCCGTCATCGGCGGACAGCACCACGTAGGTCCGTGCGATGGCCGGATGCCGCTCGAAGGCCTGGATGGCGTGCCAGAGCATCGGCCGGCCGTGGAGGTCGAGGTACTGCTTGGGGCAGTCGGCGCCCATGCGGGCACCCACGCCGGCGGCGGGCAGGAGGGCGAAATGGCGGGACATGAATCGACGGGTCAGGGTTTGCATTAGGGTGCGGGTGCCCTACATTTTAATCAGACACGCAGGCAGATAGACGGGAGGCATCATGAGCCTGACCTCGCATACCCTCATCCGGCCCGCGGCCGTCGCGGGCATGTTCTATCCGGGCGAGCGCGGCACGCTGGGCGACACGGTGCGGCGCATGCTGGACGCGGCCGGGGTCTCGCCGCTGCGCCCCAAGGCGATCATCGTGCCGCACGCCGGCTACGTCTATTCCGGCCCGGTGGCCGCCACCGCCTATGCCGCCCTGCAGCCCCTGCGCGACGCGATCCGCCGGGTGGTGCTGCTGGGGCCCGTGCATCGCGTCTGGGTGTCGGGGCTGGCCCTGCCGGCGGCGACCGCCTTCGAGACGCCGCTCGGCACGGTGCAATTGGACGCGGCGGCGATGGCCGGGCTCGCCGACCTGCCCCAGGTGGAGGTGAACGCCGCCGCCCACGCGGCGGAGCACTCCCTGGAGGTCCACCTGCCCTTCCTGCAGACCGTGCTGGCCGACTTCCGCCTGGTGCCCCTGGCGGTGGGCGGTGCATCGCCGACCGAGGTGGCCGAGGTGCTGGAGCGGCTGTGGGGCGGCGACGAGACCCTCATCGTCGTCAGCTCCGACCTGTCCCACTACCTGCCCTACGGCGACGCCCGCCGGCTGGACGAGATCACCGCCCGGGCCATCCTGGACCTGCGCACCGACATCATCGGCGAGCAGGCCTGCGGCGCGCATCCGGTCAACGGCCTGCTGCTGGCCGCCCGCCGCCACGGCCTCAAGCCCCATCTGCTCGACCTGCGCAGCTCCGGCGACACGGCCGGCGACAAGCGCCAGGTGGTCGGCTACGGGGCCTTCGCCCTGGTGGAGGGCGAGCATGTCCACTGAATTGGATCGCGGCACATTGCTGACCGGCCTGGCGCGCGCGGCCATCGCGCGGGCCTTGGACGCGACCTGCGGCGAGGCCCCCGCCCCACCCGAGCGCGCGGACTGGCTGAGCGAGCCGGGCGCGGTGTTCGTCACCCTCACCCAGGACGGCGAGCTGCGCGGCTGCATCGGCTCCCTGGAGGCGCACCGCCCGCTTGCCGTCGACCTGGAGGAGAACGCCCGCGCGGCGGCGCTGCGCGACCCGCGCTTCCCGCCCCTGACCGCCGCGGAGCTGCCGCGCACGCGGGTGGAGGTGTCCATCCTGTCGCGGGCCGAGCCGATGCGCTTCAAGGATGAGCAGGACGCGCTCGGCCAGCTGCGCCCCGGCGTCGACGGCGTGATCCTGGAATACGGCTGGCACCGGGCCACCTTCCTGCCCCAGGTCTGGGAGCAGCTGCCCGAGCCCTGGCAGTTCATGGCCCACCTGAAGCGCAAGGCGGGGCTGTCGGCGGACTTCTGGTCGGACGAGGTGAAGCTCTCGCGCTACACGGTGGAAAAGTACCAGGAAGGCGAGCATGCGCACGCCTGAGACCCGCCATCCCGGCCGCTGGTGGCACCACCTTCCGGACGGCCGCGTGCAGTGCGACCTCTGCCCGCGCGACTGCAAGCTGCACGAGGGCCAGCGCGGCGCCTGCTTCGTGCGCAGGATGGAAGGCGGCCGCATGGTGCTCACCACCTACGGGCGCAGCTCGGGCTTCTGCGTCGACCCGATCGAGAAGAAGCCGCTCAACCACTTCTACCCGGGCAGCTCGGTGTTTTCCTTCGGCACGGCGGGCTGCAACCTGGCCTGCAAGTTCTGTCAGAACTGGGACATCTCCAAGTCGAAGGACATGGACCGCCTGATGGACGCCGCCAGCCCGGCCGAAATCGCCCGCGTGGCGAAAAAGCTCGACTGCCGGAGCGTGGCCTACACCTACAACGACCCGGTGATCTTCGCCGAGTACGCCCTGGACACCGCCGCCGAGTGCCGCCGGCTGGGCCTCCAGAACGTGGCGGTCACCGCCGGCTACATCCACCATGAGCCGGCGGTGGAGTTCTTCGCCCTGATGGACGCCGCCAACGTGGACCTGAAGGGCTTCACCGACGCGTTCTACGTGAAGTACTGCGGCGGGCACCTGCAGCCGGTGCTGGACACCCTGGTCTACCTGAAGCGGGAGACCGAGGTGTGGTTCGAGCTCACCACCCTGATCATCCCGACGCTCAACGACTCGGACGCGGAACTCAGGCGGCTGAGCGAATGGGTGCTGCGCGAACTGGGCCCGGACGTGCCGCTGCACTTCACCGCCTTCCACCCGGACTGGAAGCTCACCGAGCTGCCGCCCACGCCGCCCGCAACCCTCTCCCGCGCCCGGCGCATCGCCCGCGAGGTGGGCCTGCGCTACGTCTACACCGGCAACGTGCACGACCGCGACGGCGGCACGACCTACTGCCCGTCCTGCGCCAAGCCCCTGATCGTGCGCGACTGGTACGAGATTCCCGACTACGCGCTCAGCGACGACGGCCACTGCCCGCAGTGCGGCGCCGCCGTCGCCGGGCGGTTCGGCAAGTTCGGCCGGCCGTTCGGCGCGCGGCGCATGCCAGTGGCCCTGCACCTGGCCTGACACCAGGGCGAGCGGGGCCTTGGTATGTATGTCAGGAAATTCCGATGTACTTATCCTATATTGATTCCGTGTACCCATAGCTGGAGAGGAGAGGGGGTCGTATGGCAATACAGCACTCACGTGGATACGCCGGCCTGCTGTCCGCCGCCGTGATGACGGTGGCGATGGCGATCCTGCCCGCGCAGGCGCGGGCGAGCACGTCCACCGCCGACCACGGCACCTTCAAGGAACTGCAGCAGCCGTTCGATTCCGGACCGGCGGTCACCCAGGCCTGCCTCAAGTGCCACACCGAGGCCGCCCACCAGGTCATGAAAACCCCCCACTGGACCTGGGAATTCCTCAATCCGGCCACCAACCAGAAGCTCGGCAAGCAGCACGTGCTGAACAACTTCTGCATCTCGGTGGAATCCAACTACGCCTTCTGCACCACCTGCCACGCCGGCTATGGCTGGAAGGACAACAGCTTCGACTTCACCAGGCAGGAAAACGTCGACTGCCTGGTCTGCCACGACACCACCGGCAAGTACCGCAAGCAGCCGGGCACCGGCGGCCTGCCGCCGGTCAAGGCGATCGAGTCGCCGCCCGGCTCCGGCAAGATCGTCAAGCCGGTCGACCTCATGCGGGTCGCCCAGAACGTCGGCAAGACCAGCCGCGACACCTGCGGCGCCTGCCACTTCTTCGGCGGCGGCGGCGACGGCGTCAAGCATGGCGACATGGACAGTTCCCTGGCGGCGCCCGAGGCCGAATTGGACATCCACATGGACGCCACCGGGCTGGACTTCTCCTGCGCCACCTGCCACCAGGCCAGCGGCCATCGCGTGCCCGGCAGCCGCTACGCCCCCACGGCCAAGGACGACCAGGGCAAGCTGATGCGCGGCAAGGAAAGCGGCCGCAACCCCGCCACCTGCCAGTCCTGCCATGGCCTCGACTCGCACCAGTCGAGTCGGCTCAACAGCCATGCCGACAAGATCGCCTGCCAGACCTGCCACATCCCGAAGTACGCCCGCGGCGGCGTGCCCACCAAGATGGGCTGGGACTGGTCCACGGGCGGCCAGAAGGGCCCCGACGGCAAGCCGCTGATCAAGAAGGACGCCAAGGGCCACGTCATCTACGACGCCAGGAAGGGGGACTTCATCCTGGCCGAGAACGTCGTGCCCGAGTACAAGTGGTTCAACGGCACGGTCAGCTACACCCTGCTCAACGCCAAGATCGACAACAGCAAGGTGGTGCCGATCAACGCCTTCCAGGGCGGGCCCGACGACGGCAAGTCCCTGATCTGGCCAGTCAAGGTCATGCGCGGCAAGCAGCCCTACGACCCGGTCAACATGACCCTGGTCAAGCCCCACACCGCCGGCGACGACAGCACCGCCTACTGGAAGAACTTCGGCTGGGAAAAGGCCGTCGCCGCCGGCATGTCCGACACCGGCCTGCCCTTCTCCGGCAAGGTGGACTTCGTCGAGACCGAGATGGCCTGGCCCATCACCCACATGGTGGCGCCCAAGGACCAGAGCCTGGGCTGCGTCGACTGCCACGGCGCCGAAAGCCGCCTCGCCGGCCTGCCCGGCATCTACATGCCCAGCCACAGCGTGAACCGGTTGCTGGACACCGCCGGCTGGGGTCTCGCGGCCCTGTGCCTGGTGGGCGTCATCGGCCACGGCGGCATCCGCATCCTGTCCGCCCGCAAGGGCCAATGATGCGCGC
>JALOTG010000159.1 GCA_025458005.1 Thiobacillaceae bacterium
CCGGCCCTGAAGAACGCCGACATCGGCGTGGCCATGGGCATCACCGGCACCGAAGTGACCAAGGAGGCGGCCACCATGGTGCTGACCGACGACAACTTCGCCACCATCGTCGGGGCGGTGAAGGAGGGCCGGGTGATCTACGACAACCTGGTGAAGTTCGTGCGCTTCCAGCTCTCCACCAACATGGGCGCCATCCAGACCGTGCTCGGGGCGAGCCTGCTGGGCTGGTCGACGCCGTTCACGGCGATCCAGATCCTCTGGATCAACATCATCATGGACGGTCCGCCGGCCATGACCCTGGGCGTGGAGCCGGCCCGGCCCGGCGTCATGGACGCCCCGCCGCGGCCGCGCGAGGCGCGCATCCTCACCGCCCGGCGCCTGGCCGTGCTGCTGTTCTACGGCTTCATCATGGCGGCGGGCACCCTGGCCCTGTTCCTGCACGCCCGGCCCCAGGGCGAGGCCTACGCCCTGACCCTGGCCTTACGCCCTGACCCTGGCCTTCACCGCCTTCGTGCTGTTCCAGTTCTTCAACATCTTCAATGCCCGGGCCGAATACGGCAGCGCCTTCTCCGCCGGCTTCTTCAGCAACCGCTGGCTGTGGCTGGCCCTGGCCGGCGTGTTGAGCCTGCAGGTCGTGGTGGTGCACTGGGGGCCGGCCCAGGCGGTATTCGACACCGTGGACCTGGCCCTGGCCGACTGGCTGCTGGCCGCCGCGGTGGCCTCCAGCGTGCTGTGGCTGGATGAACTGCGCAAGCTGACCCTCCACCTGATGGGCGTGGGGCGGTATCGGGAAAGCAGGCCCGTCTACTTCTATGGGAACTGAGAGATGATGAACAAGTTGGGTATCCTGGCCTTCGCCACCCAGTTCGCGCCGCGCCTGCTGCAGGTTCGGCGCGGCACCTGGATCACCCTGGCCGTGGGGCTGGTGGTGCTGTTCGGCCTCTCGGTCTGGGCCGCCGTGGCGATCGTCGCCTGGCTGTTCGGCCAGGCCCAGGGCCTGGTGGGCACGGCGCGGGAGGCCGCCGTGGAGCCCGCGCGGGGGGTGCTGGAACAGGTGGAGCGGGTGGTGCCCGGCGCCCGCGAGCAGCTGGACACACACCTCGGTGAATACCTCCCCGCTCTGAAAGGCGATGCCGAACCGGCGCGCGACGTCTCCGGCGAGGACCTGGGGCCGGTGCCCCGCTTCGCCGGGCTGACCCGCAGCGCCTGGCAGCGGGACGAGACGCGCCTGGCGGTGGAATACACGGGCCGCGCCGACTACCACGCCGTGCTCGACCACTACGCGCGCGGCTTCGCCGCCCAGGGTTTTGCCCAGAGCGTGTTGAGCGCCAGCCGCGACGCGGAGAGCCATGAATACGCCCGCGGCGCCGAGCGCTTCCGGGTCGGCGTGACACGCCAGGGCCGTGACGGCGTGAGCGTGCGCGTCGAGTCACCCCGTCCCTGATCCTGTCCACAAGGAGAACCGAGCCATGCAACGACAGTTCCTCGGCGCCGGCCTGCTGGGCCTCGCCCTCGCGCTCGGCGGCTGCGCCGAGCCGCCCTACACCAACGTCGACAACGCCCAGCTGAAGACGCTGCTGGCGCAGGACGTGCCCCTCTACGACATCCGCCGGCCGGAGGAGTGGCGGCAGACCGGCGTGGTGGAGGGCAGCCGCAAGCTGACCTACGTGGACGGCGGCGGCCGCGTCAATCCGGACATCCTGCCGCGCATCCAGCGCGAGGTGCCCAAGGACGCCCCCATCGCCCTGATCTGCCGCACCGGCAGCCGCACCGACAGCCTGGCCCGCGAGCTGGCCGAGCAGGGCTATACCCGCATCTACAACGTGCGCGACGGGATCACGCGCTGGATCGCGGCGGACAACCCGGTGGTCCGCCACTGAGGCAAGGCATGCAAGGCGAGTCCGCGATGAACGACAACGTCAGACCCAACCCCTGGATCGAGTTGCTGGTCGCCCTGGTGATCCCCTCGGTCATCCTCATGCAGCTGAGCGACCCGGCCCGGCTGGGTCCGGTCCCGGCCCTGCTGCTGGCGCTCGCCTTCCCGCTGGGATGGGGCGCGCGGGACTACCTGGCGCGGCGCAAGCTCAACTTCTTCGCCGCCCTGGGCCTGGTCAGCATCCTGCTCACCGGCGGCATCGGCCTGCTGGAGCTGGACGCCCGCTGGCTGGCCGTCAAGGAGGCGGCCATCCCGGGACTGCTGGGGCTGGCGGTGGCCGTCTCCGCCCACACCCGCCATCCCCTGGTGCGCGTCCTGCTGTTCAACCCCGCCATCATGCATGTGGAGCTGATCCGCGAGAGCCTGGTCCGGCGAGGCACCCTGGACCGCTTCGAGGCGCGGCTGCGCACGGCCACCTGGATGCTGGGCGGCGCCTTCTTCTTCTCCTCGGCCATGAACTACCTGCTCGCCACCTGGATCGTCGTCAGCCCGGCGGGCACGGCGGCCTTCAACGAGGAGCTGGGGCGGCTCACCCTGCTCAGCTATCCGGTGATCGCCCTGCCGTCCATGCTGATCATGGCGGCGGTGCTCTACTACCTGACGCGCGCCATCCGCAGCCTGGCCGACCTGGAATGGACCCAGGCGCTGCGGCTCTGAGCGGCTCCCGGGCGCGCCCCGGCATCCTGGCTGCCCTGCCGTTCTGGCTGGTGGCGCTGGTCGTCCTGGCGGCGGGTGCCGGCTGGGTCTGTCCCCAGGGTCAGTGCGGCATGGACGGCTTCGATCGCGCCGGCCTGGTCCTCGCCCACGACTGGCGCGTCCCGGCCCTGGATGCCTGGATGGGGGGCGTCACCTGGTTCGGTTCCCTGTTCCTCCTGCTGCCCCTGGCGGCCCTGCTGGCCTGGCGATTCGTCCGCCTGGGGCGGCGGATCGAGGCGGCCTTCGTGCTGCTGTCCCTGCTCGGCGCCGCCGCCCTGTCGCACCTGACCAAGCTGTGGGTGGCGCGGCCGCGGCCGGAGCTCCACGCGACGGGCGTGCCCCTGCCCTGGGACTGGTCCTACCCCAGCGCCCACGCCATGCAGGCCGCCGCCCTGGCGCTGGCCCTCTGCCTGGTTGCCGCTCGGCCGGGGCGGGCCTGGGCGGTGACGCTGGTCGGCGTCGCGCTGCTGGTGGGCCTCTCGCGCGTCTACCTGCAGGTGCATTACCCTAGCGACGTCCTGGTCGGGATGCTGGCGGCCCTCTTCTGGGTGCTGGGCCTGCGCGCCTGGCTGTCGCCCCGACCGGCCGGGACCTGAACCCGCCAGGAGGCCATCCATGCGCAACAAGTTCCTCGGCACCGGGGAGCCGGGCTATCACCCGCTGCGCAAGCTGCGCACCATCCACCAGGGACTGCGCTACGCGGTGATCCACGACTTCAGCGTCGCCTGGAAGCTGGTCTTCTCCCTCGTCGTGCTGGGCGCCGCCCTGTACGCCCGGGACTGGGTCGACGCCCTGCTGATCATCGTCGTCACCGCCCTGGTGATGGTGGCCGAGATCATGAACAGCGCCATCGAGGCCCTGTGCGACTTCGTCGAGACGCGGCACAACGAGAAGATCGGCATCATCAAGGACATCGCCGCCGCCGGGGTGGGCGTCGCCCTGTTCGCCTGGCTGCTGGTGCTGGGCTTCGAGATCGAGGAGATGCTGCGCGACCTGTTCTGAGCGGCGGCGGGTCATCCGACGGCGCATCGGCGGGCGGCTGACGTATCATGGCGGGAGCCTTGCACGCGCGCCATGAACCTGCCCACCGTCAACACCGTCATCCTGCAGACCGTCGTCCTGCTGGCCCTGTCCAACCTGTTCATGACGGTGGCTTGGTATGCCCACCTCAAGCACCTCAACGACAAGCCTTGGTGGATCGCCGCCCTGGTGAGCTGGGGGGTGGCCCTGTTCGAGTACCTGCTGCAGGTGCCGGCCAACCGCATCGGTTATCAGCAGCTCACCCTGCCGCAGCTCAAGGTCATGCAGGAGGTGATCACCCTGCTGGTGTTCGCCCCCTTCGCCGTGCTCTACATGAAGGAGCCCCTGTCCTGGAACTACCTCTGGGCCGGGCTGTGCCTGGTGGGGGCGGTGTACTTCATCTTCCGCGGCTGACGGCAGGGCCGGGCGGGCAGGCCGCGTGCTAAAATGGCCCGCTTTGATTTTCCAGGACTTTCCGCCATGTTCGCCGCCGATCACACCATCCAGAACGTCGATCCCGAGCTGTGGGCCGCCATCGAGAAGGAGGCCGTCCGCCAGGAGGAGCATATCGAGCTGATCGCCTCCGAGAACTACACCAGCCCGGCGGTGATGCAGGCGCAGGGCTCGGTGCTGACCAACAAGTACGCCGAGGGCTATCCCGGCAAGCGCTACTACGGCGGCTGCGAGTGGGTGGACGTGGCCGAGCAGCTGGCCATCGAACGGGTGAAGAAGCTGTTCGGGGCGGAGGCCGCCAACGTGCAGCCCAACTCCGGCTCCCAGGCCAACCAGGCGGTGTTCATGGCCTTCCTCAAGCCCGGCGACACCATCATGGGCATGAGCCTGGCCGAGGGCGGCCACCTCACCCACGGCATGGCGCTCAACATGTCCGGCAAGTGGTTCAACGTGGTGGCCTACGGTCTAGACGCCAACGAGGACATCGACTACGCGGCCATGGAGGCCAAGGCGCGCGAGCACAAGCCGAAGCTGATCATCGCCGGTGCCTCCGCCTTTTCGCTCCACATCGATTTCGCCCGTTTTGCCAAGGTCGCCAAGGAGATCGGCGCCATCTTCATGGTCGACATGGCCCACTACGCGGGGCTGATCGCCGCCGGGGTCTACCCCAATCCGGTGCCCCACGCCGACGTGGTCACCTCCACCACCCACAAGACCCTGCGCGGTCCGCGCGGCGGCATCATCCTGATGAAGGCGGAGCACGAGAAGGCGCTCAACTCCGCCATCTTTCCCGGGCTCCAGGGCGGCCCGCTGATGCACGTCATCGCCGGCAAGGCGGTGGCCTTCAGAGAGGCCATGGGCAAGGATTTTCGCGCCTACCAGGAGCAGGTGGTCAGCAACGCCCGGGTGATGGCCCGCGTGCTGGGCGAGGAGCGCGGCCTGCGCATCGTCTCCGGGCGCACCGAGTCGCACCTCTTCCTGGTCGACCTGCGCGCCAAGGGCCTTACCGGCAAGGACGCCGAGGCCGCCCTGGGCCGCGCCCACATCACGGTGAACAAGAACGCCATCCCCAACGACCCGCAGAAGCCCTTCGTCACCAGCGGCATCCGCATCGGCACCCCGGCCATGACCACGCGCGGCTTCAAGGAGATCGAGGCGGAGCGCCTGGCCCACCTGATCGCCGACGTGCTCGACGCGCCCAATGACGAGGCAGTCATCACGCGGGTGAAGGGCGAGGTCGCCAAGCTGACGGCGGCCTTTCCGGTCTACGGGAAGTGAGGAGCAAGGGGTGAGGGGTGAGGCGGATCAGTTCGGGGGGGCGACCCCTCACGCCTCGCGCCTCATGCCTCACCCGCAATGAGGTGTCCCTTCTGCGGTCACGCCGACACCCAGGTGGTGGAAACCCGCCTGTCGGAGGACGGCGCCACGGTGCGCCGGCGGCGCCGCTGCGCGGACTGCGACAAGCGCTTCACCACCTACGAGACGGCGGAGATCCGCCTGCCGGCGGTGGTCAAGCAGCAGAACGGCGAGCGCCAGGACTTCTCCCGCGACAAGCTGCGCGAGGGCTTCCGCCGCGCCCTGCACAAGCGGCCGGTGTCCACCGAGCTGGTCGACGAGGCCATCGGCCGCGTGGTGCAGAAGCTGCTGTCCCTGGGCGAGCGGGAGGTCACCTCGCGCTACATCGGCGAGCTGGTGATGGCCGAGCTGAAGCGTCTGGACAAGGTGGCCTACATCCGCTTCGCCTCGGTGTACAAGAGCTTCCAGGACGTGGACGACTTCCGCGACGTGATCCGGGACCTGGACAAGTGAGGCCGCTCGGCGCGCTGAGCGCGCGCCTCGTCCGGGGCTGATACCGTGTACTCCGCCGCCGACCACGCCCACATGGCCCGCGCCCTGCGCCTGGCCGAGCGCGGCCTCCATACCACCACGCCCAACCCGCGCGTCGGCTGCGTCATCGTGCGGGACGACCGGGTGGTGGGGGAGGGCTGGCACGAGCGGGCCGGCGAGCCGCACGCCGAGATCCACGCCTTGCGCGCGGCGGGCGCGGCGGCGCACGGCGCCACCGCCTACGTCACCCTGGAACCCTGCAGCCACCACGGCCGCACGCCGCCCTGCGCCGATGCCCTGATCGACGCCGGCGTGGCGCGGGTGGTGGCGGCCATGCGCGATCCCAATCCCCAGGTGGCCGGCCGCGGCCTGGACCTGCTCACCCTGGCCGGCGTGCGCGTCGAGGCCGGGCTGCTGGAGGCCGAGGCGCGCGAGCTCAACCTCGGCTTCGTCGCCCGCATGGCCCGCGGCCGCCCCTGGCTGCGGCTGAAGACCGCGGCCAGCCTGGACGGCAAGACCGCCTTGCTGAACGGCGAGTCGAAGTGGATCACCGGCGAGTCGGCGCGCGCCGACGTGCACCGCTGGCGCGCGCGCGCCTGCGCCATCCTGACCGGCGTGGGCACGGTGCTGGCCGACGACCCACGGATGAACGCGCGCGGCGTGGACGCGCCGCGTCAGCCCCTCCGGGTGGTGGCGGACAGTCGCCTCGCCACGCCGTCCACCGCGCGCATCCTCGCCGGCGGTGCCCTGATCGTCGCGGCGGTCGACGACCCCGACCGGCGCGCGGCCCTGGAGGCGGCGGGCGCCGAGGTGATCGTCCTGCCCGGTCCGGATGGGCGGGTGGATCTCGATGCCTTGCTGGCCGAGCTGGCCCGCCGCGGGGTCAACGAGCTGCACGCCGAGGCCGGCGCCACCCTCAACGGGGCGCTCCTGGCGGGGGGCTGGGTGGACGAGTGGCTGGCCTACTTCGCACCGGTCGCCCTGGGCCACCGGGCGCGCGGGCTGTTCGACCTGCCCGAGCTGACCGACATGGCCGGACGCCGGCCCTTCGAACTGCGCGACCTGTGCCAGCTGGGCGGCGACCTGCGCCTGACGCTGCGGCCGCGTTCGGATCAGGCATGAGCGCCTTCCGGGACCACTTCTCGCATGACTCGGCCGGCTATGCCGCGCATCGTCCCGGCTATCCGGCGGCGCTGTTCGCCTGGCTGGCCGACCGGGTTGATGTCCGCGAGACGGCCTGGGACTGCGCCACCGGCAGTGGCCAGGCGGCGGTGGGGCTGGCGGCCCATTTCGAACGGGTGGTGGCCACCGACGCCAGCGCGCAACAGGTGGCCAGCGCGGTGCCCCATCCACGGGTGGAATACCGGGTCGCCCCCGCCGAGGCCAGCGGCCTGCCGGCGGCCAGCGTCGACCTGGTGACGGTGGCCCAGGCGGCGCACTGGTTCGACCTGCCGCGCTTTTACGCCGAGGCGCAGCGGGTGCTGAAGCCCGGCGGGCTGCTGGCGATCTGGTGCTATGAACGCCTGTCCATCGAGCCCGGCCCGGACGCCGTCATCGAGCCGTTCTATGCCGGCGTGCTGGCGGACTACTGGCCGCCCGAGCGTCGC
>JALOTG010000024.1 GCA_025458005.1 Thiobacillaceae bacterium
CCATCGCCGAATGCGTCGAGAACGACGCCATCGCCAAGCTGCTGGAGCACATCGGCGTCGACTATGTGCAGGGCTACGGCGTGCACCGGCCCGAGCCGCTCGACCAGCTGTCCGCCCCGCCCGCGCTGCGGGCCGCCGGGGCCTGACCCCCCGCCCGCGAGGGGTGGCCGCGCACCCCGGCATCCGGGACGGACTCACGGCGCCGTTCAGCGGGTCGTCACGCCAAGCCACCCCCCTATTCGTGTCCCCGGTGGCGACCGGTGACGCCGATCACCAGGGCAAGGCCGGCCAGCATCAGGAGATAGGCGCGCGGTTCGGGCACCGGATCGGTGTAGAGCATGACCGAGTTCGCGTCGTAGCCGATATACAGCGGCAGGCCGCCGAAGCTTCCCACCACGCCGCCCTGCGCCAGCCCGGCATACTGGCCGGACACCCCGCCCGCGGCGGTCAGGAAGGCGAAGCTCTGCCCCAGGCCGAGCGAGAAGCCGCCGCCGACGCTGATCCCCAGGCTGCCGTCCAGCGTGGCCGTGCCGGTGACCTGCAGCAGGTCGTATTGCCCCGGCAGCAGTCCTTCGATGTCGATCGCCGTGTGGGCAATCGGCCCCAGGGTGAGGTCACCGTCGTAGACGACCACCGCCGGGCTGTTGCCGGGGCGCAGGTCGCCGAGGACCACCACCTCGCCACCGCCGGTGAAGCCGCCACTGCCCGAGAACGCCCCCAGCAGGGTCGCGGCCGACGAAGACGGCACGATGAAACTACCGTTCTGCGCCAGGTCGTCGTAGAAGGTGGCCGTCGTGCGCGCGCCCAGGGCAATGTTGCCGGTGTTGTCGATCTTGCCGAAGACGTCCGAATTGCCGCTGCTCAGCGCGACGGAGCCCTGGTTGGTCAAGCCGCCGTCGAAACGCAGCACGGCGTCGCGTCCGGCGATCAGGCCGGTGCCCGCCACGTTCACGACCGAATCCGTGAAGCCCACCTCGCCGCCGAGCACCTCGATCATGCCGGCGTTCTGGCTGGCGCCGGCGCCGCTGAACTCGATGCGCTGGCCGGCCCCCACGCTGACGCGCCCACCGGCCAGGTTGTCGATCCGGGCGTCCACCTGGCCACTGCCGCGCAGCACGCCAGCGTTGTCGAGCTGGCCGGCGCGGAACACGCTGGTATTGCCCAGCTCGATGGCGCCGCGGGACTGCACGCTGGCGACGCCGGTCACCCACAGGTCGGCGGCGGGGTCGAGCTTGAGCACCGCCACGCCCGACGACCGGGCGCCCAGCACGAGGGAGGCCACCGTGGTGTTGCGGGTCGGACCGCTGACAGTGAGGCCGCCGGCCGGGTCGATCACCACCGGGGTCAAGGCCAAGGGCACGAAGCCCATGTCCCAGTTGGCGGCCGTGTCCCACTGCCCGCCCTGGCTGTTGGCCCAGTGCAGGGTCAGGGGGCTGACGGTGAAATCCAGGGAATAGAGGCGGAGACTGTCTGGGTTGGGACGCACGCTGAAGCGGGTCAGCGTAAGTCCGGTAAAGAGGCTCGAAATATTGACGTCAAAGGATCCGCCGATCGAGCGTGTGCCGAGGGAAGTCATGCCCAGGAAACCCTCCACCAGAGCCTCGCCCAACACGCCATCGCCATCGCTGTTCGTGAGCATGGTCTGGTGCAGGGCGATGCCGGTCAGGGAGGATCCGCCCTCCGCCGTGAAGAAGACCCGCTCGGAGCCGTCGATCAACGTACTGGAACTCCCGCCGACCACGCCCAGGCCGTTGTAGTTCAGGAAGTAGAGACTCCCCGCCACGCCGGGCGAGCTCTCGGCGGTCATCAGCAAGCCGCTTTCGCTCCACGTGGGCGTCGAGAAGGTGTCCTTGTTGGAGAAATTGATGGTCGCCGCGTCGCTCGGCGCGACGATCAACGCGCACAGCAGCGCCGCCGCCGTCTTTGCAAGTCGATGTTGGGTATGCGTCATGATGGTCCCCTCTTCGTTATCCCGATGCCGGATCCCAGATCGGCGAGGGCGCGGATGATGAAGTAAGCCCCCTTACCCGTTCATTGCCGACCTCAATCTCTTTTTAGCAGGTATCGACGCGGGCACAGCGCACTGATCATCCTGTCTCGTTCCCCAGCCTGGCCGGAGCAGACGTCCAGCCGCATCGCGACCGCGCGGACATCAGTGATGCTCGCCGCCCTCGCCCAGGGGCCACAGCCGGTGGGCGTCCAGCAGCAGCCGGGCGATGGCCTCGTTGGCGTCCAGCCGCGCCTGCTCGGCCGCCAGTTGCGATTCCAGGGCATTGCGCCGCGCCAGCAGGGCCTCCGACAGGGCCAGCTCGCCCAGCTGGTGGGCCCGTCCGGCCAGTTCGGCGTGACGCGACATGGCCTCGGCCGCCTCGGCCAGGCGCCGGTGGGCCTCCACGCCGCCGGCAGCGCGCTGCCAGTTCACCGCCGCCTCGGCGCCCAGGCGCCGGCGGGTGGCGGCCTCCCGTTCCGCCAGGTCCTCGGCCTGGGCCAGGGTGGCGCCGGCGTCCGCGCGGCGGGCCTGCCCAGGCAGCGGGATGGCCAGGGTCACCCCCAGCACCTGCTCGTCGCCGCCCCGTTCGTTGGCGTAGCGCAGGCCCAGCACGGGGTCCGGCGTGCGTTCCCGATCCACGCGCCGGGCCGTCAGGCGCGCCTTCTCCACGGCGCGTTGCGCCGCCAGCAGCTCGTGGTTGTGCTCCAGGGTGCGTTCGATCCAGCCCGCCTCGTCGCCGGGCGGCGCTGGCGGCTCGGCGGGCCCGCCCTCGGCGGCCGGCAGCTCGGGGAAGCGCGCCCTCAGCTCGGCGGCGGCGGCCTGGGCGCGGGCCTCGGCCTGGCGGGCCTGGGAGCGGGCCTGGGCGAGCGCGGCGTCGGCCTGCAGACCGTCCAGCCGGGCCGCATCGCCGCGCTTCACGCGCGTCTCCACGATGCGCCGCGCCTCCTCCAGCAGGGCGATCTGGTCGCGCCACAGCCTGACCTCGGACCGGCCCCGCAGGGCGGCGTACCAGTAGGAGAGGAGCTGCCGGGCGGCCTCGTGGCGGGCGTCGCCGACGCGCTCCTCCGCCTCCTCCACGCCCTGGGCGCCGATGCGGTCGTCCAGGCGGCCCTTCTCGGGCAGGCGCAGGCCGCGTTCCAGGGCCACGTCCCATTCGGTGTAGTCCGGCTCCCGGCTGACATCGCGGCGCTGCACGCCCATGCGCAGGCCGTACTCGTGGCCGCCGACGCGCAGGCGCTCGTGCTCGGCGCGGGCCGCGCGGGTCCGCGCCTGGGCCGCGCGGACCTCGGGATGATTGCCCAGGGCGCGCAGGACCACCTCGGCCGGCGGCAGGTCGGCGGGCAGGGATGCCTCCGCCGCCGAGGCCGGGACGGCCGCGGCGAGGGCGAGGGCGAGGAGCAGTCGGCGCGCGGAGGTCATGCCAGCCTCCCGAATTCGCGCACCGGCGTCAGCCAGTAGGCCACCTCCGGCTTGGGCAGGCAGCGCCGCAGGTGATCGAGGAGGGCCGCCGCGTGCCCGGCGTCGAGCACGATCTGCACGGCAATGCGCTTGGCCCGGCCGCGCACCCGTTCCTGGGCGCTGAGGGCCTCCGGTCGGCTGCTGTGGCCCTCGGCCTGGAACAGGGTGAAGCCGGCCGCCCAGTCCGGATGGGCGAGCAGCTGTTCCAGCAGGGCCTCCTCCAGGTGCCGGGGCGCGGCCAGGGTCAGTTGCACCAGATCGTCATGTGTCTCGTTCATGTCAGCCAGCCTTGAGGATGTAGCGCCGGTAGAGCACCGGCAGCAGGATCAGGGTCAGGGCGGTGGAGGTGAACAGCCCCCCCACCACCACGATGGCGAGCGGCTTCTGGATCTCCGAGCCCGGCCCGGTGGCCAGCAGCAGGGGGATCAGGCCCCAGGCGGTGATGCTGGCGGTCATCAGCACCGGCCGCAGGCGGCGCAGGGCCCCCTCGCGCACCACCCGGGCGGCGTCCAAGCCCTGGGCGGCGAGCTGGTTGAAATAGGTCACCAGCACCACGCCGTTGAGCACGGCGATGCCGAGCAGGGCGATGAAGCCCACCGAGGCCGGCACCGACAGGTACTCGCCGGTCAGGTAGAGGGCGGCGATGCCGCCGACCAGGGCGAAGGGGATGTTGCCCAGCACCAGCACGGCCTGCTTGACCGACTTGAAGGTGGCGAACAGCAGGGCGAAGATCAGCGCCAGCGCCACCGGCACCACCACCGCCAGGCGCGCCGCGGCGCGCTGCTGGTTCTCGAACTGGCCGCCGTAGACCACGCCGTAGCCGGCCGGCAGCTTCACCTCGGCGGCGACCCGGGCGCGCGCCTCCTCGACGAAGCCGACCAGGTCGCGGCCGGTCACGTTGCTCTGCACGGTGACGTAGCGGGCGGCGTTCTCGCGGTTGACCGCCACCGGCCCGTCGGCGCGCGCCAGCCGGGCGATCTCCTTGAGCGGGATGGCCACCCCCGAGGCGGTGGGGATGCGCAGGGCCTCGAACAGGGCCGGCGACAGGCGCACGTTCTCCCCCGCCCGCAGCACCAGGGGGGTGCGCTGGATGCCTTCCTGGACGATGCCCAGCCGCTGGCCCTCCAGATGGGCCCTGAGGAAGGCCGAGACGTCGTCCATGGACAGGCCGTGGCGGCCGGCGGCCAGCCGGTCCACCTCGACGCGGAAGTACTGCACCCCCTCGTTCTTCTTGGCGAACACGTCCTGAGCGCCCGGCACCGCCTTGAGGGTGGTCTCCACCCGATCGGCGAGGTCGTTGAGGGTGTCGATATCCGGTCCGAAGATCTTCACCGCCAGGTCGCCGCGCGAGCCGGTGAGCATCTCCGACACCCGCATGTCGATGGGCTGGGTGAAGGCGAAGTTGATGCCGGGAAAATCCTTCATCACCGCGCGGATCTCCTCCATCAGCCATTCCTTGTCCGGCTTGCGCCACTCGGACAGGGGCTTGAGGACGAGGAAGCTGTCCGTCTCGTTCAGGCCCATGGGGTCGAGGCCCAGCTCGTCGGAGCCGGCCCGCGCCACCACGCCGCGGATCTCGGGGATGCGCGCCATCAGCGCCCGCTGCACCAGCAGGTCCTGGGCCAGGCTTTCCTCCAGGCTGATGGACGGCAGCTTCTCCAGCTGCACCAGCAGGTCGCCCTCGTCCAGGCTGGGCATGAAGGACTTGCCGATCAGGGGGTAGAGGGCCATCGCCGCCACCAGCAGGGCCAGCGCCGCCGCCATCACCGTGCGCCCGCGCCGCAGGGCGAACTCCAGCACCGGCGTGTAAAGGCGCAGGGCCAGCCGCACCAGCCAGGGGTCGCCGTGATCGCCCTCCTGCAGCAGCCAGGACGCCAGCACCGGCACCACGGTGAGGGCCAGGATGAGGGCCGCGGCCAGGGCGAAGACGATGGTCAGGGCCACCGGGATGAACAGCTTGCCCTCCAGCCCCTGCAGGGTGAGCAGCGGCAGGAAGACGATGATGATGATCGCCACCCCGCTGGCGGTCGGCGTGGCCACCTCGCGCACCGCCCGGAACACCCGGTGCAGACGGGGCTGGGGGCTCTGGTCGTGGGCCAGGTGGCTGACGATGTTCTCCACCACCACCACCGCCCCGTCCACCAGCATGCCGATGGCGATGGCCAGTCCGCCCAGGCTCATCAGGTTGGCCGAGAGGCCGAACTGGCGCATGAGCAGGAAGGTGGCGAGGGCCGCCAGGGGCAGGGTGAGGGCCACGGTCAGGGCGGCCCGCGCGTTGCCCAGGAACAGGTAGAGCAGCACCAGGACCAGGACGATGGCCTCCAGGAGGGCCTTGGACACCGTGCCCACCGCCCGGTCCACCAGGGCGGAGCGGTCGTAGAAGGGCGTCACGCTCACCCCCTTGGGCAGGGTGGGGGCGATCTCCGTCAGGCGCTGCTTGACCGCTGACACCACCTGGCGGGCGTTGGCCCCCTTGAGGCCCAGCACCAGGCCCTCCACCGCCTCGCCGCGGCCGTCCCGGGTCACCCCGCCGTAGCGGGTGAGCTCGCCCAGGCGCACCGCCGCCACATCCGCCACCCGCACCGGCACGCCGTCGACGTTCTTCACCACGATGCCGGCCAGGTCCTCCAGGCCGCGCACCGCCCCTTCCACCCGCACCAGCCAGACCTCCTCGCCCTCGGTCAGGCGGCCGGCGCCGTCGTTGCGGTTGTTGGCGCGGATGGCCCCGGCCAGTTCCGCCAAGGTGACGCCGCGGGCGCTCATGGCGGCGTTGTCCGGGGCCACCTCGAAGGTCTTCACCAGGCCGCCCAGGGCGTTCACGTCGGCCACGCCGGGCAGGGTGCGCAGGCGCGGCCGGATCACCCAGTCGAGCAGGGCGCGCCGCTCGGCGAGGCTCAGATCGGGGGCGTCCACGGTGAACATGAACACCTCCGACAGCGGCGTGGTGATCGGCGCCAGGCCGCCGGCGGTCCCCTCCGGCAGGTCGGCCAGGACGCCGTTGAGGCGCTCCGCCACCTGCTGGCGGGCCCAGTAGATGTCGGTGCCGTCCTCGAAGTCGATGGTGATGTCGGTCAGCCCGTACTTGGACACCGAGCGCAGGATGCGCTGCCGGGGGATGCCCAGCATCTCGGTCTCCACCGGGGCGGCGATGCGCGTCTCCACCTCCTCCGGGGTCATGCCCGGCGCCTTGAGGATGATCTTCACCTGGGTGGTGGAGACGTCCGGGAAGGCGTCGATGGGCAGCTCGCGCCAGGCCTGCAGGCCGGCGGCGGCGAGCAGCAGCGTGAGGCCCAGGACCAGCAGCCGCTGGGTGAGGGAGAACTCGGTCAGGCGGGCGAGCATCGCGTCACTCCCCGCCCATGCCTTGCCAGGCCGCCTTGAGGGCCGCCACGCCTTCCACGGCGATCCGCTCCTCGCCGCCAAACGGTCCGTCCACGGCGGCGGACTGGGCCGACTGGCCGAGCACCTTCACCGCCTCCGGCTCGAAGCCGCCGGGCCGCTCGACGAACACCCAGTTCTGGCCCTGGGCGCGCACCAGGGCGCGCACCGGCACGCGCCACTGCCGGGCGCCGGCCAGGTCCTCGAGGCGCGCCGAGACGGACTGGTGGAGGCGCAGGCGACCGTCCGGATTGGCCACCCGGGCGCGGATCAGCACCGTCTGGGCGGCGGTGACGCTGCGCCCCACCGAGACAACGCGGCCTTGCGCGGAAGTACCCGGCACGCTGACCCGCTGCCCCTTCTTCACCATCGCCGCCAGCTCGGCGGGGGCCTGGATCTCCAGCCAGAGCGGATCCAGCCGGGCGACCCGGAACAGGGGGGCGGCCATGTCCACCCGCGCGCCGGTTACCGCCGACTGCTCCAGGACGACGCCGGCGAGGGGCGCGACCAGGGCCACGCTGTCGGTCAGGCGCTCGCCCCACTCCGCCGCCAGGAGGGCGGCCTCGGCGAGCCCCATCAGGCGCAGCCAGGCGCGCCGCTCGGCGACCTGGGCGCGGGCCTGGGCCAGGGCGGCCCGGGCCGACTGCAGGCGCGACTCGGGGATGATGCCCTCCTGGAACAGGGCCTCGTCCCGCCCGGACGTCTCGGTGGCCAGGCGCAGCTGCACGGCGGCCTGGGCCAGGTCCCGCTGCGCCGTCACCAGCTCCTCGCCGCGCAGCACCGCCAGGACCTGGCCGGCGCGCACCGTCTCCCCGCCCGCCACGTCGACCCGGGCCAACAGGCCGGCGAAGGGGGCCGCCACCACCCGCTCCTGGGCCGGCGGGATGGCCACGGTGGCGGGCAGGCCGACCGTCATGGCCCCGGCATGGGCGACCACCGGCGCGGTGGTGATGCGCAGGGCGGCGCGCTGCGCCGGGCTGATGGGGATGGTCTTGTCCCCCGGCCAGGCGGGCAGGCTCAGGCAGGCGACGACAAGCAGGACAGGCACGGGATGCATGACACCCTCCGTTCTACGGGCGCGAGGACGCCCTTGTTGGGATTGCGGGATGAATGATGGCGCGAACGGCGCCAGGCCCCGGCGGCGCCCGGCCAGTCCGCGGGTTCAGGCGCGCGGCGGGGCGCGCGGCGGGGGCAGGGCGTGGGGGGAAGGGGCGGCGAGCCGGTCCGCCGACCAGGCGGTGGCCGGTACTCCGCCCGGCGCCGTGTCGGCGGGCGCCGGCGGGCGCGACGGCGGGGCGGCGTCCAGGGGTGGCCCGTCATGGCGGGCCTCCAGGGAGGACGCCACACCGATGGCGGCGTGGGCGTGGTCGTGCGTGTCGTCGGCCAGGCCGGCATGGACGTGGTCGCCCGCATCGGCCGTCAGGCCCGGCAGATGCACGCCGCCATGGGCATCGGCCGCGGCGTGGGCGTGCAGCAGCGGGGCCACGCCCTGCAGCAGGACGAAGAGGACGACGACGAGGCGTTGGAGGTGGCGCGTCATGGACTCAACATTACACCCGACCGGCCGATATTTGTTCAAGCCGGACGAGGCTACCAGCCGGCGGACGGGACGCGGCCCGCGAACCGCGCACGACGCGAGAGGCACCCCCACTTGGCCGAACCCTACCTGACCATCATGCTCGCCTCCCTGGCCGCCGGCCTGACGGCAGGCTTCGTCATGCACCGCTCGGATTTCTGCGTGACGGCCATGTTCCGCGACCTGTTCCTGTTCCGCGACGCCTACCTCCTGCGCATGCTGGTCCTGCTGGTGGCGACCAGCATGCTGCTGTTCGAGCTGGCGCGGGCGGCCGGCTGGCTGGCCCCCTACCCCTTTCCCCTGCTCGGCCCGCCCTCCGTCGCCAGCCTCGTCGGCGGCTTCGTGTTCGGCATCGGCATGGTCCTGGCCGGCGGCTGCGTGGTGGGCACGCTGTACAAGCTGGGCGCCGGCAGCGTGGCCAGCGGCGTCGCCCTGCTCGGCATGCTGGCCGGCTCCACCCTCTACGCCGAGATCCATCCGGCCTGGGGCGCCTTCGCCCGGGCCAGCCTGCTCGACGCCCGGGCGATCACCCTGCCGCAATGGCTGGGCCTGCCGCCCGCCGTCCTGATCCTGCCCCTGGCCGGCCTGGGCGCGGTCCTGCTGCTGCGCTGGGCGCGCGCCGGCGCCCTGACCCGCATCTCCCACGCCGCCGGGCACCTGCCGGCCTGGCGGGCGGCCCTGATCCTGGCCGGGGTGGGCCTGTTCTCCTGGCTGCTGGTGGGCATGCCGCTCGGCATCACCACCTCCTACGCCAAGCTGGGCGCCAACGTGGCGGCCTGGTTCCGGCCCGAGCACGTCGCCGGCCTGGCCTACTTCGCCGCCCTGCCGCTGGACTACACCCCGCCCTTCGCCGACCGGCCCATCCAGGGTGGGCCCGGCCCGGCCTTCGACGCGGTGGGCGCCATCCAGTACCCGCTGATCGTCGGCATCATTCTCGGCGCCTTCGCCTCCGCCCTGCTGGTGCGGGAGTTTCGCGTGCGCCTCGGCGCGCCGCCCCGCCAGCTCGCCTCCGCCCTGATCGGCGGCCTGCTGCTGGGGCTCTCGGCGCGCATGGTGCCCGGCTGCAATATCTGGCACCTGTGGGGCGGCCTGCCTATACTCGCCCTGCAAAGCCTGCTCTTCCTGGCCGGCCTGGTGCCGGGCAGCTGGGTGGGGAGCCGCCTGCTGGCCAGGTTCGTCATCCGCTGAGCGGCGCCACAAAGACACCTACAACATCCCGGGAGAAAGCCATGACCAACCGCCACGCGGAACCACCCCAGCCGAGCGTCATCGAGCTCGACATCCGTGGCCAGATCTGCCCGTCCTGCCTGCTGCTGACCCTGAAGACCGTCAATCAGAACGGCGCCGCGCTGCGCGCCGGCCAGAGCGAGGTGCGGGTGGTGACCGACGACCGCCAGGCCACCGGCACCATTCCCGAGGCGATGGCGAAGATGGGTTACCAGTCCGAGGTGAGCCGCACCGAGGCCGGCTACCGCATCCGCATCTTCCACCCCTGAACGGACGCGCCGACCGTGGCTCACGACGACAAGCACCGCGCCGCCATCCACTACATCCGCGCCAAGGTGGACCAGCTGCTGGGCCTGATGGGCACCCTGCCGCTGCGGCCCGAGGAGCTGGACGACGAGACCCTGATCGAGCTGGATCCGATCGGCATCATCGGCGAGTCCTTCGGCCAGGTCATCACCCACCTGAACGAGACCAACCACGACCTGCAGCTGGCGCGCAACGAGATCCGCGCCATCCTGGACACCCTGCAGGCGGCGGTGCTGGTGACCGACCGGGAGGACAGCCTGGCCGACTGCAACCGCAGCGCCCTGGACTGGTTCTTCGCCGGCGCGAACATCGACTCGTTGCGCGGCCGTCCCCTCGGCGAGCTGTGCGGCTGCTGGGCGGACATGGCCGCCGCCCGGGCCGGGGCGGAGCGGCGCCCGCAGGAGGTGACGCTCGGCGGTCGGCACCTGCAGCTGATCGCCTCGGTCATCAACGATGAACGGGGCACGCCGGTCAAGACGGTCTATCTGTTCTTCGACATCAGCCGCCTGAAGGCCGCCGAGCAGGGCCTGCAGCTGTACGCCCAGGTGTTCAGCCATACCCACGAGGGCATCCTCATCACCGACCGCCAGCAGCGCATCGTCGACGCCAACGACGCCTTCTGCCGCATCACCGGCTACGCCCTGGAGGAACTGATCGGCAAGACGCCCAGGCTGCTCAACTCCGGGCTGCACGACGCCGGCTTCTACGCGGCCATGTGGGACAGCCTGCGCAGCCAGGGGCACTGGGGCGGGGAGGTGCGCGACCGCACCCGCGACGGCGAGATCATCCCGCTGCTGGAGAACATCAACGTGGTGCGCAACGCCGCCGGCGAGGTCACCCACTACATCTCGGTCATCACCGACATCACCAGCCTCAAGGAGAGCCAGGCGCGGCTGGACTTCCTGGCCCACCACGACGTGCTCACCGAACTGCCCAACCGGCTGCTGTTCCAGGACCGGCTGGAACAGGCCATCGAGCGCGCCCGGCGGGAAGGCAGCCGCCTGGGCCTGCTGTTCATCGACCTGGACCGCTTCAAGAACATCAACGACAGCCTCGGCCACCACGTCGGCGACCTGCTGCTGGTGGCGGTGTCGCAACGGCTGCGCGACCTGCTGCGCCGCGCCGACTCGGTCGCCCGCCTGGGCGGCGACGAGTTCGTGGTGCTCTCCGAGAACCTGGGCGACCCCGACGACGCCTGCCTGCTGGCGCACAAGATCGTCACCGCCATCCGCCAGCCGTTCCGCATCCAGGACCAGGAGCTGCATATCGGCTGCAGCATCGGCATCACCCTGTTCCCCGAGGACGGACCGGACGCCGGGGTGCTGCTGCGCAACGCCGACACCGCCATGTACCGGGCCAAGGAGTCCGGCCGCGACGGCTTCGCCCGCTTCAGCCGCGAGTTGTCCGAGGACGTGAGCGGCAAGCTGGCCCTGGAGAACGCCCTGCGGGTCGCGGTGCGGGAGCAGCGCTTCACGCTCCACTACCAGCCCATCGTCACCCTCGGCCAGGGCCGCGTCGTCGCCGCCGAGGCCCTGATCCGCTGGCCGGACGGGCCGGGCGCCACCCCGGACCGGTTCATCCCCCTGGCCGAGGAGACCCGCCTGATCCTGCCGCTGGGCGAGTGGATCCTGCGCCAGGCCCTGGAGCAGTATCACGCCTGGCGGGCCGCCGGCCTGGCGCTGGACTACATGTCGGTGAACATCTCCGCCGTGCAGCTGGCGCAGCCCAATTTCACCGAGCGGCTGCTGGTCCTCCTGGACGAGGTCGGCATCGCGGGCCACCACCTGCAGATCGAGCTGACCGAGAACATCCTGATGGGCGACATGGCCTTGAGCCAGCGGGTGCTGGGGGGCCTGCGCGGTCACGGCGTCCGTGTCGCCATCGACGACTTCGGCACCGGCTACTCCTCCCTGTCCTATCTCAAGCAGCTGCCGATCGACAACCTGAAGGTGGACCGCTCCTTCGTGCGCGACATCCCCGGCGACCCCAATGACAGCGCCATTGCCGCCGCCATCATCGGCCTGGCCCGCACCCTGGGCCTGGAGGCCATCGCCGAGGGCATCGAGACCGAGGAGCAGGAACGCTTCCTGACCGAGATCGGCTGCGACAAGGTGCAGGGCTACCGCTACGCCAGGGCCCTGCCCGCCGAGCAGTTCCGCGCCTTCGCCGAGGGCTTCCGCATCCTCGCCGACCGGGCAGCATAGGCCGGTCGCGGCGACCCGGGCGCCAGCCCGCCGAACGCGCCCGGGGTGACCGACGCGTGCTCAGCGCATCGTCAGGAAGAGCACGGCCACCGCGATGAGCACGGCGGCCAGGGCCAGCTGCAGCGCCCGCTGCGAGACCAGGCGCTGACAGCGCGCCCCCGCGTACATCCCGGCCAGGCCGCCAACGCCGAACAGCAGGCCGAGGGGCAGGTCGGGCGCGGTGGCCACGCCGGCCGGGGCGGGCAACGCGGCATACAGGGCGACCCCGGCCACGGAAGTGAACAGGGTGGCCAGCAGCGTCGCCCCGGCGATGGCGTGCACCGGCAGGCCGAACAGGGCAACGCAGACCGGCGCCATGATGGCCCCGCCGCCGATGCCGTAGATGCCGCCGACGATGCCCACCGCCACCGACAGGGCCGCCATGCCCGGCACGCCGAAGCCGTGCGTCCGCCCGCCGTGGTCGAAGGCCACCCGGCGACGCGACCACCTCACGTTGGTCAGCGCGCCGCGCGCGGGGAGGCCCGGCGGCGCGGGCCGCCGCCGGTCCCATAGCAGCCTGAGGCCCAGGCCGAGCAGGACGACGCCGACGAAGACACTGAAGGCCGCCGCCTCGGCCAGCCAGGTCACCCGGAGCCCATAGCCGATCGCCACCCCCGGCAGGCTGCCGGCCATCACCACCCAGGCGAGCGGCCAGAGCATGCGCCCCTCCGCCAGGTAGCGGTAGACGCCGCCGGGGGTGGCCACCAGGTTGTAGACCAGGTTGGTGGCGCTGACCGCGGGGCTGGCGTAGCCCAGCACGCCGACCTGGAAGGGCAGCAGCAGGAAGGCGCCGGATACCCCCACCATGGAGGTGAAGAAGGAGACGGCGAAGGCCACGGCGGGGGGCAACCAGACCCAGGTGGTCACCCCGGAGGTGGCGAAGGTGTGCAGCCAGGCGCTCAAGGCGGCGTCTCCCGGCCCGGCCTCAGCCTAAGGCCGGGCCGCCGCCCGCCGGAACCGGCGGCGTGTCGTAGAGCAGGTCCACCAGCCACAGGGAGATCTCCGGCACGTAGGTGATCAGGGCCAGGTAGGCCAGCATCACGCCGACGAAGGGCAGCGCGGCGATGGACACCTCGGTCAGCCCAAGCCGCGACAGATGGCTGGCCACGTAGAGGTTGAGGCCCACCGGCGGGGTGATCATGCCGATTTCCATGTTCACGGTCATGATGATGCCCAGGTGGATGGGATCGATGCCCAGCGCATGGGCGATGGGCAGGAACAGCGGCGCCAGGATCAGGATGATGGAGGAGGGCTCCATGAACTGCCCGGCCAGCAGCAGGGTCAGGTTGACGATGAGGAGGAACTGCCAGGCCGTCATGTCCTGCTCGACGATCCAGGCCGCCAGGCTTTGCGGGATCTGCTCCGAGGTGAGCAGGAAGTTGAACAGGATGGCGTTGGTGATGATGTACAGCAGCATGGCCGAGGTGTTGGCGGCGTGCAGCAGGACCCTGGGCACCTCGCGAAGCTTCAGGGTGCGGTAGATGAACACCGCGCAGACGAAGGCATAGACGGCCGAGACGGCGGCCGCCTCGGTGGGGGTGAAGAGGCCGCCGTAGATGCCGCCCATGACGATGACCACCAGCATCAGCCCCCAGAAGGCGTCCCGGAAGGACCGCCAGACCTCCCCGAGCGAGGCGCGGGGGACGGTAGGGAAGTTGTGCCGCTTGGAATGGATGAAGGTCACCAGCATGAGCAGGGCGGCAAGCAGCATGCCCGGCACGATGCCGGCGACGAACAGCTTGCCGGTCGACTCGGAGGTGGCCACCGCGTAGATGATCAGCACGATGGACGGCGGGATGAGGATGCCGATGCTGCCCGAGCAGGCGATCAGGCCCGTGCTGAACCGTTTCGGATAGCCCTGCCTGACCAGGGCCGGCAGCATGATGGAGCCGATCGCCATCACCGTGGCCGGGCTGGAGCCGGACAGGGTGGCGAAGAAGGCGCAGGAGAGCACCGTGGCCATGGCCAGCCCGCCGGGCATCCAGCCCACCAGGCTGACGGCGAACTTGATGATCTTCTTCGCCACGCCGCCGTCGGTGAGGAAGGCCCCGGCCAGCACGAAGAAGGGGATGGCCATGATGGCGAAGCTCTCCAGGCCGGTGAACAGGCGCTGGGAGATGATGTTCACCGTCATCATGTCGAAGGAGGAAAAGGCCAGCATGAACACCAGCACGGTCATCCCCAGGGCGATGGAGATGGGCGTGCCGGTGATGAGCATGGCCAGCAGGATGGCCAGGATGAGGGCGGCGGTCATGATGGTCTCTCCGCCTCGTCACCGCTGTCCTGCCCCAGGGCGTGCTCGGGCACCCGCCCGGTGCGCCGGAACCGCAGCAGGGCCTGCAGGAAGCGGTAGCACATCAGCCCGGAGCCCAGGGGGATGGCCAGGTAGATGATCCACATGGGCCACTCCAGGTCCGGCGAGACCTGGCCGGTGCCCTGGATGAAGATCACCCAGCGGGCGCCGAAGAAGGCGATCACGCCGGTGAAGACCACCCCGAGCAGGAAGCCGGCGATGATCAGCTGGCGCCTGAGCGCCGGGCCGGCGGCGTTCACCACGTAGTCCACGCCGACGTGGATGCCGGTGCGTACCCCATAGGCGGCGCCGAACTTGGCCATCCAGATGAACAGATAGATGGTCAGCTCGGTGGCCCAGGTGAAGCCGGTGCCGAACAGGTAGCGCAGCGCCACCGAGACGAAGGTCACCAGGGTGGCGGCCGCCATGAAGGAAAGGATCAGCCCTTCCTCCAGCCGATCCACGATGCGGTTGAGCACTGCGCCCCTCCAGCCGTGAAACCCGTGTCCCCGGCCAGCGCCGGGGACGGCATGCTATTTCCTGACGCCCTGTTCCCGCTCGACCTGGGCCGCCACGGCGTAGGCCGCCTGGATGAAGTCGCGGCCGATCTTCTCCTCGAACTCCTTGTGTACCGGCAGCAGCGCCCGCCACCACTTGCGCCGTTCCTCGTTGGGCAGGATCCAGACCTCGGTGGTGCCGGCGCGGCGCACGGCGGCCAGCGCCTCGTCGTTCTCCTTCTGGGCGATGTCGCGCTCGTACCCGGTGGCGTCCCGCATGGCCTCCTCCAGGGTGACGCGCAGGTCGGCCGGCAGCTCGTCCCAGAACTTCCGGTTGACGATCACCGCGTAGCCCAGGTAGCCATGGTCGGACAGGGTCAGATGCTTCTGCACCTCGTGCATCTTCTGCGTGTAGAGGTTGGACACCGGGTTCTCGGTGCCGTCCACCACCCCCTGCTGCAGGGCCGAATAGACCTCGGAGAAGGCCATCACCTGCGGGTTCGCCCCCAGGGCCTTCATCTGCGCCTCGAGCACCTTGGAGGACTGGATGCGCATCTTCAGCCCCTTGAAGTCCTCCATGCGGCGCAGCGGCCGGTTGGCGCTCATCTGCTTGAAGCCGTTGTCCCAGAAGGCCAGGCCGCGGATGCCCTTGTCCTCCAGCAGGCCGAACAGGCGCTTGCCGATGTCGCCGTCCATCACCCGGTGCAGGGTCTCCTTGTTGGGAAAGATGTAGGGCAGGTCGAACAGCTCGAACTGGCGGGCGCCGAGGGGGCCGAACTTGGACAGCGAGGGGGCGAGCATCTGCACCGCGCCCAGCTGCAGGGCCTCCATCTCCTCGCGGTCCTTGTAGAGCTGGCTGTTGGGGTAGACCTCCACCCGGACCCGGCCGCCGGCGCGCTCCTCGGCCAGCCGCTTGAAGTAGTCGGCGGCCTTGCCCTTGGGCGTGTTGGGGGCGACCACGTGGGAGAACCGGATGACGATCGGATCGGCGGCCTGGGCAACCTGCAGGGCGACCCCCAGCATTGCGGCGCACAGCATGACGGGCAGCTTCATCTTGTTCTCCTCGCGCGATGGTATTTACGGATGTCCGGCCCGACGCCGTCCCGGTCGGCGATCCGGACAAACCCGTCCCGATGCTAGCAGGCCGGCGGGCGCATTTCATCCCCGCTTCATGCCAATATAGGCGCCGAGCATTGAACCTGGACGAGACCGCCATCCACTAACCGCAACGCCACCACCGACCATGACCATGCAAGCCCGCACGCAACCCGCCCCAACGTCGCCGGGAGACCCGGCATGACCATCCTCTTCTTCCTCCTCGGCCTGGCCGCCCTGATCCTGGGCGCCGAGCTGCTCGTCCGGGGCGCCTCCAGGCTGGCCCTGTCCTTCGGCATCTCGCCCCTGGTGGTGGGGCTGACCGTGGTGGCCTTCGGCACCAGCTCCCCGGAAATGGCCGTCTCGGTGCAGTCCGCCTGGTCCGGGCAGGTGGACCTCGCCCTGGGCAACGTGGTGGGCAGCAACATCTTCAACGTGCTGTTCATCCTCGGCGCCTCGGCCCTGATCGTGCCGCTGGTGGTGCACCAGCAGCTGATCCGCCAGGAGGTGCCGGTGATGATCGGCGCCTCGCTGCTGCTCTGGGCACTGGCTGCGGACGGCGGCATCAGCCGCTGGGAGGGCGGGCTGCTGGCCGGCCTGCTGGCCGGCTACACGGTGCTCATCATCCGCCAGAGCCGACGGGAGAACGCGGCCACCCAGGCGGAGGTGCAGGCGGAATACCAGGAGGCCTTCGACGGCCCGCCCAAGGGTTGGGACGCCCACTGGGGGGTGCAGGCCCTGCTCATCCTGGCCGGCCTGGCCCTGCTGGTGCTGGGCGCCCACTGGCTGGTGGAGGCCGCGGTCGCCTTCGCCCGCCACCTCGGGGTGAGCGAGCTGGTGATCGGCCTGACCATCGTCGCCGCCGGCACCTCGCTGCCCGAGGTGGCCACCTCCCTCCTGGCCGCCGCGCGCGGCGAGCGGGACATCGCCGTGGGCAACGTGGTGGGCAGCAACCTGTTCAACATCCTCGGCGTGCTGGGCCTCTCCGCCAGCGTCGCCCCGGCCAGCCTGGCGGTAGCCCCGGCCATGCTGGCCTTCGACCTGCCGGTGATGGTGGCGGTGGCGGTGGCCTGCCTGCCCATCTTCTTCACCGGCAACCTCATCGCGCGCTGGGAGGGCGGGCTGTTCCTCGCCTTCTACGCGGCCTACGTCGCCTACCTGATCCTGCATGCCAGCCAGCACGCCGCCCTGCAGCCGTTCAGCGCGGTCATGGGCGGCTACGTGCTGCCCCTCACCGCGGTGACCCTGGCCGTCCTGGCGGCGCGTCACTGGCGCGCGGCGAGGGGGGCGCAGTGATGCCCGAGCGGCGGTGGGTGTGGCGTCGCCGCCCATCAGAACGCCCCGGCCTCCGGACATGACGGCCGGCCACGCTCATCACGACGGTGGCGTCCCCACCTGGCCGTGGGCGGCCCTGCTGCCCCTGGCCGCCTTCCTGGCCCTGGTCTGGGGCCTGGCCCGGCACGACCTGCCCTGGCACCTCACCCTGCCCTGGGTGCCCAGCCTGGGCGTCGAGCTGGCCTTCCGGGTGGACGGCCTGTCCGCCCTCATGCTGCTGCTGGTCACCGGCATCGGCGCCCTGGTGTTCGTCTACGCCGACGGCTACCTGGAGCACGAGCCGCGCCGCGGCCGCCTGTTCCTGCTCCTGGCCCTGTTCATGCTGGCCATGGTCGGGGCGGTGAGCGCCGACCACCTGCTGGTCCTGTTCCTGTTCTGGGAGCTGACCAGCCTGCTGTCCTTCCTGCTGGTGGGCTTCAACCACGAGGACGCGCGCGCCCGGGCCGGCGCCCGCCAGGCCCTGTTCATCACCCTGGGCGGCGGGCTCGCCCTGCTCGCCGGCTTCCTGCTGCTGGCGCAGATGGCCGGCAGCTGGTCGCTGCGCGAGGTGATCGCCCAGGGCCCGGCCCTGGCGCAGGACCCGCGCCTGCCGGCGGCGCTGGTGCTGGTCATGATCGGCGCCTTCACCAAGTCGGCCCAGTTCCCGTTCCACTTCTGGCTGCCCAACGCCATGGCCGCCCCCACCCCGGTGTCCGCCTACCTGCACTCGGCCACCCTGGTGAAGCTGGGCATCTACCTGCTCGCCCGGCTGGACCCGGCCTTCAACGACCTGCCGCTGTGGGAGATCGGCCTGATCGGCACTGGCGCCCTGACGGCCGTGTGGGCCGCCGCCCTGGCCCTGCGCGAGCGGGACCTGAAGCGCATCCTGGCGCGCACCACGGTGGCCGCCCTGGGCACCCTGACCCTGCTCGTCGGCCTGCCCAACCCCGGCGCCGGCCTGGCGGTGGTCGCCTTCCTGTTCGCCCACGCCCTGTACAAGGCGCCCCTGTTCATGGTCGCCGGCAACATCGACCACGCCACCGGCACCCGCGTCATCGACCATCTCATGGGCCTGCGCCGGGCGATGCCCTGGACCGCCGCGGTGGCCATCCTGGCCGGCCTGTCCATGGCCGGTCTGCCCCTGTCCTTCGGCTTCGTCGCCAAGGACGTGGTCAGCGTCGCCAAGGCCGACGCGGACCTGATCAACCTCGTCAGCTACAGCCTGGTGGCGGTCAACGCCGTCGCCGTGGCGGTGGCCGGGGTGGCGGCCATCCGCGTCTTCTGGGGCACGGCGGAGCACCCCCTGGGCCGGATCCGCGAGGTATCCTGGAAGATGCTGCTGCCGCCGCTGGTCATCACCCTGGTCGGCCTGGAGGCCGAGTTCCTGCCCGACCTGAACGCCCCCCTGCTGATCGCCGCGGCCCAGGCCGTCTCCCCCGGCGCCGTCTTCGAGGTCTCCGCCTCCTACCAGTTCGGCTCGCTGCTCACCGCCACCGAGATCACGCTGGCCCTGGGCCTCGTCCTGTTCCTCGCCTGGGACCGCCTGCACCGCGCCTGGCGGCGCCTCCTGTGGCTGGACCGGCACGGGCCGGCGGCCGGCTTCGAGCACCTGCTGCACGCCATCCCGCGCCTGGCCGCCTGGCTGACCCGCCACCTGCAGCATGGCCGCCTCGCCGGCTACGCGCGGCTGACGCTGGTCGCCCTGCTCGCCCTGGGCGCGGCCGCCTGGCTGCTGGACGCGCCCGGCTGGCCGGCGGCCCTGGCCACCCCCGCCCAGGGCGCCGCCTGGCTGGTGGCCAGCCTGCTCATCCTGGCCGGCGCCGGCGCCGCCGTCCTGTTGCGCGACCGCCTCGCCCTGCTCATGGCCAGCGGCCTGGTGGGCTACGGCAGCGCCGTGCTGTTCCTGTTCGCCGGGGCACCCGACCTGGCCTTCACCCAGTTCGCGGTGGAGACCGTGCTGGTGGTGGTGGCCGCCGCCGTGCTGCCGCACTTCCGCCGCCAGTCCCCCGAACTCTCCGAACCCCGCCTGCGCAACGGCCTCATCGCCCTGGCCGCCGGCCTGGGCAGCCTGGCCCTGCTGCTGAGCCTGGAGGCCCGGCCCCTGGATCCCGCACTGTCCGACTGGTTCGCCCGGACCAGCCTGCCCGAGGCCCACGGACGCAACGTGGTCAACGTCATCATCGTCGACTTCCGCGCCCTGGACACCCTGGGCGAGATCGCCGTGGTGGCCTTCTCCCTGCTCGCCGCGCTGCCCCTGCTGGCGGGGCTGAGGAACCGGGGGGCCGGGACATGACACCGCGCTCCATCCTCCTGGCGCGGGCGGTGCCGCCCCTGTACTGGCTGATGTTGGCCGCCGCCGCCTGGATCCTGCTGCGCGGCCACAACGAGCCGGGCGGCGGCTTCATCGGCGGCCTGGTGGCGGTGGCGGCCAGCGCGGCGGTGGCCATCGTCCTGGGCGAGGCGGCCGCCCGCCGGCGCATGCCCCGCCCGCCCCTGGAGCTGGCCGTGCTGGGGGTGCTGCTGGCCGGCCTCGCCGGACTGCCCGGGGCGCTCGCCGGCCAGCCCTACCTGACCCACCTGTGGTGGGGCGTGGACCTGGGCATCGCCGAGCTGAAGCTGTCCACCGTGATGCTGTTCGACCTGGGGGTGTTCTGCGCCGTATGGGGGACGCTCACGGCCTACCTCCTGGCCCTGCTGCCCGAGGCGGCAAAGGAGGAGGGCACGTGATCCTGGCCCTCTACCTGGCCATCGCCGCCACTGTCGCCGCCGGCGTCTACCTGGCCCTGTCGCGCGACCTGTTCCGCTGCGTGGTGGGCCTGGCGGTGCTCGGCGGCGGGGTGAACCTGCTGCTGTTCGCCGCCGGCCGCCTGGGTCCCCTGGCGCCGCCGGTCATGGCGGCGGGGGAACCGGCCCTGGCCGCTGGCGCCGCCAACCCCCTGCCCCAGGCCCTGGTGCTCACCGCCATCGTCATCGGCTTCGCCCTGCTCGCCTTCTCCCTGGTGCTGGCGGCGCGCCTGGTCAAGGCGGCGGTATTCGAGGACAGCGACCGGCTGCGCGCCACCGAGCCGCCGCCCAAGGACGCGGTGAAGCCGGAGGTGCTGGACTGATGCTGCTCCTCGCCCCGCTCCTGGTCCCCCTCGCCACCGCCCTGCTCACGGCCCTGCTCATGCGCCATGGCGGGGCGCAGCGCGCCGTCAGCCTGACGGGCGGCCTCGCGCTGCTGGCCTGCGCCGTCGCGCTGCTCGCCGAGGTGGACGGCGCGGGGCGCCTGTCGCTGGCCCTGGGCGGCTGGCCCCTGCCTTACGCCATCGAGTTCGCCGCCGACCGGCTGTCCGCCGCCATGGTCCTGGTCGCCGCCGTGCTGGCGGTGGCGGTGCTGGCGCAGCAGGCGAGCGGCGCCGACCCGGCGCCCGACGCACCCGCCCTGCACCCGCTGATCCACGGCCTGCTGGCCGGCACGGGCGGCGCCTTCCTGACCGCCGACCTGTTCAACCTGTACGTGTGGTTCGAGCTGATGCTGATCGCCGCCCTCGGCCTGCTCGCCCTGGGCGGGGCGCGCCGGCACCTGGAGGCGGCCTTCAAGTACCTGGTCCTGAACCTCGTCGGCACCCTGCTGCTGCTGACGGCGGTGGCCCTCATCTACGGCGCCAGCGGCCAGCTCAACTTCGCCGCCCTGCGGCTCGCCGCCGAGGGGGTGGCGCCGGTCTACCTGGCCCTGCTGGCCCTGGCCCTGCTGCTGAAGTCCGCCGCCTTCCCCCTGTTCGCCTGGCTGCCGGCCACCTACCACAGCCTGCCGGCGCCCCTGCTGGCCCTGTTCGGCGGCCTGCTCACCAAGGTGGGCGTCTACGCCCTGCTGCGCCTGGCGGGCGATGTGTTCGCCGGCGCGCCGGCCGTCCTCTACGAGGCCCTGG
>JALOTG010000025.1 GCA_025458005.1 Thiobacillaceae bacterium
CCTGAGCGGTCCTCGGGCGAGCTCGATGCGCCGGCCGGATCGTCATCTGATCTTGGCCAGCTCCGTCTCGACCATGCGCACCACATGCTCCGGCAGGGGGACAAAGCCGATCTCCTCGGCCATGGCCCGGCCGTTCATCAACGACCACTTGAAGAAGTCCACCACGTCCTGCCGCTTGCCGGCGTCCTCGCCTTTGGCATAGGCCAGGATGTAGGTGGCGCTGGTGATGGGCCAGGCGTTGGCATGCGACTGGTCGAGCAGGTCGGGGATCAGGCCCTTGGACTTGAATTCAGCGCCGTCCACGGTATCGGCCAGCGACTTCTGGTTGGGCACGATGTATAGACCGGCCTTGTTCCTGAGGGCGACCAGGGTCATGTTGTTCTTGATGGCGTCGGCGATATCCACGTAGCCGATGGTGCCCCTTATCTTGCGCACGCTGGCCGCCACGCCGGGGTTGCCCTTGCCGCCCACGGAATTGACCGGCCAGTTCACCGAGGTGCCGACGCCCACCGTGCGCTTGAATTGCGGCGACTGCCTGGCCAGGTAGCTGGTGAAGACATAGGTGGTGCCCGACCCGTCGGAGCGGTTGGCCAGGGTGATGGGCAACGCCGGCAGTCTGAGGCCGGGGTTCTGCGCCGCGATGTCGGCATGATTCCACTGGGTCACCAGGCCGCCGAAGACGCGGGCCAGGGTGGCGCCGTCCAGCTTGAGCTCGCCCGATTTGATGCCGGGCAGGTTCACCACCACCGTCACCGCGCCGACGACGGTGGGGAATTGCACCAGGCCGGAGGCATCCAGCTCGATTTGCGACAGGGGCATGTCGGTGCCGCCGAAATCCACCGTCCTGGCCTTGATCTGCTTGATGCCCCCCGCCGAGCCGATGCCCTGGTAGTTGACCCGGTTGCCGGTGGCGGCCCTGTAGGCCTCGGCCCACTTGCTGTAGACGGCGTAGGGGAAGGTGGCGCCGGCGCCGGTGATGTCCGCCGCCTGGGTGGCCGTTGCCAGGCTGGCCAGGGCCACGCTCGCCAGCAGGCCCGCCATGGGCCGGAAAGTGCGCAGTAGGAAGACCATGATCGACTCCATAGGCCGGATTGCGATCCCGGCGATGTTAGGGGGTGTTTGTGATGACGTTGTTACCGGGCCCTGAACGCGCCGTTCGGCTCGCTCAGGCCAGGCCGACGCGGGGCAGGAGTCTGGACGCATGCGGACAGCCCATCCGAACCGGCGGCGCATCAGGGCGGCCCGCTGATCCTCTGCTCGTCCAGCCTGTCCCGGTATTCCTCCAGCAGGTTCTCGACCTCCACCCGCTTGAGGCCGGTGAAGGGCTCGCGCTGCTTCAAGACGTCGTCGAAGCCCTTGCTCTCGTAGCGGGTCATCAGATCCCGTCCGAGCTGGTAGAGCTTGCCGTTCTTGTCCTCGCACAGGGCGATCTGCCGCTCGTTGCGGACCCGTGCGTCCTGCAGACGCTCCCTGTCCGCCTGGGTCTGCCGCAGGGTCGCCGCGGTGGTGGCGAGCTGCTGTCGGGTCTCGTCCAGGTCCTTGCGCGACTCGGTCCATCGCTCGTTCAGCGCCGCCAGGTCCTTGCGCACCAGCTCCAGTTCCTTCGCCAGCGTCTCCCGCTGGCGCGTCTCCGCCTTCAGCTCGCGCGCCAATCGGGCCGCCCGTCCGGCCGCCGCGTCCGCCGCCTTGCCCTTATCCTCGAGCGCCCCGGCCAAGCGTTTGTTCTCCTGCTCCAGGCTGGCGAGCTGTCCCTGCGCCTGCTGCAGCTGCTGCTGGGCGCGACGCAGCATCTCGCGTTCCCGTTGGGCCTTCTTGTCGGAAGCGGCCTGGGCGCTTGCGATCATCAGCGTCGTCAGGACTAGCAGCGCGATCCATCCAATGCGAACCTTCATGCGGCGCTCCCTTTGCACGAGGCGATGCTCACTGGGTATAGGCCCCGCGTTCCACCAGCAGCTCCAGGATCCGGGCGTGATTGTCGAACCCGGCGGCGGCCAGGGGGGTGAAGCCGTTCCGGTCCGGGACGTTGGGATCGACACCGGCGTCCAGCATCAGGCGCACCGCCACCTCGTAGCCTTCCGCGGCCGCCAGGCTCAAGGCCGTCCTGCCCTCCAGATTGAAGAGCGCCCAGTCCGGACCGGCGGGGAGCAGGACGCGGATCACCTCCAGCCGATTCAGGCTCGCCGCCGCGGTCAGCGGCGTGTTGCCGTCGCTGCTCCTGAGATCGGGATCCGCGCCGGCCCGCAGCAGCCGGCCGACGATCCAGGCGTGGCCGAGCAGCGCCGCCCTGCCCAGGGGGGTATAGCCGGCCGCCTTCAGGTCCGGGTCCGCCCCGGCGTCCAGCAGCAGACGCACCATTTCTCCGTCGCCCCGCTCCACGGCCTGAAGCAGCGCGGTCTTGCCCCAGAGGTCGGGTCGCCCGTTCGGATTGACGCCCTCGCCCAGCCGTTTCTCCACCTGCTCCCGGTCGCCCCTGGCCACGGCGTCGATGAGGGCCCGCTGGTCGGCGTCGGCATAGTCCGGCTCACGCTCATTGCCGGTGGCCCGCATGCGGGCGAACTCGAGTGGATCGACGCTTCGTCGGGGTTCGGCCGAAGGCGCCTCCACCACCGGCAGCAGCCAGGCGTCGCGTTCCGGGTCGAAGGCTTGGGCCGCGCCCGACACCACCAGCCAGGCCAGCAGCGCCAGGATGCGCCGGAAGAGGTCAGAACCTGGCATTGAAGTCCAGCTGCAGCACGTCCACGCCGAAGGGCAGGCCGTCGATCTCGTCGCCCGACATCCAGCGCGCGGCCAGCCAGGCGTTGCGATCGATGCCATACATGCCGCCCAGGTAGTAGCCGCGGGCGTCGGTTCCGCCCAGGCGGAAGTCGGAGTCCGTGAAGGCGTCCAGCACCGCGTCCCGCTCCAGATGGCGGTAGCCCAGGAACACCTGCCAGTCCCCGGCCAGCTCGATGGCTGGCCGGCCCAGGGTCAGCTTGGCATGCCAGCCGAGGGTCTTCTCCTTGTAGCCGGCGCCCATGCGGTCGGCGACCTCGGCCCGGTCGTAGCCGATGTTCTTCACCACGTCGGCGCTCAGGATCACGTGCAGGGGATCGAAATGGGCCAGGTCGGCCATGGCGGTGAAGTTCAGCAGGCGGTAGTCGGCGGCCAGCCCCCACAGCGGATCATATTCGCCACCGGGATTACCGTTGTTGTTGGCATCGCTATCGATGACATAGAGGGAATTGCCCTTCTGGCGGAACTCGGGCTCGGTCTCGTCGTAGTAGCCGTTGGCCAGGGGAGTCGGGTTGCGAACGCCGGCGACGTTGCGGTAATCGTAGTAGGCCAGGCCGAAGCGCCAGCGCGCATAGGCGCCCGCGCGCCAATCCACGCCCGCCTGGGCGGCGAACAGCCACTTGTCCTTGGCCTTGTTGGTGTCGGACGACTCCACCTCCTGCAGGGGAAACGCGCCGACGGTGAAGAACGGCTTGAAGGTCAGGCTTTCCCTGGCCCAGGGCTTGAAAGTGGCGGCGAGGCCGTCGAAGTTGAGGTCATCGTCCCACACCAGGTCGGTGCTGAAGAAGGGATTGGGAATGCGGCCACCGCTGACCGACAGCCAATCCATGGGATCGAGCTTGACGAAGGCGCGGTCCAGCGCCAGGTCGTACTTGTTGAAGCTGTCGCCCAGGGTGACGTTGGTGGAAACCGGGTCGGACGTGTTGCCGGTGGTGATGCGCAGGCCGGCGGAGATGCTGTCGGTGACCTTGGCCAGCAGGCCCAGCCGCGCCCGCGCCCGCCAGCGGTCCCGATCATCCTCGGTATTGTTCACCGGCACGCCGGCGGCCTGGAGGTTGTCCGGGCTGGCGTTGCCATCCGGGAAGTAATCGCCCTGATAGCGCAGGCGGACGTCGCCCTCCCACTTCAGCCGCCCCACCCACTCCGGCACCGCGTTGACGTCGCCCCAGCGCTCGGTCTTGGCCTGGGCCACCACCTCCTGGCGGATCTGCTCGCGTATCTCCCGCTTCACCGTCTCCGGGATGTAGGGCACCCGAACCACCGTGGCCTCCTCCCTGGCGGCCGCGGCCACCTGTTCCTTGCCCTTGCGCTCCGCGTCCCGGACCAGCTGGTCGGCGGCGTCCCGGGTCAGGATGCCCTTTTCCACCAAGGCATCGAGGATGGCGAGGGAGGTCTGGCGCAACGCCTCCAGGTCTTCCCGCTCGCCGGCCTGGGTGGGGGGGATGTGGACCAGCCCGGCCAGGGTCAGGGCGAGCAGGAGCGTCTTGTTTCGCATGTCGGTATCGGATGAGGGGTATCGAAATCAGGCACGCGAGGCAACCCGGATGCGCACCGGCTGCGGCAGGTCTTCCGGCAGGCTCTCGCGCAGGGGCGGCAAGCCCAGGATCTCCTCCTGCACCAGCTGGTCGGTACGGCTGTCGCCACTGCCCCGGGCCAGGGTCACCCGGCGCACCTGGCCGCCGGGATCGAACCAGACGTTGACCACCACCTGGTAGCTTGTCCCCTGCAGCTGCCTGGCCCGGCGCAAGCCGTCCTCGAAATGGCGGGCGATGGCGCGGCCGTACCAGCCCTGCCGGTCACCGCCGCCGCTGCCCAGGGTGGTGATGTCGCGCCCGCCCTTGCGCGCCGCCAGCCCGAAGGCGTCGCCGCCGGCGCCGCCCTCGGCGTCCAGGCCGAGCTGCTCGCCGGGGGGCGGGCCTTCGTCCTGGGGGGCGTCGGGGGTGGGTGGCGCGTCGGCGAGGGAGATCTCCTCCTTGGGCTGCTCCTGTTCGATCTTCTCCGGCTCGGGGGGCTTGGGCAGGTCTCGCGGCGGCGGCGGCTTGACCAGGGAGATCCGCTGCACGCGAGGCTTCTCCGGCTTCTCGGCGGAGGCGATGAAGTTCTTCACCATCAGCACCGCGGCCACCGAGAACAGCACCAGGAAGGCGCCGCCCAGGAGGGCCGGGAGCTTGCGCCGCAGGGGATGCTTGTCGCCGCTCATGGCCCGCTACTTGACGATCCTGGCCGTCACCAGCCCCAGCTGGGTGATCTCCAGCCGCCCGCACAGGTCCATCACCTCGATGACCTTGGCGTACTGGATGGCGGCGTCGCCCTTGATCACCACCGGCAGGTCGGGCACCGCCGCCTTGTAGGCCCGCAGCCGCTCTTCCAGCTCGGCCAGGCTGACCGGATAGGTGTCCAGGTAGATCTGCCCGTCGGCGGCGATGGTCACCGCCTTGGTCTTGGGCTTGGCCAGGCTGGGCGCGTCGCTGGCCTTGGGCAGGTTGACCATGATGCCCTGCACCGTGGCGGTGGTCATGATGATGAAGATGACCAGCAGCACGTAGGCCAGGTCCAGCATGGGGGTGATGTTGATGTCGTCGTAGGGCTCGTTGTCCTCGCGCAGCTCGGCCATGGCGCCGTCCTCCTTACCTGCCGTACTGCTCGGCCAGCTTGGCCACGAACTCGTCGACGAACACGTGCATGTCGGCGCTGATGCTCTTGATGCGCGAGCCCAGGTAGTTGTAGCCGAACAGGGACGGGATGGCGACGGCCAGGCCGGCCACCGTGGCCACCAGGGCGGCGGCGATGCCGGGCGCGATGGCGGCCACGTTCACGTCGCCGGTGGCGGCGATGGCGGCGAAGGTGATCATCACCCCCACCACGGTGCCCAGCAGGCCCAGGAACGGTCCGCCGGAGATGGCGATGGTGAGCAGCACCATCAGGCTGTTCAGCTTCTGGTTCTCGCGCACCAGACTGCCGTCCATGGTGGCGCGGATGGCGCCCAGGGCCTGGGGCGAGAGGGTCGCCCCGGCGCCCTCGACGCGCTCGCCGAAGCGATGCTTCAGCTCCTGGATGCCGGTGTGGTAGAGGCGGTAGAGGGACGAGTTCTGGTAGTGGTCATGGCGGCCGAACATGGCGGTGAGCAGGGCGGAATCCCGCAGGTCCGCCTCGTCCGGATCGTCATCGGCGTCCAGCTTGGCGGCCTCGCCCCGGCCGAGATTGCGGAAGTCCTCCAGGAAGGCCTGGTTGGCCTTGTCCGTCTTGCCCACCACCAGGGCCTTGGTGACCATCACCAGGGCGCTGATGGCGAGCATGATCATCAGCAGCACGATCACCACCCAACCGTCCAGGGTCACGCTCTGCAGGATGACGCCGAAGTAGGACGCCTCGCCGCCGCCCTCCGCGCTCTCGTCGTCGCCGAACACCGTCAGCCGGGCGTCCGGGCCCTGGCCCAGGGCTGCGGCCATGATCCAGTCCGCGGAGCGGGTCACCCCGGCCAGGTTCAACTCGTCCAGCTCGCCCTGAAAACCCCGCCCCAAGGTGACTTCGCCGCCCAGCTCGGGGCAGCGGGCGGCGGACTCGGCCACTTTCTGGCCGTTGACGTAGAGCGTCGTCTCCTCGCCCACGCTGAGCGCGACGTGATGCCACTGACCCGCGGGCAGGTCGACGGTCGGAGCGGTGGCCAGGCTGACGGCGCCATCGTCCACGTTGGCCACCAGCTTGCCTTCCGTGAGCGCCAGGACGATGGCGCGCGCGCCGTCCTGCTGGCTGAAGATGACGCCATTCTGTCCCGGCTGCGTCGGCTTCATCCAGACGGAGACGGTGAAGCCCTTGGCCGGCCCCGCCTTCAGGGAGGGCGAGGCGGGAATGGCCAGGGTGGCCTCGCCATTGAAGGACAGGCCGCCGCCGATGGCCGCCCCGGCGACATGACCGCCCTCGAAGGGACGGGCGTGGTTGGCGTGGCGGGTGCTGTCCTGGGGCGCGCCGGCGGTTTCCGCGAAATGCCAGACGCCGCTCTGGTTGGCGTCGTAGCTGCCCTGGGCGTCCTGGGCCGCGGCGCCGTTCTCGTTGCCCGAGTAGAGCCAGACGTGCTGGACCTTGTCGCCCGGCTGCAGTTTGGGCACCCGCACCCAGATCAGGGCCAGCTCGTTGACCGGATCGAACTTCTCGATGTGGTACTTGAGGGGGGTCTTGTCGTCGCCGGCGATGAAGCGCAGGTCGGCGCCGTCCTCGCGGGCGGAGAGAAAATCGAAATTGGCCGTATGCAGGCGCACCAGCACCGGCACGTCGTCCAGCGCCGCCTGGGTGGCCGCGCCGCTGGCCGAGGTATCGAGGGTGATCTTCTTGCGCATCGTCCAGTCCTCGTTCCACCAGGCCTGGGCGGACAGGGATGCCAGACTGAGCAACAGGACGAGGCAGAGACGCCGCATGGATCGTGGGTAGCCGGGATTCAAAGCTGTCGATTGTTTGGTTGCGCTGTTACACGGCGATGAACCGACCATGAGCCGAACGGCTCATGCCGGGCGACCGCCGCCGCCCGGCATCCGGCCCGCTAGCGCCGGCGTGGCCGTTCCGCCTCTTCATCGATGCCCGCCGTGCCGTCGCCGAAACCGAGCACCTCGACGCTGATGAAGCTGGGGCGGAAACCGGCCAGGACCTGGCGCGCCTGCTCGGTCGCCTGCCCGCCGTCCCGGGCGGTGTTGCCCACCGATTCGGTCGCCGCCTGGGTCGCCTTGCCGGCTTCACTCAGGCTGCTCATGCCGCTGAGGCCCGCGCCCAGCCCGCCGGCATCCGCCGCCGGCACGCCGGCGGACACCCCGCCGACCTGGATGTTGTCCGCCCCCACCACGCGTTCGGCCACGATGGTCAGGTTGCCGCCGGCGCGGATGCCGGCGTCGCCGGCGTTGACCTCGCCCCGGGGGGCGACCAGGGCCACGTTGCTGCCCGCCCGGAGGGCGCCGATGCCGCTGCCGGCGATGGACTGGGAAACGTCCAGCACGAAGTTGCCGTCCTTGTCGATGCGCAGGCGCGGCGGCGGCGTGGCGCTGGCGGTCTTGGCCCCCTTGCCGGCGTCGATGTTGCCCTCGGCCGACCAGAGCAGGATGTCGCCCCCCGACAGGGTGAACACGCGGCTGCTGTTGACCTGGAAGTCGCCCCGCGTGTAGGCCTGGATGTCGCCCCCCTGGACGGTCATGATGCCGAGGTCGGCGGCGGCCCGCTGAAACTCGGTGAGGCTCGCCAGCCCGGCGTTGACCAGGCCGCCCGGCGCCAGCAGATGGACGCCCCCACCCTGCTCGGTCTTGAGCTGGCTGAAGAAGAGGAAGATGTCGCCCTGGTAGCTCAAGGGCCCCGCCGCGCCGTCAGCGGGGAACAGGGCCGCGATGGCCGCCTCGCCGCGGGCATAGTCGCCGCTCGCGGCCCCCTCCCGCGCCGCTTCCGTCAGTTCGGCGAAGAAGGCGGCGAGGGCCGACGGATCGAGCAGCCGGGGATCCGCGGGCAGGGCGACGCCGGCCGCGTCGGTGGCGCGGGCACCGGCGACGGCCAGCAGGTCCGCCCCGCCTTCCGGCAGGTAGGGGTTGGCCAGGTTGCCGCGCGTGACCACGCCCTGGGCGACGCCCAGATCGATGTCGCGCCCGGCGATCAGCTCCAGCCGGCCCGGCCCGCCGATGGCGATGCGGGCGGCGCTGATCTGGTTGATCTTGCCGAAGATGTCGTCGCGCACGATGCCGAAGCGGATGTCGCGGCCGGCCTGGAAGCGGGTGACGTCCGTGGGCCGCAGGTTCTGCCCCACCACCGTGACGTCGAGGAGGTCGCGGCCGGCCTGGAGAACGGCCGCCTTGGCCAGGACGGCGAAGACATTGGGGCTGCGCTGGCCGATGATGTCGCCGGAGCGCGACACGACGTAGGCGGGATGCGCGGCGTCCGCATGCAGCCGCTCGGGGCCATGGCTGTCGCTCTCCCGTTCCGGCAGGGTCACCAGCCGGTTGACCGCGTCGATGTCCCGGCGTGGCGCGGACAGGGTCGGCAAGAGGCCCAGGGCGGCATCGGACAGGTGGATCGGGTCGCTGCCCTCCTTGCGCACATCGCCCGCCGCCAGGAGCCTCAAGTCGCCCCGGGCGGAGGGCATCAGGGTCAGGCCCTGCCGGACGTTGAGGCCACCCGTCAGCGCCACCGCCTCCAAGGTCCCCGGATACAGGGTCAGACCGGCCAGCTTGCCGTCGGTCAGGGCGTAGGCATCCCGCAGGCTGTCCCGATCGTTGACGAGTTCCAGGTCGCGGGCGACGGACAGCAGACGGACGGCGCTGCCAGGCGCATAGGTAACGAAATAGGATTCCCGGTTCTGGCCGCCGGTCCCCGCCAGGTTGCCGGCCACCTGGGGCACCAGCCCCGGATTGACCACCGAGGCCAGGACAACCTCCTGACGGGCGGCGATCTCCGCGCGAGCGTCGCCCAGCGCCAGCACCGTCGCCGAGGTCTGCTCGCCGCCTGCCCTGCCCGGGACCATGGCGGCGCGGGTGGCGACGCGGGCCTCGCCGCGGTCCGCCAGGAACAGACCGCCTTCGATGGCGCCGCCGGAACGCACCAGGAGGTCACCGCCCCCCAGGATGAGTTGCCGGCCGATGTCGACCGGTGTGCCGAGGCTGGCGGGCTGACGGGCATTGGTGACCGTGGCGGCGACAAGGTTGGCCACCCTGCCGCCGGTCTCGATGCTCACGTCGCCGCCGCCGAGCGCCGCCACGCCGTTCCTGAACTGGCCGATCTGCGGCCACCAGCCCGGCGTCCGGAAGAGCACGGTATTGGGCACATTGAGGTTGCCCTGACGCCAGAGCCAGTCGGTGACCAGGCCGGACGGACCGTTCGTCGCCAGCACCGATCCGCCCGCGCGCAGGGACAGATCGCCCCCCCCGGTCGGGAAGGCAACACCGGTCAGTCCGGTGACGCCAAAGCCGGCGAGGGCGGGGGTGGCGTAGCCGGCGGTGTAGAGGGCGGCGTCCTTCTCCAGGACCACGTCACCGGCCGCCGCGACCTCGATCCGGCCCGGGCCGCTGCGCACCAGCTTGCCCGCCGCCACCACGACATCGCCCTTGGCGGAGGTGGCGCGCGGGTCCGCCGCCGACGGGTCCGCCCCGGCCACCAGACGGTAGGACCACCCCTGGGGGGGGGTCTGCAGCAGGCCCGCGCTGGTGGCGGTGCTGAAGCCGTCGCTCAGGTTGGCGTTGAAACGCAGCCCGCCGGTCGCGCGCAGGGTCAGCACCCCCGCCTCGCCGCCATAGCGCAGGGGATTGAGGTTCCAGTCCTGGCTCAGGGCCAGGTCGCCGGCGGCGCGCACCTCCACCCCCGGCCGCAGGAAGAAGCCGGCGCCGCCGGTGTCCAGGCCGCCCTTCAGTGCGGCCATGTCGGCCGCCGCGACGAAGGCGACGTTGTCGGCGTGGACGGAGTCGAGGCCTAGGCGGGTGTCGTCGCTGGTGACGCCGGCGACAAGTTCGGTCACGCCGCGGTAAACCTCATAGGCCTCCAGCTCCACCCGCTCGGCGCCGACGATCTTGCCCCGCAGTCCGTCCAGCGCCACCTTGCTGCCGTCGCGCGCCGCGCGCAGCACGACCCGGCCGGCGCCGGCGGCACTGTCAGACGGCACCGAGACGTCGATCAAGTCGTCCTCGCCCAGGTCCAGGCGCAGCTGCCCCGTCGCTCCGCCGCCCAGCACCACCGTGCCACCCTCGCCGGCAGTGCCCCAGGCCGCCTCGCGGGCCTCGGTGGCAGAGGCGAGCAGGCGCGCGCCCGCCAGCAGTTCCAGGTCACCGCCGGCGTGCAGCTCGATGCGCCCACCCTTCGCTCCGCTGGCGTCCAGCTCGGCGACTCGCAGGACGCCGTCCACCCACATGCCGGCGACGCTCAGGTTGCCCCCGTCCGCACTCAGCTCGATCTCGGCGGCGCGCGAGGTCACGCCCTCGACCTTCAGGTCGCCTTCCCGCACACGGATGCGACGCGACTGACGGAAACCGCCCGCTTCCAGGACTGTGTTCAGGGCGGCGTAATCGTTTTCCCCATCGACATCCGGATTGACGCGCCGGGCGTTGAGCCGGAAGCGCCCGGAGTCATACCCCGCCACGGCATCCCCCCTCAGCTCGCCGCGGACGACGGCGTCCCCCTGGGCGCTGAGCATCAACTCGCCGGCGTGCCCGCCCCGTTCACCCCCGCCCACGTCGATGCGGGCCTTGGGCACGACCTCCCCGGTGTCGGATGTCTGGGCATCTGCCACGCGAACATCCCCTGCGGCGGATTCCAGGCTCACCCGACCACCCGGGGCATGGGCCAGGAGGTCGGCGAAGGGCAGGCTCGCGCCGCCGACGTCGATGACGCTGCCGGCGCTCAGGGTAATGCCATCGTGGCCGCGCAGGAACACGTCGCCCGCCGGCAGCACGATCTGGCCGCCGTGGGTGATGGACTGGGCCGCGAGCTCCAGGCGCCCGCCCAGCGGGGCCGGGTCGACGGCCAGCGGCGGCGCGGATGCGGCGGTGATCAGGTGCCCGTCGGCGCGGATGACCTGGTCGGCGCCGGCCGCCACCGTGACCCGGCCGGCCTCGATGCGCAGGTGGCCGCCGGCGGCCCCGTCGGACACGACCCGCAGTTCACCGCCCTGACCCAGCAGTTGCTGCGCCGCCGCGAGCCGGGCCTGGTCGAAGCCGCGCAGGGACAGGCTGCCGGGTCCCAGCGTCAGGGTCTGGGCGCTGATCTCCAGGTCGCCCTGTCCCATGCCGCCGACGAAGGCAGTCGCCGCATCGACGCCATCGGGGTTGGCCAGCGTGAGCTGCCTGGCCTCCAGCCTCGCCGTCTGGCCGGCCGCGGCGTGGCCGGCCAGGCCGGCGGCCTCGATGACGAGGCTGTCCAGGTCGCCCCCCCCGAGGCTGACCTGGCCGTGCAGGTCCAGGGTGGTGTAGCTGCGCAGACGCAGGTGCGCGGGATGGCCCAGGGCGGCCAGACGGTCCTGGTCGAACACCAGGCCGTCCGTCGGCAGGTCATCGAGACCGTTTTCGGCCAGCCGGATGCGACCGGCGCCGACGCTGAGCGCCCCGCCGTCGGCCGGCAGGATCACCTCGCCGCGGGTCCGGTTGTCCAGGGTGGCGTCGAGGATCATGGAGCCCTCGGCGCGCAGGCTTGCCCCGGGGGCCACCTCCAGCACGCCGCGGGCCGCGCCCACGGGCGCCCGCGACAGGCCGGACTGGGCGCCGGAGGCGAGCCGCAGCAGGGCCCCCGCCCCATCCCCCAGGGCATCGGTCACGAACAGGTCGCGCGCCGCGCCGGTCGAGGCCCCGCTGCCGGCCAGCTCCGCCCCCGCTTCGACGCCGACCGCTTCGCGCGCCGCCAGGATCAGCTCCGGCGCCGCCAGATGGACGCCGGTGGCGATGACCACCTGGTCGCCGCGCTGCTCCAGGTTCAGCCTGCCGGTGGCCCGGTCCAGGCTGCGCACCCCGCCCAGCAGCAGGCTGGCGGCGCCGAAGTCCGCCAGTTGCCCGGCGCTCAGGCTGACATAGCCGGGTGCGTAATCTCCGCCGTCGGACGTCACCGCCAGGCGCAGGGCCGCGATGTCCACCTCGGGACCACGGGCCCCGGCGCCCCAGGTGGCTTTCAGCTCGCCCGCCAGGGTCAGGTGCCCGCCCACGGCGATGGAGAGGCGGCCGGCGTCGGCCGCCTGCTGGGCACCGGCCAGACCGGCGAAGAAGGCACCGGCGCGGCTGTCCAGATACTCGGAGTAGCTCCGCGCCAGGCGCCCCGGCGCGATGTCCAGGGTGGCGGTGCGCGCGCCGTGCGCGATCCCCCCGCCGGCCGTGACCTGGCCCAGATGGCCGGCCACGCGGGTGTAGCCGGTGGACAGCAGCGTGCCGCCGCGCGGCACCTGGTCGGTGTCGACGCCGGCCACCCGCACCAGCCAGGCGCCCGGCAGCAGGGCATAGCGGGCGGGCAGCAGGGCATAGGTGCCGGCCTTGAGCCCGCCCGCGTCCTCCAGCAGGCGCACCGCCGCGCCGGTCTGGCTGGCCTCCAGGCCGAGCAGGGTCTGCGCGTCGTGCGGCGCGTAGGTCATGCCCGACGTAGGCAGCACGGCATGAAGGCCGGCGCTGTTTTCCGGCAGCAGGATGTCGCGCGATCCGCCCGGTCCGCTCAGGAACTCATAGGCCAGAAGGTCGCCGCCGCCGGACAGGTCCAGCCGCGCGCCGGCCTCCACTTCCACCCGATCGGCATCCAGGACAACGCGCCGTTCGGGCGGTGCCCCGAGTACCCGCTTGTACAGCCCGAAGTCATAGACCCAGTCGGAGCCCGACAGCTCGGTCCGGCCCAGGGGAATCACCTGGCCTTCGGCGGAGACCGAGGTCAGGCTGTCGGGCAACAGCGTGATCCGGCCTTCGGAGACGGCCGCGCGGGTCAGGCCCACCGGGTTCTGGCCAGTCGGCAGACCATTGGCGCCGAAGCTGTGGGTGACCCGGTCTATCCTCGCCGAGCCGAGGTGGATCTCGCCGAAGGGGGCCTTCAGCGCCCCGGCCTGGTCGATATGGGGCGCGGTCAGGCTGAGCCGGCCGCCGGCGGACAGCACCGGCGTATCCGGGCCGCTGGAAGCGACCGTGATGCGGCCGGTGGGATTGTTGTGGATCTCCAGGGCGAATTCGGCCATGGAGACGGGGTAGACCTGGCGCGCCGCCAGGACGAGGTCGCCGCCGGTGGCCAGGCCGCCCCGGTAGACGAATTCGGTGTCCTCCAGTTGCGTGCTCAGGCTGGCGTTGTAGACCACGCCGCGCAGGCGCAGGTCGCCCCGGCTCGCCAGTTCCACGTGGCCGAAGCCCTGCAGGCTGGCATGGCCGACCAATTCGATCAGGTCCGCGCTGAGCGCCAGCCTGCCCGCCCCGCCGCTGGCGTCGTTGCGCAGGGTCTCGCCCTGGGCGTCGGCCCTGGCCGGGCCGAGCAGGATGGAGGCGGCGTCGATGCGGGCCCGGCCGCCACCCAGGCCCTCCAGGTTGGGCGCCGCCAGGGTCAGCCGTCCCGGCAGGCCCAGGTCGAGGTCGGCCTCGAAACCGATCCGGTGCTGGGCATCCAGGGCCAGGTCGGCGAAGCCGCCCTGCGCTACCTGGCTGATCGCCAGCCTGGCCTGGCCATTCTGGGCCGCGGTGTCCAGGGCGGCGCCTGGCGCGAGGGTCGCGGTCAGCTCGGTGGGCGCCGTCTGCAGGGTGATGCGGCGCTGTTGCTGCAATGCCGCCGGCAGGCTGTCGCCTCCCACCGGTTTCCAGTCCTTGTCGCGACGCAGGGTCAGGCTCAGGCTGCCGCCCGGGGCCTGCCCGCCGCCTGACCGACCCCGCAGCTCACCCTCCAGCAGCATGCCCTCCCGGGCGGACAGGCTGATGCCACCGCCGCCGCTGGACACCACCGTGGCCGCCAGGCCGGTGGTGGCGGGCAGGTCCAGGGTGGCCCGGGTGCCGGAGACATCGATCAGGGCGCCCGCCTGCTGGATCAGATAGCCCTTGCCGGCCTCGATGACCACCTCGCCGCCATCGAGCACTTGCCCCTTGCGCAGCCCCCGTGGGTCGGGCCTCGGCAGGGTGTGGCCAGTGGCCAGGAGGCGGCTGTCCGCCCCCAGGAATACCGAACGCCCCGGATCGAAGTTGGCGAGGTCCTCCTCGCCGTCGAGCAGGGCGGTCTGGCGCAGGCCGATGCGGCCGGCGGGGGCCTCCAGGGTGCCCAGTACCGTGAGCTGACGCTTGGCGGAGAGCTCGATGCCACCCTGGGGTTCGACACGGATGCGCGCCCCTTCGCCCACCTCCAGGTCACCCCGGAACAGGCTCTCGGCCGCCAGGCGAACGCTGGTGGCCGGCCGCAACCATGCCTCCGGCTCGACCAGGCTGGTGAACGCGGCGAGCGACGCGCCGCTGCGCACCAGACGATGGTCGGGTCCGAGCCGCGCCACCAGGGGCCGGGGCGCCAGCAGGAAATCCTTCTCCAGCACGACCCCGTCCACGCCGGTCAGATCGTAGTCCTGGAATCCGCCGCGGGCGAAGAAGTCCTGGCCCAGGACCAGCTCGCTCGCCGTCCCGCCCGGCGCCGCGCCGAGGCGCAGGCTGGAGGTGGACACGGTCAGGCGGCCGCCCCGGTCCAGGCCATGGGCGCGCAATTCGCCGCCGAGACGAATGGCGCCGATGAGCGGGTCCGCCGCGTTGAGCTGCCCGAAGCGTCCGCTGGCGAGCGTGATGCCGCCCGGCGTGCCGGCGATCAGTTTGCCGTCGCTCCGGAGCCAGGCACCGCCGCCGGCGTCGAGCGCGCTGCCCGGCGCCAGGTTGAGGTCGGCGTGGGACGACAGCTGGATGCCGCCGCCATGAATGGCGATCCGCCCCTGGCCGGCGCCCGCGCCCGTGTCGGGCAGGTCGTTGACCCAGCGGCCGGCCACGTCGAGCCGTGCGGCGGGGCCGAGATCCAGACTGTGGACGCGGGCATCGAGGCTGACCTCGCCCTGCCCTTGGCGCGTGCTCAGGGTAATGTCGCCGCCGGCCGCGGCGATCGTCCCATCGATACGCATGCCACGCGCGACCAGCGTGACGCTGCCCGCCTCGCCGGCATCCAGGCTGACGCCCTCGTCCAGGGCGATGCGCCCCTCGCTGTAGAACGCCAAACGACTGAACCCGGCCTGGCGCAGGGCCTCTGCGGACAGGGCCAGTTCGCCCGACAGGGGTTCGTCCATGCCCGGGGCGCGCGCCTGAAGCCGCGCGGTGAAGCGGAAGTCCTGCAGCGCCGCGGTCGGCGCGCCGGCGCCCGCCAGCCCCGTGATGCGCAACAGTCCGCCCGCCGGGGCCTGGGCGCGCTGGTATGGCCCGACGAGGGCATCGCCGCGCAGGTCGGCCTCCACCCGCAGCGCGTGGCCGCTCAGCCTCAGACCGCCGGCGTCGCGGCCGGCCAGATGGGCGGGGATGAACCGCTGCCGCCCCAGATCCCAGGAGCGGCTGGCCAGCCATTTGGGATCGGTGACCTGGTAGCGGTCGGCGAATCCGTCATAGATCACCTCCGGCGAGGCCTGACCGATGTCCACCGGACGTCCGTTCAGGGACAGGATGGTGGTGCGTCCGTAGCCGGCCTGGTAGGCGAGGCTGCCACCGGACACATCCAGCAGCGCCCCGGCATCGAGGGCCAGCTCGCCTTCCGAGCGCAGGTCGATGTCGCCGCCCGCCGCGCTCTTCTCCGCCACCGTGCGTCCGACCTTGTTGACGTAGCCGGAGACATCCGCCAGCGGCGTGCCCTGCTCGATGTCGATCCACACCGTGCTGCCGCGCAGGAAGCCGTCCCGCTGCAGCGGGGCATCCTTCAGTTCGTCGCCGCGCAGCTCCACCTGGATGAAGTTGCGCTCGACCGGGATGGCCACCTGGTCCAGCCCCGAGACGTCCAGGCGCGCGCCGCTGTCCACCCGCAGGCGCACATCGGGCACCCCGGCTTCGCCAGGATTCTGGAAGACCTGACCCGCCTGGGCGGACAGGTCGATCTGCCCGCCCTGGGCAAGGAGCCGGCTGCCGGACCGCGCATGCACCGTGCGTCCCACCCCCTGGATGAGGGAGCGGTTGAAGACCTGCTCATCCAGCGCGGTGGCGGCATCGGCGACCTCGGGCAGCACCTCGGTGACGCTGCCCTCGCCGAACTCCAGCGCGCCGGTCCGGGTGCCCAGGGGAATGGGCCGCGCGTCGGCCTGCCGCGGATCGCGGTAGGAAGACACCGAGTCCCGCGCCATCAGGCGGATGGAGCCGTTCAGGTTGACCGAGGTGGTGGCGGTGACGCGGCCGGCCTGGTTCACGGTCAGGCCGGTCATGCTCACGTTGCCCCGCTCGGCGATGATGCGTCCGCTGTTGGCGGCCGTGCCGCCACCATCCACCTCGACCAGGAAGCCGCGCAGGCGCGGGTCGTCGCTCACCGCCAGGTAGACCTTCGAGCCGGCGGCCAGGATGGTCTGGCCCTCCGGCGTCTGGATCAGGCCCTGGTTGTCGACGTTCTCGGCCAAGAGCAGGACCCGGCCGCCGCGCTCCGTCTTCAGCTCCGCCCCCGCCTCGACCCGCACCAGCCCACCGCCCGTCGCGCCGAAGGCGGGGATCGTGTCGGCGTCGAGATTGGACTGGATGCCAGCGAGGAACAGGTTGTCGCCGATGTCCAGGGCGGAGGCCACCAGGCTGCCGACGTTGACCTGGGCGCCGTCCTTGAACAGGATGCCGTTCTGGTTGATGAGATAGATCTGGCCGTTCTGGCCCGCCTGCACCTGGATGCGGCCCGCGATCTCGCTCGGGCTGCCCTGCCAGATGCGGTTCAGGGTGCTGAAGCTGGCGCCGGCCGGCAGGTTGCCGTTGCCGTCCTGGTAGCGGTAGGTCAGGCTCCGGCCGGCGCCGATGTTGTAACTCTGCCAGTTGAGGATGGCCTTGGCGGTGGTCTGGCTGACCACGCCCTGGTTGCCGGTGACCGCATAGCTGGCCGCGCCGCCGCCGACGAAGGCGGTGGGATGGGGACTGCTGCCGCAGGCGCCGCCGCCGCACGGCACCGGCAGTTGCGCCATCGCGGGGCAGGCGGCCAGCACGGCGGCGAGCACGGCGACGCCCGCGCCGGCGCCCGCTCCCTTGCCATGCCCCCGCGCCGCCTCGTGGGCCGGCACGTAAAGCCCCCGCTTCGGATTGAAGATCAGTCGGAACAGCCCGGCGTTCATGGTGATCCCCCGTCAGAACTCATAGCCCAGCCGGAAATGCAGCCGGCCCTCGCCCGCCTCCACCTCGCCCGCGTCCTCGAAGGGATGGGCGAGGTCGACGCCGCCCGTCACGCCCCCCCAGCCGCCGAAGCGCAGGCCGACCCCGGCCGCCAGCAGGTCGAAGCGGTCGGTCTGTCCGGGCAGGGCATCGCGCACCCGCAGACTGGCCCCCTCGACAAAGGCATACAGCACCAGATCGCCCAGGCCGGATCCGGAGCCTTCAGGCCGGGCGGCGACGAGCGATGGCGCGCGCAGTTCCAGGCCGGCGGCCAGGCCGTCATCGCCGGAGACCACGGCCTCCGGATAGCCGCGCACACTGTCCGCGCCCCCGGCGGTGAACTGCTCGTTGGAGATGAGCGGACCGCTGGCGAACTGGGCCGCTGCCCGGGCGAACAGGCTCCAGCCGGCGTCGAACCGCCGCGTATGGCGCAGGTCCAGACGCAGGAAGGCATAATTCGGATCGGCCAGATAGCGCTTGCAGGCGAACTCGTTGACGCGGATGCCGGGCACGCACTCCACCTCGTCGTCGGCCAGGCCGCGTACCGAGAAGTTGAGCAACGAGGTGAACTGGGTGGTGCTTTTCTCCCCGCTCTGGGTGGCGTCGTAGGCCAGCGTGAAGGGCAGGTAGGAAATCGGGGTGTTGGTGAGATCCGCGCCCTGCTGGCCCACGGTCTCGTCGAAATCCTTGTAGTCCGCGCCCAGGGTGAGGGTGTGGACGAGGCCGGGCCGCCCGCGCAGGGGCAGGATATAGCGCAGTCCGAGGATGCTGCCCTGGCCGACGACGTTCATATCCCCGAGGGCCGCCACGTCGCTGTCCGAGATCACGCCATAGGCCGCCAGGTAATGGCCGTTGTCCCTCGGCCAGACGTAGGTGGCCGACAGCACCCGGCTCTCGTCCGTAGCCTCGGGCGCGGTCGACAGGTTCAGGGACAGGCCATGCTCGCGCTGCCAGAGGTTGTCGTAACGCAGACTGGCGCTCAGGCGCGTATGCGTGGTGTTGGGCGAATAGCGGTCGTTCAGCTCGATGCCGCCGTGCAACGGCAATTGGTCCTCCACCTTGAGGTCCACCTCCACCTTGCCCGGGGTGCGACCCGGGCGCAGCACCGGGGTCACGCGTCGATCGGCGGCGCGATTGACCGCCGCGAGTTGCTTCTGCACGTCGGGGAAATAGGGCACGCCGCCCTCCGCCAGGTCGGGAGTCTGGCGCTTGATGCGCCCCAGGCTGTAATAGCGCGCGCCGCTCACCCGCAGGCGCTCGACCTGGCCTTCGGTCACCCGCAGCCGGACCACCCCGCGCGTGACCTCCTGCTCGGGGATATCCACGAACACGGTCAGGTAGCCGCCGTCGTGATAGGCGCGCTCCAGGCGCGCGCGCGCCGCCTCCACGTCGGCGATGGACTTGCCTTCGCCCAGGTGGGGATAGACCGCCGCCTCGATGGCGAGCACGCCCAGCACGCTGTTGCCCTCCACGCGATACTCCATCACGTCGAAGCGTTCCGCGTCGGCCAGGGCCGGGCGGACCAGCGTCCACGCCCAGAGCGCCAGGGCCGCGCCCAGGATCCTGGTCATGACAGCGCCGACCCGCCGGGCATCCGTTCCGTGGCCGGGGCCATCAAGCGCATCGCCTCATCCAGTTCATCCCGCAAACGCCCGGCCCTGGGACCCACCCAGGGCCGGACACTCGCTCGTCAATAAATGCCCACTCCCCGCCGGGCGGGGAGTGGGGGTCAGTCAAGCGGCATTGCGCCGCGGGCGGGCCGGGCCCGCCGGCTCATCAGTACTTGCGCTGCAGCGGGGCGCACATGTTGCCGCCGTGGCTGCCCAGGGCGACGTGCTCCTCGTTGGTGGCGTTGGCGTACGGATCGTAGAAGTCGGGCACCGCCGCGTAGGCGTTCTTGCGGGTGTTGAGCGCGATCTTGGCCGGGTCGCCGGAGCGCTTGATGAGCTCGTCGGCGAAGGACTTCTTCGCGCCGGCCAGCGCCGTGACGCTGTCGCCCTGGCTGTTGACCACGGTCTTGTTGCGGTACTGCATGGTCAGCTCCACCGCGAAGTCCCAGGCGCCGCTGCGCAGGTTGGCCTTGGACGGGGCGGTGCCGGTGGCATCGGCCGAGGCGGTCTGGCTGCCAGGGGCGAAGCTGCCGGCGCCGTCCATCATGCGGAAGGCCCAGCCGTTCTCCGAACTGTAGCTGTCCAGGGACAGCACGCCGACGGCCTTGAAGGGGTCCCCGGAGTTGCTGAACTTGATCACGTACCACTTGCCGTCGTCGGCCTTGATCTTGTGGTCGACATGGTTCTGGGCGCGGTTCAGGCAGTTGCGCACGTCGCCGGAGGTGGAGTTGTTGACCACCGTGTAGCCGGCGGTGGGGTCGATCACGAACGGATCGGTCTCGCTGCCGCTGCCGCTCACGATGCCGCTGGCGCTATCCGTCTGCATGCTGGCGGGCGCCCGAGCACCGGCGAAGGCCTGCTGGCAGGGGAAGTTGTTGAAGTACCAGTTGTAGCTGGCCTGGGTGCCGGAGCCGTTCACCCGGCGGCAGACCACCACCTGGGTGCTGCCGCCCAGGCTGTCGTCGATCTGGGTCCAGTCCTGGATGTTGCCCATCAGCATGTTGCCGTAGTCGGACCGGGTGATGCGGGTGCTGAGGGGCACGTCGTTGGTGGCCACGAAACCCATCATCAGGCTGTTCACCGGCTTCACGGTCAGGGCGGCCACCTCGGCGTTGGTCAGCTGGGTCTGGCCGAACTCCACGTTGTAGGGGCCCTTGAAGATGGCGGGGGCCAGGTCGGACACGCCCATGTCGCTCACCACGCCGTTGTTCTTGCTCGGGTCGTTGAAGTCGGCGCTGTCCGGATCCAGGCCCTTGACGCCGCAGAAATAGCTGTAGCTGGTCCCGTCGGCGGCACCGCCGACGGCGCAGGTGGAAAAGTCCAGGGACTCGATGCGCGAGGCGCGCGCCACCGGGTTCACGCCCCAGACGGAGCCGCCCTTGGAACGCTTGACGAGCAGGATGGGGGTGTTCTCGGCCACGCCGGGGATGCCGGCCTTGGCCTGGCCGTACCAGGCGCGGTACTGGAAGGCCTGGCTCAGGTCGCTGTTGCGGTAGGTGAAGTAGCCGGGCTTCAGCATCTCCTCCACGGAGCTCTTGATGAAGCCGTCCGGGGCGGTGGCGCCGGACAGGACGATCTTCTGCACGCCGGCCACGGACTCGGGATTGGACACGGCGAAGGCGGGGGCGGCGGCCAGGGTGGCGGCCACGGCCAGGGCGAGGGTCTTCAATTGCATGCTATGCTCCTAATGACTCTGTTGCGACAGGGTTGGGACCGGGGGTTACCCATCGGTCCGGACGTACCGCCGGCCCGCGCTGCAACGCGGGCCGGTTTTTTCCCCCCTTGTCCACAAGCGGGAGAGGGGACGGGGGTGCGGGCTTGCAGCAGTCGCTCAGGCCTTGCGGCGACGGGCCATCCAGCC
>JALOTG010000321.1 GCA_025458005.1 Thiobacillaceae bacterium
AACAAGGCCTCCTGCCCCTGCCACCGCCAGGAACAGGCCGCGGCCCTGCGGACACTGACCCACCGCTTCGATGCCCTGCTCATCGTCAACGACGACATGGACCTGGCCGGCTTCTGCGAGGCGGACGGCGTTCACCTGGGGGAGAACGACGGCGAGCTGGCCCTGGCCCGTGCCCGGCTGGGCGCGGGTAAAATCCTGGGGGCCTCCTGCTACCAGGACCCGGCCCTGGCGATGAATGCGGCCCGGGCCGGGGCGGACTACGTGGCCTTCGGCAGCTTCTTTCCCTCCCCCAGCAAGCCCCAGGCCCGCCGCGCCGGACTGGAACTGCTGGCCGCGGGCAAGGCCGTCTCGGGCCGACCGGTGTGCGCCATCGGCGGCATCACCCCGGCCAATGCACGGCCCCTGGTCCAGGCCGGGGCGGACATGCTGGCGGTGATCTCCGCCCTGTACGATGCCCCGGACCCGGCCGAGGCCACCCGACAATTCATCACCCTTCTCGATAACGAGGACACCCCATGACCTCCCGCAACGACCAGCTCTTCGAACAGTCCCAGCACCTCATTCCTGGCGGCGTGAACTCGCCCGTGCGCGCCTTCCGCTCCGTGGGCGGCACGCCCCGCTTCTTCACCCGGGGCCAGGGCAGCCGGGTATGGGACGCGGACGGCAAGGCCTACATCGACTACGTGGGCTCCTGGGGCCCCATGATCCTGGGCCACGCCGACCCGGACGTGATCCGCGCCGTGCAGGACACCGCCGCCCACGGCCTGTCCTTCGGCGCCCCCACTGAACTGGAGCTGGTGATGGCGGAGCGGATCGCCGGCATCCTGCCCAGCATCGAGAAGGTGCGCCTGGTCTCATCCGGCACCGAGGCCACCATGAGCGCCATCCGCCTGGCCCGTGGGTTTACGGGGCGGGACCTGCTCATCAAGTTCGAGGGCTGCTACCACGGCCACGCCGACAGCCTGCTGGTGAAGGCCGGCTCCGGCCTGCTCACCTTCGGCTCCCCCAGCTCCGCCGGCGTGCCCGCCGACACCTCCAAGCACACCCTGGTGCTGGACTACAACGACATCGACCAGGTCAACCGCCTGTTCGCCGAGCGCGGCAGCGAGGTCGCCTGCGTCATCGTCGAGGCGGTGGCCGGCAACATGAACCTCATCAAGCCCAAGGCCGGTTTCCTGGAGGCCCTGCGGGAGAACTGCACCCGGCACGGGGCCGTGCTGATCTTCGACGAGGTGATGACCGGCTTCCGCGTCGGCCTCACGGGCGTGCAGGGCCTGTACGGCATCACCCCGGACCTCACCACCCTGGGCAAGGTCATCGGCGGAGGCCTGCCCGTGGGCGCCTTCGGCGGCCGCGCCGAGATCATGGACAAGCTGGCCCCCCTGGGCCCGGTCTACCAGGCCGGCACCCTGTCCGGCAACCCGGTGGCCGTGGCGGCGGGCCTGAAGACCCTGGAAAAGATCAGCGCCCCCGGCTTCTTCGAGGCCCTCACCGCCCAGACCCGGCGCCTGGCGGAGGGTCTCACCGCCGCCGCCCGGGACGCCGGCATCCTGGCCTGCGCCGACAGCGTGGGCGGCATGTTCGGCCTCTACTTCAGCGCCAAGCCGCCCACCTCCTACGCCGAGGTCATGGCCGGCGACAAGGAGGCCTTCAACCGCTTCTTCCACCTCATGCTGCTGGAAGGCGTGTACCTGGCCCCCTCCGCCTTCGAGGCCGGCTTTGTCTCCGCCGCCCATAGCGATGAGGACATCGACGCCACCCTCGCCGCCGCCGCCAAGTGCTTCGCCAAACTGGCGGGCTGAAGGGCGGCGCCCTTCCCTCTCCCCCATCCCCTCTCCCCCTTGCGGGCGAGGGGCGCACAGATTGATGTACGAAGATGAGTGACGAGCTTTCCCCGGAAGACCTCTTCCGACTGCAGGTCCTGCTGGCCCAGGACCTGAAGGCCGTGCGCCTGGACGAGGGCACCATGACCCTCCACGCCCTCACCGGCGGCGGCGAGGCCAGCATTCCCCTGGCCCCCACCTGCCGGGCCGACCGCTATGCCCGCCTGGTGCGGGAGCAACTCTCCGGCCACGCCCTGGGCTCTCCCGGCGGGTATCCCGTCTACCTTTCCCGCTGGACCCGCCACCTCCCCCGCCCTGACCGACGAGCTGGCGGAATACGCCTGGTGGACCCAGCCCACCATCGAGAACGCACGCCTCATGCTGCGCCGGGAGGCCGTGGCCCGGGGCCGCATGGGCCCCATCCTGGCGGAATTCCTGGCGGAGCATCTGCCCTTCCTGCAGGACGACCACCTGGCCATCATGGACACGGTGGCGGTGCTCATCTATTCCCGGGCCCTCACCCCGGAACGGCTGGAGGCCACCTGGAACAAGGGGAAGCGCAGCAACAGCCACTACGTGGCCTTCCTGGAGATGGCGGCCATCGACGAGCCCTATCCCCTGCCCAGCCCCCTGCCCCCCCACCCGGAACACGACGCCGCCGAGGCCGCCCTGGCAGCACGGCTGGAGCGTGGCGATCCTGCTGCCCGGGCCCTGGAGAAGGCCTTCTCGGCCCAGGGCCAGACCTTCCTGGCCGCCGCCGCGGAGGTCCTGGAGCGGCCCGAGACCCAGGAAGTGGTGGGCCGCACCCTCAATGCCATCGGCCGCTACTTCGGCCCCGGCGGCGGAACAGCCTTCCCCTCGGAGCCTCCCGCCGACGAAAAAATGGCCGCACGCCTGGACGCCGCCGCCCACCTGGCGGCCATGAGCGATGCCACGGTGAAGGCCATCTTCGCCCGCTCCACCGCCATCGGCTCCCTCATGCGGCGCAAGATCGAGCCCATCACCGCCCCCCTGGCGGCGGACATCCAGCTGCTGCTGGGCGAAAACAAAACGGGCGCCCGCAGGCGCCCGTTCAAGCCCCAGTAAAGGAGGCTTATTTGGCAGCCGGCGCCGGAGGCGGCGTCACGGCCTCCATGGGCTTCATGAACATCTGCATGAAGGCCGCCGGGTCCAAGGGAGCCGGCGCGGCCGTCTGCGGCGCTGGGGCTTGCGGCGGCGCGGCCTGGGCGGGTTCCGGCTGGGGCATGGGCATCATCATCATCCAGGGGTTCAACATGGGCTGAGGCTGAGCCTGAGGCTGGGCCGGCGCCGGGGACCAGGGGGTGCCCTGCTGACTGGGTGGCGCGGGCGGGGCCATGGGCGACAGCCCCGGCATCAGGCCCGCCGGGGGCATGAGCACCGGCGAGGTCATGAAGGGCAAAGACGGCATGGACGGCTGGGTCGGGGCGCCGAAGGAGGGCACCGGCGAGGCCATGAAGGGCAAAGACGGCATGGAAGGCATGGACGGCTGGGCCGGGGCGCCGAAGGGCAGCGGCAAGGTGCCCTGGGACGGCGAGAAGGGCAGCGTGGGCATGGAGGGGGAGAAGGCCGGCGGCGCCAGGGGATTGGGCAGGCTGCGCTGCATGTAGGGGTTGCCGCCGAAGAGGCCGCCGCCATACTGGTTGTAATGGCCGTAGGACATCATGTTGGGCGCCATCTGCATGGCCGGGTAGCCCATCTGCCCCATGGGCAGCAGGCCGGGCGCCAGGGGCGCGACGATGGGCGCGGCCACCATGCCCAGGGAGGCCAGGGCGCTCAGGGTATTCAGGGTGTTCAGGTTGGCCATGGGGTTGCCGTAGCCACCCCCGAAACCGCCGCCAAAACCTCCACCATAGGGATTGAAGCCCCCGCCGTAGGGATTGCCATAGCCGCCGAAGGGCGCGCCATAGCCCGCCATGGGATTGGCCATGGGGTTCATCATGGCCAGGGGGTTGAACAGGCTCTCAGGTCCGGCCTGGGCCGAACCGGCAACGACGACGAGGAGCAGGGGGGCGATGCACTTCATGACGGCCTCCAAAACGGTCGGGATACCCTTCGCCCTTTCGCCCGTCGCACCGGCGAAAGCCGGTGTCCAGTGAGTTTTCTGGATTCCGGCCTCCGCCGGAATGACGGCGATTCGGGACGGCTGGGATGGGTGTGGCTGGTTACAGGTCGCCGGCGGCGGCGGCCCGCATGATGTTATCCATCTTGTCGCGGATGTCCGTGGCGTACTTCATCAGCTCGGACGGGGCGCCCATCTTGCCGGAAATGGAATCCAGCCAGGCCGTATTCCAGTCCAGGGTCAGCACCCAGATCCGCTTGTGGGCGTCCTCCATGACCGCGATGCGGCAGGGCAGGAAGACGATGGACTCGGGCGCGTACTT
>JALOTG010000160.1 GCA_025458005.1 Thiobacillaceae bacterium
TGCCCGCCTGGAACACCCCGACCACGGTGAACTGCTTGATGCGCGGCACCAGCCCGGCCGGGGTGAAGAGGCCCTGTGGGGCGATGACCGCCAGCTTCTCGCCGCGCGCCACGCCCAGGGCGCGGGCCAGCTCCAGGCCGAGGACGATGCCGTATTCGCCGGGCTTCAGGTCCGCGAGGCGGCCCGACTTCATGGCCTCGTCGAGGTCGGACACCTGTCCCTCCCGTTCCGGCAGCACCCCACGCACCAGCACCCCCTTGGGATTGGCGCCATAGGCCAGCAGGCCCTGACCCAGGACATAGGGGGCCTGGCCGCGCACTTCGGGGTGCTTGCCCACCTGAGCGGCCAGCATCGGCCAGTCGGCCAGCCGCTCGCCTGGGCCGGTGATCTCCAGGTGGGCGGCCACGCCCAGGATGCGGTTGCGCAGCTCGTCCTGGAAGCCGTTCATCACCGACAGGACGACGATCAGGGCCATCACCCCCAGGGCGATGCCGGCCATGGAGATCAGGGAGATGAAGGAGATGAAGTGGTTGCGGCGCTTGGCGCGCGTGTAGCGCAGGCCGATCCAGAGTTCGTAGGGACGCACGCCGGGCAGTCTGCCACAGCGGCCCGCCCGCCGCCAGTTGGCGCGCTCAGGGGCGCCGGAGCATGCCGATCAGGTCACCGCCCCGGCCGCAACGGCAGGCGGCCTGACGGTCCTCCAGCAACTGGGCGTGCATGGCCAGGTAGGCCGAGCGCTCCGGCCCGGCCGGCAGCAGGCCCAGGATGTCGTGATGGACCCGGCACTCGGCCTCGGTCATCAGGGCCGGGCAGGTGTCCTGGCCGCCCACATGGATCTCGGCGAGGTCCTGCGTGCCGGCCAGGGCGGTGCCGGTCGCCCCGGCGAACAGGAATGCCAGGATGCGGATGCGCTGCATGATCCTTCCTCCTTGAGTCGACGCGAATATACCCTAGTATATTACTCAAGTTATTCCCCGCAACCATGAGCGGGTTGTGGGCATGGAGGAAGTCCGACAGGGCCGGTCAGTCGCCGAGCAGATGGGCCACCACCTCGCGGCGATGGCCGGCGCGGCGATGCTCGAACAGATAGATGCCCTGCCAGGTGCCTAGCACCAGGTGGCCATCCACCACCGGGATGGACAGGTGGGTCTCGGTGAGGACCGCCCTGACATGGGCTGGCATGTCGTCGGGGCCCTCCAGGGTGTGGTGGTAGAGGGGATCGTTCTCCGGCACCAGGCGGGCCAGGAAGGCCTCCAGGTCGCGCCGTACGTCCGGGTCGGCGTTTTCCTGAATGATCAGGCTGGCCGAGGTGTGCCGGGCGAATAGGGTGAGCAGGCCGTCGCTGACACGCCGCCCCTCCACCCAACGGATCACCTCCTGGCTGAAGTCGTGGAGGCCTTGGCCGCGGGTGGTGATGTGGAAGCGGTGGTGGAACTGGCGCACGTTGCTGCCTGACCTGGACGAGGGAGGCCGAATTCTATACTTGATCCAGGTCGGCCGGACGTGCGCAGGGCCGGCCCCGGGGTCGCGTGGCGCTCGCGTTTCAGTCGGTATCCCTCGCCGACGGCTCCACCAGGTCACGGTAGGCATGCCAGGTGGCATGACCCAGGATGGGGAAGATCACCGCCAGCGGGATGAACCACGCCAGTTGGCCGAGGAAGGCCAGGGCACCGATCAGGACCGCCCACACCAGCATCGGCAAGGGGTTCTCCCGCACCACCCAGAGGCTGGTCATGATGGCGGTGACGAAGTCCACCCTGCGGTCCATGAGCATGGGCAGGGAGACCACCGACAAGGCGAACACGCCGAGGGCCAGGATGCCGCCGAACATCACGTAGGGCACGACGAAGCCGATGTGCTCGGGGGTGAACAGCAGCCCCAGGTAAAAGCCGCCGTCGGTGACGATGTCGTTCCTGAAGAACAGCCCGACCATGATCGCCGACAGCCGCTCCCAGGCGCTCAGGATGAAGGCCAGCAGCAGGGCGAACATGCCGATGGAAGTGGCGTTGCGGCGGACGCTGGCAAAGGGCCTGAGCAGGCCGGGCCGCTCGCCGCGGCGCGAGATGTCGTAGAAGCCGATGGCCAGGAAGGGGGCGAAGAGGAGAAAGCCGGTGGTCAGGGCCATGGCCAGATGCGGCCTGCTCCAGGCCTGATCCACCAGCAGGTAGCCCAGCACGGAGAACAGTACGCCATAGGCCAGGGAAACCGGCCAGTTGCGCCGGAAATCGTCCCAGCCGGCGCGCAGCCAGGCGAAGGGACGAGCGGTGGGAACGCGATGCACGGCGGGCAGGTCGATGTGGTGACTGTGCGGCTTGACGCTCAGGGTGCTCATGACATCCTCCTCTCTGCAACGAACACATGCGATACATCGGGTACGCATTAATCACAGTCAATAGTTGACTGTTTTCATAAGTTATAGGATGGGCATTCCCTTGTCGAGTTCCATCCCCATCTTCATGGCATTCAGGCAACCCTAGGAGAACGACATGACGAGGCTGCACGAACTGTCCCGGCTGGGACAGAGCATCTGGCTTGACAACCTGTCCCGGACCCTGCTGCGGGAAGGCGAACTGGCGCGACTCATCGCCGCCGGGGTGAGCGGCGTCACGTCCAATCCCGCCATCTTCCAGAAGGCGGTCAGCGACAGCCCCCATTACCGCGACGACCTCGCCCGCCTCAAGTCGCAGGAAGCGGATCCCGAGCGCCGCTACGAGGCCTTGGCGGTGGCGGACATCCGCGCCGCCTGCGACCTGTTCCGGCCGCTGCACGAGGCCAGCGGCGGGGACAACGGCTATGTCAGCCTGGAGGTCACGCCGCGCCTGGCCCACGACGAGGACGGCACGCTGGCGGAGGCAAGGCGCCTGGTCCTCCTCGTCGAGCGCGACAACCTGCTCGTCAAGGTGCCCGGTACCCCGGCGGGCGTGCGGGCCTTCGAGCGTCTCACCGCGGCGGGCGTGCGGGTCAACGTCACCCTGCTCTTCTCCCTGCGCCAGACCGTGCGCGTGTTCGAGGCCTACATCCGCGGCGCGCGCGCCTGGCTCGACGGCGGCGGCGACCCGCAGCGCCTGAAGGCGGTGGCCAGCCTGTTCCTGTCGCGGGTGGACACCCTGGTGGACGCGCGCCTGGACGCCCTGGCCACCCCGGAGGCCCTGCGCATGCGTGGCGGTACGGCGGTGGCCATGGCCAGGCTGGCCTACCAGCGCTATCGCGAGCTGTTCCAGGGGCCCGCCTTCACCGAACTGATGGCGGCCGGGGTGCGGCCGCAATACCCCCTGTGGGCCAGCAGCGGCACCAAGAACCCCGCCTATGGCGACCTGCTCTACGTGGAGCCCCTGATCGGCCCGGAGACCATCAACACCCTGCCGGACAAGACCCTCGCCGCCCTGCTCGACCACGGCCGGGTCGCCGCCACCCTGGAGACCGGCGTGGCCGACGCCGAGGCCCACCTGGTCAGGCTGGAAGACCTGGGCATCCTGCCCGAGGCGGTGGGCGACGAACTGCAGCAACAGGGGGTGGTGTTGTTCGCCAACGCCTACGATCGGCTGATCGACCAGATGCGCTGAAGGGCCAGGCGTACCGTCATCATGAAGCGGCTGCACCTGATCCTGGACAACCTGCCCCACCCGGAGTGGGTGGGCGGCGCGGCCGTCCTGCGCCGCCACGCGCCCGCACTGGCGGCGCTGCTCGACCGGGGCCGCCCCGAGCCGGCCGAGTCCGGCCTGAGCGCCGCCCTGGGCCGGCTGTTCGGCCTGCCGGCGCACCTGCCCCTGGCCCCCTATACCCTGGCCGGGGAGGGCATCACGCCGGGCGAGGCCACGTGGATGCGCGCCGATCCGGTCTGCCTGCGCCTCCACCAGGACCGCATGATGCTGGTCGGCACCGCCGATCTGGTGCTTCAGCCGGACGAGGCGCAGACCCTGGTGGCCGACCTCAACCGGCATTTCTCCGCCGATGGTCTCACCTTCCTGGCCCCCAGCGCCGAGCGCTGGTACCTGCGCGTCGAGGCCGTGCCGGACCTGCGCACCTCGCCCCCCGACGCCGTGGCAGGCAGACCCATCGACGCCCACCTGCCCGTCGGCGGCGACGCCTGGACTTGGCTGGCCCGCTTCACCGAGGTCCAGATGCTGCTGCACGACCACCCCGTCAACCAGGATCGGGAGGTGCGCGGCCTGCCGCCCGTCAACAGCCTGTGGTTCTGGGGGGCCGGCCGCCACGCAGCCCTGCCCGCGCCGGGCTTCGCGCGGCTGGCCGCGGCGCACCCCACCGCCCTGGCCCTAGCCGAGGCGGCGGGCCTTCCCCACGGGCAAGCCGGGGGCCTGGCGGAACTGACGACCGGGGACACCCTGGCGATCCTGGAACTGCCGCAGAAGGAGACGGCGGACGACATGCTCGAGGACCTGGCTCGCCTCGACCGGCTCTGGTTCAGGCCCGCCCTGCGGCGTCTGCGCGGCGGTGGCCTGCGCCAGCTGGGGCTGGAGACGACCGGCGCGCTGGCGCTGCGCCGCTCGCTCACCCCCCTGGAGGCCTGGCGGTTCTGGCGCAAGTCTGGCCTGCGTGGCGGCCGAGCGGCAGAATGACCGCATGAGAGACATGGACGACGGCTTGCAAGGCATGCTGCGGGACATCCGCTGGGAGGTGGAAGTGACCCGGCGCGATATCGGCAAGGACGCCCTCGACGAGCGGGTGATGGCCGCCATGGCCGAGGTGCCGAGGCAGCGCTTCGTGCCCGAGGCGCTGCGCGCCCTGGCCTTCCACAACGGTCCCCTAACCATCGGCCACGGCCAGACCATCTCGCAGCCCTATATCGTCGCCCTGATGACCGACCTGCTCGAGCCGCGGCCCGACGACGTAATCCTCGAGGTGGGCACCGGCTCGGGCTACCAGACGGCGATCCTGTCCCGGCTGGTGAAGCAGGTCTACAGCCTGGAAATCATCGCCCCCCTGGCCGCAGACGCCCAAGCGCGGCTGGCCGAACTGGGCTATGACAACGTGACGGTCCGCCAGGGGGACGGCTACGCGGGGCTTCCCGAGCACGCCCCCTACGACGGCATCATCGTCACCGCCGCCGCGCCTCACGTCCCCCCTCCCCTGGTCGATCAGCTCAAGCCCGGCGCTCGTCTGGTGATCCCCGTCGGCCTGCCGGGCTGGTCCCAGGAACTGCGGGTGGTGGAAAAGCGGCCTGACGGCGGGATCCGCGAACGGGACGTGCTGGGGGTGGCCTTCGTGCCGCTGACCGGCGGGCATGGGCATCCCGAGCGGGGATGATCCCGGCGCCTCGTTGCCAGCGGAGAACCGCGGTCAGTCGCGGAAGTTGATGAACTGCAGGGGCACGTCGGTCACCGACTTGCGCGCCAGGGCGATGACCTCCTGCAGGGTGTCGCGCTTGGCACCCGACACACGTACCGTCTCGCCCTGGATGCTGGCGGTGACCTTGAGCTTGGCATCCTTGATCAGCTTGACGATGCGCTTGGCCACCTCGGCCTCGATGCCGTTCCTGACCGTGACCTGACGCTTGACCTTGTTGCCGGACACCTTCTCGCTCTTCTCGGCGATGTCCAGGCAGCGGACATCGATGTTGCGCTTGGTCAGCTTGCCGGTGAGCACCTCGCGCACCTGGTCCAGCTTGAAGTCATCGTCGGCGTAGACGGTCAGCACGTAGTCGGCCTGCTCGACGCGGGCGTCCGAGCCCTTGAAGTCGAAGCGGTTGGCGATCTCCTTGTTGGCCTGGTCCACGGCGTTCTTCAGTTCCTGCTTGTCCACCTCGGAGACGATGTCGAAGGAAGGCATGCCGGCACCCGTTATGCTTGCTGGTCGATGACCCGGGACTCGATGGGCAGCCCCGTGCCGTCGTCGAACTCGGCGGCCGCCTGGATGGCCAGCCGGGCAAGCGCCTCGGCGTCCCGGTCAGGCAGGTCGTAGGCGGCGTACAGCGCCCCCAGGGACACCTCGGTGCCGCTGCCGAAGGCGTAGAAGCGGAGGTATTCCTGCACCGTGCGCAGGCCGGACACGCCGAAGATGCCGTGCGGATTGGCGATCAGCACGTCCAGGCGGGAGGACTCGAGGGCGTCGTCCTCGTGCTCCTCGGGACGCAGAAAGTAGTCCTCCTTCATCGCCTTGTGCAGTTTCTGCCAGGCGGTGAAGATCTCCTGCGCGCTGCGCAGCGGGGTCGCGCGCCGGGTGGGATGGGCGAACCAGTCGTCCAGGACATGCTTGAAGGTGGCGTTGCCGGACACCGCCAGCCAGCTTTCCCCCACCTGCAGCAGCTTGGTGTGGTTGACGATGTAGTCGGCCGACTCCTTGCCCGGCCCCCACTTGGTCAATGTGTCCGCGGCGATGGCGATCCGGCCGGCCTTCCTGACGACGGCGATGGTGGTCATCGAGCCGCTTTACCCGAAGTGGCAGACGTAGTGATAGGGCTCCAGCGCCTCGATGTCGAAGCTGGAATTGCCCGGTACGCTGAACGACTCGCCGGGACCGTAGTGGCTCCATTCGCTCTCGCCCTTCAGGCGCACGCGGCAGCGGCCGGCCACGCACTCCATGGTCTCCGGCGCGCCGGTGTTGAAGGTGAGGGCGGCGGGCAGGATCACGCCCACCGATTTTTTCGTGCCGTCCGCAAACAGCACGGTGTGGGAGACGCACTTGCCTTCGAAATAGACGTTGGCCTGCTTCATGACGCTGACGTTGTCGAACTGGGGCATGATCACTTTCTCCTGGCGGCGAGCTTGGCGGCCTCGAGTTTTGCAGCAATTCGCATGCGCAGGGCGTTCAACTTGATGAAGCCGCCCGCGTCGGCCTGGTTGTAGGCCCCGGCATCGTCCTCGAAGGTGGCGATGCCGGGGTCGAACAGGGAGTCGGTCCTGGAATCGCGGCCGGCGACGATGACGTTGCCCTTGTAGAGCTTCAGACGCACCCAGCCGTTGACGCGGGACTGGGTGTGGTCGATGAGGGCCTGCAGGGCAAGCCGCTCGGGCGCCCACCAGTAGCCGTTGTAGATCAGGCTGGCGTAGCGCG